>JADGQZ010000327.1 GCA_017881345.1 Myxococcaceae bacterium | reverse complement strand
TTGCGGAAGTAGTTCTCGGCGGCCGCCTGCACCCCGTAGCTGTGGTGCCCGAGGTACACGCCGTTCAGGTAGAGGTAGAGGATCTCCTCCTTGCGCAGCGCCTTCTCCAGCCGGAGCGCGAGGATGGCCTCGCGCGCCTTGCGCTTGAGTCCCGCCGAGCCGCTGCGCTTGGTGGCCCGCTCGAAGCCCTCGCTCGAGATGAGGAGCGCCTTGGCCGTCTGCTGGGTGAGCGTCGATCCGCCCTGCACGCTCCCCGCGCCGGTGGACTTCTTGAGCACGGTCTTGATGGCGGCGCGGAAGGTCCCGAACGCGTCGATCCCGGGGTGATCGAAGAAGCTCGCGTCCTCCGAGGCGATGAAGGCCTGGACCAGCCGCTTGGGGATGCGCTCGTACGGCACGACCTTCCGCCGCTCGTCGTAGAACTCACCCGCCAGCACCTGGTCGTCGGCGTAGACCTCGGTCAGCAGCGGCGGGGCCCAGGCGGCGATGCGGGGGATGTCCGGGAGTCCCTGGCTGAAGATGTAATAGACGATCATCGCTCCCACGACGGCCGCGGTCCCCCCCACCAGCGCCAGGAACGCGAGGAGCTTCCAGCTGCGGCGCAGCCACTGCTTCCACGGCGGACCCGACGGCGGCGGGCGCTCGGGGAGGACGAGGCGGTGGCGGGCCCGGTCCTCGGGCGGAGGGGATTCGGAGCTGGGGAGGAAGGCCATGGGTCGAGGCGCCCGGGCGAGGTTACCAGAACGCCCTTGAATTCCGGCGCGCACGGGCCAGCACGCGCCGGCCCCAGGTTCCCCACCGGCCGTGCGGTTGTGCGAACGTGGACGTCACGGAGGAGCAGGAGCAATGGAGCAGAAGACCCTCGCCCGGCCACGCGTGTGCGTCATCGGCGCCGGTCCGTCCGGCATCGCCGCGGCGAAGAATCTGCTCGCGGCCGGGATCCACGACGTCGTCGTCTACGACAAGAACACGGAGGTGGGCGGCAACTGGATCTACCGCCCGGGGGAAAGTCACTCCAGCGTCTTCGAGACCACGCACATCATCTCCTCGAAGCGGATGTCGCAGTACGAGGACTTCCCGATGCCGGACAGCTACCCGGACTACCCGGGGCACGCCCAGCTCAAGGAGTACTTCCAGAGCTATGCCCGGCACTTTGGCGTGGACCGCGTGATCCAGCTCGGCACCGAGGTGAGGAGCGCGCGCCACCGCCCCGGTGGCGGCTGGACCGTGACGCTCGGGGACGGCCGGCGCGAGGACTTCGACGCTCTCTTGGTCGCCTCCGGCCACCACTGGGACCCGCGGATGCCGAGCTACCCGGGGACGTTCACCGGCGAGCTCCTCCATAGCCACGCCTACAAGAGCGCCGAGCCGTTCGCCGGGAAGCGGGTGCTGGTCATCGGCGGCGGGAACTCGGCCTGCGACATCGCGGTGGAGACCGCCCGTCGCTCGGCGCGCACCGAGATCAGCATGCGCCGCGGCTACTGGTTCATTCCCAAGTTCCTGATGGGCCTGCCGACGGACGTCATCAACGAGCGGCTGATGCGCAAGCTTCCCAAGCCCATCCGCCAGCAGATGATGAAGCTCACCATCCGCCTGGTGCAGGGGAAGAACACGCACTACGGGCTGCCCGAGCCGGAGCACGGCCCGCTCGAGGCGCACCCGACCCTGAACTCGGAGCTCTTCTACTTCATCCGCCACGGTCGGATTCACCCGCGCCCGGACATCACGCGCCTGGACGGCAAGACGGTGCACTTCGTGGACGGCACCTCGGGCGAGTTCGACGCCATCATCGCCGCGACCGGCTACGTGACCCGCTTCCCGTACCTCGACACCGAGGAGGTGGGCGACTACTCGGGGAAGGAGGTGCCGCTGTACCTCAAGGTCTTCCATCCCCGGTTCGAGGACCTCTTCTTCATCGGCCTGTTCCAGCCGCAGGGGTGCATCTGGCCGCTCGCGGACTGGCAAGGGAGGCTGGTGGCGCGGGCGCTCCTCGGCGCCTGGAAGCGCCCCGCGAACATCGACGCCGCCATCCGCCGCGAGCTCAGCCACCCGGACTACGCCTTCACCGACTCGATCCGCCACGCGGTCGAGGTCGACTACCACGACTACCGGAGCCGCCTGGTGACCGAGGTCGAGGGCGGTCGGGCATTCTGATCGAGTGCATGCCCTCCGGCGCCGTGGGGAGCCTGCGTCCACGGGGGGGAGAGTCTCCCTCGACCGGGCCGACACCACGACGGCATCCCGTTGCGTCTCGCGGGAGGGGTCGCGAGTACACCCGGCAACCGCGGCGAGCGAAGGGGCTGACCTCGGCTGGACGGTCTGGCCTAGGCTCGGAAACCGCTGGAAGTGGAGGACGCATGAACGGAGACGTGAAGCGCGCAGGCGCCATCGCTGCGCGGATGGCGATCGCGCTGTGCTGCCTGGCGGGCTGCAACGCTGGTCCTGGAGCGAGCGCGCCGCCGGCGAGCTCGACCGCCGTGCCCTCGGGCGTGCGCGACGCGGTGCGGGTGGCCACGGATCGCTCGGCGGCGCAGCGGGACATCGTCACGCTCCCCAGCGGTGAGCGAATGCGCCGGGTGAGCCTCGGAAACGGCTTCAGCCACGTCGTCGTCGGGAAGATGGGTGCGGACGGGAAGGCCTCCGTCAGCTGCGTCGACAATGCCCCTGCCGCCGAGTCGTTCCTGGTGGGCAACACGCAGGGAGAGGTCCAGTGAGGGCGCTCGGCGGGGCTCTCGGGGCAGCGCTGATCCTGGTCGCGGCGGTGGCGCACGGCAAGGCGACCATCGTCATCGTCAACGCGGACGCGCCCGACGCGGGGTTCAACGACCCGACGCCAGTGGCGCCCGTCGGAGGAAACTGCGGAACGACCCTCGGCGCCCAGCGCCTGGTCGTCTTCCGGACCGCGGCCGAGATCTGGGGGAATGCGCTCCAGAGCGCTGCACCGATCACCGTGCTCTCGCACTTCCAGCCGCTGTCCTGCGACAGCAGCGGAGCCACGCTCGGCAGCGCGGGGCCCACCAACATCTTCGCGAGCGACGACCCCACGCTTCCAAGCGGCGTCCCGGGCTCGGTCTTCCCGAAGCCCCACACCTGGTACGTCTCGGCCCTGAGCGCAAGCTTCGCCGGCCAGCCGCTCGTCTCCGGTACGGGCACGGCCGAGACCAACTACGACATCGTCGCCCGCTTCAACTCCTCGCTGGATGATCCCGCAGCGACCAACTGCAACGGCCTCCGCTTCTACTACGGGCTGGACAACCAGCACGGGAGCCTCATCGACCTGCTCACCGTGGTGCTGCACGAGTTCGGACACGGCCTCGGCTTCATCAGCCTCACCGACCCCGGCACCGGCGAGTTCGCCGGGAACAACGAGCCCGACATCTGGGCGTACTACCTCTACGACGAGGGCTCGGGGATGCACTGGGTGGACATCGACGCCCTCGCCCGCCAGGCCTCGGCAATCAGCGGCGCGCTCGCCTGGGATGGGCCGGTGGTCAAGGCCGCCGTCCCAGCGGTGACCGGCTTCGGGCCACTCGTTCGCATCAGCTCGGCCCCGGCGACTCCGTCGGTGGTGGCCGACTACGCGGAGGTGTCCGTGGCGCAGTTCAGCGCTTCGATCACCGACGCTGGCGTCTCGGGTCCACTCGCCACGGGCTCCACGGGGTACGGCTGCACGGGCCAGGGGAGGCTGGCGCCGCTCGACGGGAAGATCGCGATTCTCGATCGCGGTGGCCCGTCGGCGGACGCGGGCTGTACCTTCGTCGAGAAGGCCCGCAATGCACAGGATGCGGGGGCCATTGGCCTGCTCGTCGCCAACAACACGGCGACCCCGCCGCTCATCACCCCATCCGGAACGGCGCCCGACATCACCATCCCGGTTCTCTTGATGACCCAGGCGGATGGAACGACGCTGAAGACCGCCGTCGGCGCCGGCACGGTGCTCGGGTCGATCCTCCTCGGCAACTACGCGCTGCGTGGAGCCGACTCGGCGAACCGGGTCCCGATGTTTGCGCCGAACCCGCTCGCCGGGGGCTCGTCGGTGTCGCACTGGGATACCTCGGTGACCCCGAATCTCCTGATGGAGCCGAACATCAGCCCGGATCTCACCCACTCGCTCGATCTCACGGTTCCGCTGCTCCAGGACACCGGCTGGGCCCTCTCGGACGGCGGAGTGTTCGATGCAGGGGTCTGCACCGGGACTGGTGGTGGAGGCGGTTCCGATGCCGGCGGTGGCGGCAGCACGAGCAAGAGCGGCTGCACCACCAGCAGCTCGGGTCCGCCGTCGCCGTGGCTCGCGCTGCTCGCGCTCCTGGCCTTCGTCCGGAGGAGGCGGCCGGCCTAGAGCGTGTGGGTGCCGGCGAACCGGCCGGCGAGCCACCCGAGCACCCGCGTCCAGCCCTCGGCATGGCCGGTGGCGGACTCCCCGGCCGTGAATCCGCGGTGGACCACGCTCACCCGGGTGCCGCCCGGGATCGCCTCGAGCATGCAGCGGATGATGGTCTGCCGGTACTGCTCCCACGCCGGCTCCCAGGTGTACTCCAGCAGCCGCGGCGGCTCGATGGCCAGGTATTCGCCCCGGACCTCGGAGTCACCCTGCGGGCTCCTGGCCTGGCAGCTCCACTTGCCGCCCGGCCGGAGGTCCACCTTCCAGTCGTCGGTGCGGTAGAGATCGGGGCTTCCCCACCAGCGGGGGAGCTCGGCCGGATCGGTGAGCGCCCGGAACACGGCCTCGGGTGGCGCGGCGATCTCCACCGTTGCCCGGACAACCCCTGCCTGCACGTCGGCCACCGCGGTCATCGCTCCCCTCCTTCGAGATGCCGCTTCAGGCTCTGGAGGTTGAGGGCCCAGAAGGCCCGGTAGCCCTCGATCCACCGGAAGGCCTCGGCCAGCGGCGCGGGGGTGAGCTCGTAGCGCCGCAGCCGGCCATCGCGGCGCTCGCGGACCAGGCGCGCCTGGCGGAGCACCCGGAGGTGCTTGGAGATCGCGGGGCGGCTGGTGCGGAAGTCAGCGGCCAGGTCGCGGACCGGTAGCCCCCCGGCGCGCAGGCGGTCGAGGAGCGCTCGGCGGGTGGGGTCGGCAATGGCTCGGAAGACGTCGGCAGATGCGCGGGCCCGGTGCATCGGTACCTGAATGGTTACCCGAAGCGGGCCCTGCCGTCAACTGAGGCCGCGCACCCCGAGCAGTGGGCCCCGGGGCTCCTGGTCCCGGTTGGCCACCGAGCGGCAGCCCAGCAGCTCGCGGAGCCGGTCGGCGTCCTCGGTGTCCATCGACCGGGCGCTCGGGGCTGCCGTGCTCTGCGCCTCGGGGGGCCGGGTGAGGTGTCCATGCAGGAAGAGAAGCTCGCTCCAGATGCTCATGACCTGTTCTCCATCTTGAGTCCGGCTGTAGGGTTAATGGCCGGCGAGAGAGAGCGGAATGAGATAGTTTCTCAAGCCCAAGTTGAACGGCGCTCAAGATGAGCAAGATCCCCCTCCACGTCCTGCCCGGCTTCGTCGCCGCCGCCCGGATGCTCAACCTGTCGCGCGCCGCTTCGTCGCTGCACGTGACGGTCAGCGCGCTGAGCCACCAGATGCGCGGGCTGGAGGAGCTGCTCGGCCAGAGGCTCTTCGACCGGGGCCCGCGAGGGCTGCGCCTGACCGCGGCCGGGGAGCGCCTCTTCCGGCAGGTCGCCCCGCACCTCGACGCCATCTTCGCGGCGCTGGTCCCCCAGCCGGCCCGGAGCCCGGACGCGCTGACCCTCAGCGTGATGCCCTCGGTCGCGTCCAGCTGGCTCATCCCCCGGCTGCCGTCGTTCACCGCGCAGCACCCCGGGGTCGAGCTGAGCCTGCAGTCGACCTCGGACCTGGTGGACTTCGACCGGGAGGAGGTGGACGCGGCGCTGCGCTTCGGTCCGGGGGGATGGCCCGGGCTCCGGGCACATCTCCTGTTCGAGGAGTGGGTGGTCCCGGTGTGCAGCCCCGAGCTCCTCCGCCGCTTCCCCGGGGCACGGCAGGGAGATTTCTCGGGAGTGCCGCTGCTCCGGGACCTCGGAGGACGGTGGGACGCCTGGTTCGCGCGGTTCGGGGGGACCGCGCCCTCCCGCTACGTGGCGGCGTTCGACGACACCGACGCGCTCCAGCGTGCGGCCGTGGAGGGGATGGGCGTCGCGCTGGGGCGTCTGACGATGGCCAGGCCCCTGCTCGAGAGTGGGCGCCTGGTCGCGCTCACCCACCACCGGCTGCCGGACGGCTACGCACACCACCTCGTCTACCCGCCGAGGTCGGAGAACCATCCGGCGCTGGTGGCCTTCCGGACCTGGGTGCTCGCCGTCGCCCGCGCCGATGCGGCGCAGCCGGGTTCCGACACGGCCTCCTCCGGCGCTGCACGGCATCGGGCGCCACGACGGCGGCGACGCTCCTGACGCCGGGCGGCCGGGGAAGAGGTGCCGGCGCAGCACGACGCTTCCGGGCGGTGACCCGGTCGAGGCGTCAGCGCCCCGGCGTGCCGGGAGCCGGGATGCCGGCGCGGCGGAGCACGTCCACGAGCTCGTCCGGCAGCGGCGACTCGAGGCGGACCCGGGCTCCGGTCTCCGGGTGCGGCACCTCGAGCCGCTCGGCGTGCAGGAACAGCCGCTTGAGTCCCCAGCGCGTGCGGACCTCCCGGTTGAAGCCGAAGTCGCCGTACTTCCGGTCCCCGGCGACCGGGTGCCCGATGGCGGCGAGGTGACGGCGGATCTGGTGGGTGCGCCCCGTCTCGAGCGTCACCTCCAGCAGCGCCGCCTCGCCGCCCTGGCGCAGCACGCGGTAGCGCGTCGCGGCCTCCTGCATGTTGACCCCGCGCCGCGCCTTCGACTCCGCGGTCTGCTGGTGCTCGGACAGCGCCAGGTCGATCCGGCCCTCCAGACGCGGGAACGTCCCCTTGGCCAGCGCGAGGTACTGCTTCTTCGCCCCGCCGTGGGTGAAGACCTCGGTGAAGTGCACCATCGCCGGGCGGCGGGTGGCGACCACGATGACCCCCGAGGTCTCGCGGTCGAGCCGATGCGCCGGGCTGGCCGAGAAGCCGTTCCGCTCGGCACGGGGGCCGAGATGGGCCCGGACCAGGTCCACCAGGGTACCGCCGCGGATGCCGCTCCCCGGGTGCACCGCCAGTCCCGAGGGTTTGTCCACTGCCATCATCCAGGAGTCCTCGTGGAGGATCCGGAGCCGGGCGACCTCCTCGGGCGCGGGGGCGCGTGGCGGCGGCGGGGCCTCTCCGAGCAGGGCCCGCTCGTCTCCCCGGATGGTCAGAACGTCACCTTCGGCCAGCGGCTGCTCGGGGCGAGCCCGGCGGCCGTTCACCCGCACTTTCTTGGTGCGAATCATCTTCTGGACGTGCGAGGCAGGGACCCGCGGGAGGCGCTGACGGAGCACCTTGTCGAGCCGCACGCCGGCGTGGTCGCTGTCGATGCGAAACTCGAGCATTTTCCTCGGGCGGCGGATGGAAGCACACCGGTAGACTGGAGATCCATCTATGCCGAAGACCTTGAAGATCGAGGAGCTCCTGAAGAATGGCTCCGCCGAGTGGAACAAGCTGCGGAAGTCCGGATCCGTCTCGTCTGACCACACCGGCGCCACGTTCGAAAACCTGTTCTCTGCGAACACCGACCTCTCGGGCATGGTGCTCGTGGGAAGCGAATGGGACAGGTGCGACCTGTCGAAGGTGAGCTTCCGGGACACCGACCTCTCGAACGCCTACTTCCATGGCGGGCGACTGCAAGACTGCGACTTTCGGGGCGCGAACCTCGACGGAGCGACGTTCGAGCGGCTGAAGCTGCTCCGCTGTGACTTCTCGGGCGCGCAGGGCCTGGAGGCGCTGGAGCTGGACGACGTGGACATGGACCGGGTGCACGGGCTCGACGGAGAGGAGGCGCCTCCCCCGCCTCCGCCGCCGGTGCACGGGGCAACGTCCTTCACCCGCGAGCAGCGCCAGGCCTCGGTGGCCGCCCTCGGTGGGCCGGGCGGGGACGAGCCGCCTCCGTTCCAGCCCCAGGACCCGCCGGGCACCCTCCTCTACCGGGGCCTCAAGCGTCTCGGCGCGACCCCGCCGTGGGTGCTGGATGCGCCGGGGCTGCGTCCGCCGCTCCCGACCCGTCTCCCGCCCGGAGCAGGTCTCGAGTCACTGCTGCGCGAGGCGGTGAAGCAGCGCCTCGAGGGCAGCCGGCCGGTGACGGACCCGGACGCGGTCAAGCGGGCGCAGAACGCGCTCCGGCTCGGCTCGCGCGAGGCGCCGTATGCCGTGATGTATCTCCGCGAGGTGGGAGTCGAGCCGGCGTTCAGGTTCTCGTCGGCCAACGCCCTGCGGGAGCTGCTGCGCGCCGAGCTCGAGGTGGACGACCTGACCGGAGCGGTGGACCCGCGCGTCGCGGGCGCGATGTGGGAGCTGCGGCTGGGGCACAACGCCGAGGAGGCGCTCGGCGAGGTGCGCCGTCGGCTCGCGGCCACCCAGCTCTTCGAGGCACTGCTCGAGGCGGGCTTCAACCCGGAGAACAACTGGGACGAGGCGGTGGAGGCGCATGAGTCGGCGCTGGACCTGGTCTCGATGGCGGTGGGCGACGACCGGGCCGGGCTCGGAGAGGCGTTCTCTGCCTACGCGAGCCTGCCGGAGGAGGCGCGACTGCGGCGGCTCGCCTACCTGGCGGAGTCGGCGACGCACCTCGAGCAGCTGTCGCGGTTGCCGGCGGGGACGGAGCCGGCGTGGCTCCACGGTCCCGAGTTCCGCGAGTGCCACGAGCGAGAGATGCTCACCCTGCAGGCCTTCCCGGCCGCGGAGGTGCCGAAGCGGGTGGCGGAGCTGGCGCAGGCGGAGCTCGGGGTCCCGGCGGGCACCGTGCCCGAGGACAGCGAGGGAGACCTGTTCATCCATCTCCGCTGCGCGGTGTGCGGCAAGGAGAAGCTGCTGGTCCAGTCGCCGGAGGAGTGAGGAGCTGTCCGGAGGCGGCTGGCTCGAACGGGACGGCGGCTGGCGGGGGCACGTCCTCGCGAGGCGTCACGTCCGGCATGCGCGACCTCGAAGCGCTCCGGGGATTGCGCGCGCGGTTAACCAAAGCAGCTCCGCGAAACCTTTTGGGACGGTCGCCCCCCGAGGGCGGGTCGTGTGGTGCCCGAAACGCGTTCCAAATTGTTCCCCACGCGCGCCAAGAGGAACGTTGGGGAACGCTCGGCACGGGGGGCGCGACCCCTCCCCCGGGGGGGAGCGTTCCAAAGTGTTACCAGGACGGGGTCGGCGAACCTGCCGTGCGCGGCGCATTGCTGCGACACCTGAGAGCGCCCGATGCGAGGCCAGCGAGTTCCCCGCCCGGACGCTGACCGCCTGCCCGCCTCGGCTTCTCTGGGGGCAGCCCCGACGCGCCCGACTCAGCCGAACAGGTCGAGCTGCCGCACCGTCCCGAGCGGCCGGGCCTCGATGCGCCGGTCCCGGAGCGCCGTGGCCAGCTCCTGTGCATACCCATGGTGGGTCAGCACCTCGGATGCCCCGGGAAGGTGGTCGGGGCGAGGGGCAGTGGCCTGGAGGGAAGCCTGAGGTGCTCGAGGATGGCCTGGGCCGTCGAGGAACGAAGGACGACGGCGACGAGTGCCTCCGCAGCGCGGGCAGGTGAGGACGTCCGTCTGGAACGTCCGCTTGAGCAGTTCGGCCCAGGGGATGGGGCGGCGGGAGCGGAGGACGGACGCGGGCCAGGCCTCGTTGGGGAGGAGGTGCAGGCCCGACATCCGGCTCGAAGCTCGCGCCCTCGAGCGAAGGTTCATTCGCGAATCGCTCTAGCCTGGTCGAAGCAAGTGTAGGTCGTGCCACCTCGGGTGAGGATCTTCGTCCTCAGCTCGACGGAGTACGTCGTCAGGTTGGGATCAAGGGTGCGGCCGTCCAGGTCAGTGGGGAGCTTCACCTTCAGCCCGGTCTTCCTCGAGGACCGGTAGATCTTGCCCAACACCGTGTATTCCGTGACGCGCGGTCCGCCCTTCAATGCCTCCTCCAGCACTCGCCCCTGAACTCCGGGCATATTGAGCGTGAGAATGCGCGCAACCGTAGGCGCGACGTCGACGTTGGCCGTGGGAAGCGTGTCAGAAAGGCCCGACTTGAAGTCTGGCCCATGGGCCATCATGGAAATGTGCGTATCGGTACGCGAGAAACTGCCGTGGTCACCCCTCCGGTTGACCGAGCTCGCGTAACTGATTCCAGGACGGCCTGCCACGGCCACGGTCTCGTCGAAAGTGAAGCTGACGATGATGTCAGGCCCCCGGCCGGCGACCGGGTTCTCCGTGTTGATGCGGCTCATGGGCAGCGTCCCCTCGACGTCCCCATGCTTGTCACTCACGAAAATTGCGCCGAATTGCAAGCGACTCTGGAGGCTCACCACAGCGGCTTTGACGGTGTTGAGGTCGCCATCCGGGACGAAGAGGTAATCGCTCCCCGCGTTCGCGGCCACGACGATGCCTCCGGCGGGAACCGGCTTCGGCACCAGGTACCTTGGCGAGGTGTATTTTTGCGCTTTGCCACAAGCACTTCCATCCGCGTCATTCTTGGCGGGGTGAAGGCGGGTCCCGTCGAACAGGATGCCTGACAAGGTCGGTATGTCGCGGCAGCCCGCGCCATCGTAAGCCTTCAGGCCGTCCTGGGTGAGCAACTCGGCCGTCCGCACGAAGCCCGAAACCGAGTACCCCTTTGGGTCATGCGAGCCGATACCGCCATCGACCATTCCCCGCAACGGGAAGTGGGCGACATCACCGGAGACCGTGCTGTGATTGTGGTCCTGAGTGATGATGATGTCGGTGGTCTGCTCCCAGCCGAGCTGGCGGATCTTGTCCATGACTCGGCCCAAGATCTCGTCGTTCATCTTCGTCGCATCGATTGAGTTGTATGTCCCGGGTCCGTACGCGTGATTGGTTGCGTCCGGCTCCTTCGACCAGAAGACTGTGAGATCCGGCTTCTTGTTCGGAAGGATGTAATTGACGAATACGTCCGTAAGATACGTGAACCCACGCCGAGAAAGGGCCCCAGTGCGATCGAGCGGATTCGCGGTCTGCCCATCGTTGAGCCTCTGAATGGCAATGGGAGCCGTCGGGTCGCCGTTGTCATTGGCGAGCACCAACGCACCCGCGTCGTAGGCGTTGACAGTGTTCCTCGGAAGGGCGTAACCGGCCGTCTGAAGCTCCTTGGCGAGACTCACCGGCATCGCCGCATCTTCATCGAGGATGATGCCCCCTCGCTTGTAATCCTGGATGAAGGCGGCCCCGAACTTGCCGATGGCCGCCGTCGTCAGCCCTCTGGCCTGTGCTGCCTGGAGCATCGTCGAAACGAGCGTCAACTTTCCCTGGTAGGATTCCCGCACGGCTTCGACGATCCCAAGGTCCTCGATGAACGCCGGGGCAGAAAAATCGATATCGACTCCCTTCGCGTTCTTTCCCCTCGCATTCGGCGCGTACACGACGTTGCCGTAGAACCCATGCACCCCCGGATACGTTCCAGTCGCAATGGACGCGGAGTTCAACATGGTGAAGGTTGGATAGACGGCGTGGTGGTCCGCGAAGACGACCCCGGATCGAGCGAGGGCGAAGTAATTCGGCATGTTTTCCGGAGTGACGTCGTCAGCTCGAAGTCCATCCCAGACAAAGATGATGACTCGTCGCGCAGTTGGCCCTGCGTCCTGCTGTGCCGCTCCGAGACCACGTCCTGGTCCGAGCACAACGAACGACAAAGCGCTCAAGAAGAGAAGTACTCTTATCTTCATTGTCGTCCCTCGTTCTCCAGGCGCCGGAAGGGCCAGGACCTTACCGCGCTGCTCCCCCGCCAGGGGGCACCGTCGGACGGGAGGATCTCTTGGGGGGGCTCACGCCGCTGAGGTAGAGCACTCCGGTGCCCGTCGTCAGGCAGGCAGGATTCTCGAGGCTCGGTCTGCGCTCACCAGAACCCAAGCTGGGGCGGGGAGGTGGCCGGGGCGAGGGAAGCCTGAGGTGCTCGAGGATGGCCTGGCCCGTCGAGGAACGAAGGACAACGGCGACGACGCGGCGGGTGCCTCCGCAGCGCGGGCAGGTGAGGACGTCCGACGCGTTCCAAATTGTTTCCCACGCGCGCCGAGAGGAGCGTTTGGACACGTTCGGCGCGGGGGCTGCGACCCCTCCCCGGGGGGAGCGTTCCAAAGTGTTACCAGGACGAGGTAAGCGAAACCTGGGGTGCGCGGCGCGTTGCTGCGACATCTGCGAGCGCCCGACGCGAGGCCAGCGAGTTCCCCGCCCGGACGCTGACCGCCTGCCCGCCTCGGCTTCCCCAGGGCACGCGACGCGTCCGACTCAGCCGAAGAGGTCGAGCTGGCGCACCGTCCCGAGCGGGCGGGCCTCGATGCCGCGGTCCCGGAGCGCCGTGGCCAGCTCCTCTGCGTACCCATGGTGGGTCAGCACCTCGGATGCCCCGGTCGACTTGGCGTAGGACAGCAGTCCCTCGAAATCGGCGTGGTCCGAGAGCGGGAACGCCTCGTCCGCCCCGTACCGCCGCGCCGTCCCAGGGTCCACCGCCCACCCGGTGAGCACCGCCGTGCGCCTGGGCCACGGCCGAAGCAGCCGCGCGAACTTCCAGACGTGGGGCGGGAACACGCCGACCTCGCCCGGGAGCCACGCCCCGTCGAAGCGACGGACCGCCCCGACCTCGACCCCGAGCGAGCGGTACACCTCGGCCACCGCGCAGACCGACTCGTGCGCGACCACGCTGTGGCCGCTGGAGGTGAGCGCCCGGATGACCTCCTGGCTCTTCCCGAGCGAGTAGCCGAGGAGCACCGGCGTGGCGCCGCGCTCGAGCGTCGTCCGGGCAAACGCCTCGATGGCCCCGAGGACCTCGGCCTTGGGCGGGAAGCGGTAGCGCGGATGCCCGAAGGTGGACTCGAGCACCAGGGTGTCGCACTCGGCGACCTGGACCGGCTCGGCGGTCGCCGAGGATTCGAGGTTCAGATCCCCGGTGTACGTCACCCGCGCCCCGTCGGAGCGAATGACCCGCAGCTGGGCCGACCCGAGGATGTGCCCCGCCGGGAGCAGCTCGAGACACAGAGGCCCGAGGTCGAACGGGCGGTTGTAGGGGACTGGCAGGCACGAGGGGAGCGCGCCCAGCCGGTGCGACATCAACCGCAGCGTCGCCCGCGTGGCGATGACCCGCTCGTGCCGCGCGATGTGGTCGGAGTGGGCGTGGCTGACGAACGCGAGCGGCGCCTTGCGGTGCGCGTCCAGCCAGAGCGCCGTGCCCGACAGATGAAGACCTCCGCGCCGCAGCTCGACGGGCATGACGTGGGGGCGGACTCTAGCGCCGAAGCGCGGAGACCAGCTCGACTGCGCAGGAAGGGGTCGTACGCTCGTCGCTCATCGGTCGTGGGCCACCATCCCGGTCGGGCCGGGGGCAAGGGGGTGTCTACCCCGGGCCGCTGACAGCCGGCCGGCGGCGGGCCCAGAGCACCCCGCCGAGCTCGGCCGCCACGATTCCGAGGACGATGAGCGCCCCCCCCCAGAGCTCCCGCCCGCCGAGCCTCTCCCGGCCCAGGGCGACCGACCAGAGGGCCGCGAACACCGGCTCCAGGGCGAAGATCAGCGCCGCGCGCACCGCCGAGGTCCGGGCCTGCGCCCAGGTCTGAGCGAGCAGGCAGACGACCGTGCTGGCCACCGCGGTGTAGACGATCCCCCACCAGAGCGCGGGCGAGGGCTCGAAGTGGCGAGGCACGAAGGGCAGCGCGATCAGTGCCAGGAACGCCACGACCCACAGCTGGACGGCCACCAGCGGCGCGGGGCGGTGCACCCGGGCCTGCGGCTCGAGGAGCACGATGTAGAAGGCGAAGGCGATCGCACAGCCGATGGTCAGGAGATCTCCCTTCGCCGTCGCGCGGCCGCTCTCGGAGATGCCGCCTGTCAGGAACCACAGCCCGGCGACGGCCAGCGCGACGCCGAGGAGCACCGGCGGGCTCGGCCACTTCCGATAGAGGACCAGCCCCACGAACGGGACCAGGAGCACCGAGAGCCCGGTGAGAAATCCGCTCCGTGACGGCGTCGTGAACTGGAGCCCCGCGGTCTGGGCGATGAAGCCCACGAAGAGCAGCACCCCGAGCCAGGCCCCGGACACGAGGAGCCGCCGGTCGGCGAGGCCGCGCCAGTCCACCACCGTGAGCACCGCCGCGCCGAGCGTGAAGCGGAGCACGAGGAAGGTGAAGGGGTCCGCCAGCCGGACCGCATCCTGCACCACCACGAAGCTCGAGCCCCAGATGGCGGTCACCACCACCAGCACGCCGTCGGCGAAGGCCGCCTTCTCGGTGCGCGCGCTCACGGGACGAAGAAGAAGACCAGGGCCAGGATGGCGTAGACGCCGATCAGCATCGCCCCCTCGAGCCAGTGGGTCTCGCCGTCGAGCGTCACCAGCGCGGTGGCGCCGACCGCCAGAGCGAGCGACAGCACCTCGAGGTGGCTGAACTCGAGGGTGATCGGGTGTCCGAGCAGCCCGGAGAGAAAGACGAGCAGCGGCGCCACCAGGAGCGCGATCTGCTTGCTGCTCTCGAAGCAGATGGCCAGCCCGACCTCGAGCTGGCCCTCGAGCGCCATGAGGACGGCGGTGCTGTGCTCGGCGGCGTTGCCCACCACCGCGATGACGATGACGCCGACGAAGGTGGGGGTCAGCCCCCAGCCCTGGATGACCGTCTCCAGCGAGCCCACCAGCAGCTCCGAGACCAGCACCGTGGCCGCGGTGGAGACGAGCAGCACCGTCAACCCGCGCCCGATCGACCAGGGCGGCGCCGCTGCGGAGCCCTCCGACTCGAGCTCGGCCTCGAGCGGATCCTCGGCCGCGAACAGCTGGGTGTGCGTCCGGAGCGAGAAGAGGAGCGACAGGCCGTACAGCACCACCAGGATGACCGAGACCAGCAGCGAGAGCGGACGCATCAGATGCGTCACCTTCGCCCCGAGCGTGGCGTGGAACAGGTCCGGCACCACCAGCCCAACGACGGCGAGGTACATCAGGGCCGAGCTGGAGAGGGCGGCGGTGGCGTTGAACCTCGGCCGCGGCTCCCGGAGCCCCGCGGTCAGCACCGTGGCACCGAACACGAACAGGAGATTCCCCAGGATGCTCCCGGTGATGGAGGCCTTCACCACCGCGGTCTGCCCGGCGTTCAGGGCGGTGATGGCCACGATGAGCTCGGCTGCGTTCCCGAAGGTGGCGTTCAGCAGCCCGCCGAGGCCGGGTCCGAGGTGCCGGGCCACCGCCTCGGTGGCCGTTCCGATCCACCGTGCCAGCGGAATGAGCGCCAGGGCCGCCAGGACGAAGACCCAGGTCCCGGCGTGCAGCCAGGCGGCCACGACCGTCGCCGGGACGAAGCACAGCAGGGCGAGGAAGATGCGGTCCGCGACGCTCAAGCGTGTGCTTCTCTCCAATCCCCATCCCTGGATCAAGCTGGTAAACGTCGGATCGACCGGAGGTGGGTCGCCATGGGTGAGCTTTCGCCACGGAACATGACCGACTACGAGGCGGAGTTCGCCGGCTTCACGTGGGATCGGCCGGAGCGTTTCAACTTCGCCATCGACGTGGTGGACCGCTGGGCCAGCGAGCGACCCGACGCTCCGGCGATGCTCCACTGCGACGACCGCGGAAACCGAAAGGTCTACAGCTGGCGCGAGCTGGCCGAGCGCTCGGTGCACGCAGCGCTCTTCCTCCGTGACCTCGGACTGCGGCCGGGCGACGGCGTCTTCACCATGCTTCCGCGGCTCGCCGAGTGGTGGATCCTGGCCCTCGGCTGCATGCGCACCAACCTCGTCCTCATGCCCGGCACCACGATGCTCACCGCGAAGGACGTGAAGTACCGGCTGGAGCTCGGACGGGCCCGTGCAGTCGTCACCACCGCCGAGCACCTGCCGAAGTTCGAGGTGGGCGCGCACTCGGACGTCATCGCCTGGGTCTGTACCGACGAGGGGCCCCTGCCCTGGGTGCGGTTTCGCACCCAGACGGTGGACGGGGCGCGCGCGGCCGAGTTCCCCGACACCGCCGCCGACGACCGGATGCTCGTGTACTTCACCAGCGGCACCACCGGGATGCCGAAGATGGTGCCCCAGACCCACGCCAGCTACGGCATCGGGCACGCCATCACCGGGAAGTACTGGCTCGACCTCGGCCCGGACGACGTGCACTTCACCCTCTCGGACACCGGCTGGGCCAAGTGCGCCTGGGGCAAGGTGTTCGGCCCGTGGAGCCAGGGCGCCTGCTCGGTGGTCTACGACTTCCGCGGCCGCTTCGACGCCAGGGCCATCCTGGATCTGATGGCGCGGGAGAAGGTGTCCACGTTCTGCGCCCCGCCCACGGCCTGGCGCGCCATCGTGCTCGAGGACCTGGGCAAGTGGCGCTTCCCTGCGCTCCGCCACGTGGTCAGCGCCGGCGAGCCGCTCAACCCGGAGGTCATCGACGCCTGGAAACGTGCGACCGGGCTCACCATCCGGGAAGGCTACGGGCAGACGGAGACCGTGGCCATCGTCGGCATGTTCCCGTGCATTCCGTTCAAGCCCGGGTCGATGGGCCGGCCGTCGCCAGGATTCGACGTCCGGGTCATCGACCACGAGGCCCGCGAGGTCGCGGTGGGACAGGAGGGCGACATCGCCGTCCGGGTGAAGCCCCACCGGCCGGTGGGGATGTTCGCCGGCTACCTCGGCGACGAGGCGACGAACGCCGCTGCGTCGCGAGGGGACTTCTACGTCACCGGGGACCGCGCGGTGCGCGACGAGGACGGCTACCTCTGGTTCGTGGGCCGCGCCGACGACGTCATCAAGACCTCCGGGTACCGGGTGGGCCCGTTCGAGGTGGAGTCGGCACTGCTCGAGCACCCCGCCGTCGCCGAATCGGCGGTGGTGGGCGTGCCGGACGACAAGCTCGGGCAGCGCATCAAGGCCTTCGTGGTGCTCAAGTCGAGCGTGGTCCCCTCCGAGTCGCTGGCCGCCGAGCTCCAGGACCACGTGAAGCGCACCACCGCGCCGTACAAGTACCCGCGGGAGATCTCCTTCGTCTCCGAGCTCCCCAAGACGGTGAGCGGGAAGATCCGCCGGGTCGAGCTCCGGCAGAAGCGCTGAGTCGTGGCCACCCGGCTCATCGAGCGGTTCCTTCCGGACGCGGACCACCGGATCGTGCACGAGATCCGCATCCGCGCGGCACCCGACGCCGTGCTCGCGGCCGCGGAGTCGTTCGACCTCGAGTCGCTCGGGCTCGTCCGCGCACTGTTCCGCATCCGCGGCTGGCTTCTCGGCGCGAAGCCTCTGCCGCCGCACGTCCCCCGCGGGCTGGTCGAGCAGATGGCGTCGACAGGCTGGGGCACGCTCGCCGTCGAGCCGGGGCGGCAGCGGGTGATGGGCGCCGTGACGCGGCCCTGGGAGGCTGACGTGCGCTTCCAGGCGCTCGCGCCGGACGCGTTCGCCACCTTCGCCGAGCCGGGGCAGGTGAAGATCGTCTGGAGCCTCGAGGCCGATCCCGACCCCCAGCGTCCAGGGGGAACCCTGTTCCGGACCGAGACTCGCTCGTGCGCAACCGACGCGAGCTCCCGCCGCCGCTTCCGGCGCTACTGGCTGCTCTTCAGCCCTGGCATTCTCCTCATCCGCCGGGTGCTGCTGCCGGTGGTCCGCCGGGCGGCCGAGGGCGAGGGCGTACCGGAGCGACGCTGAGGGTCTGGGTCGCGCGCTACCCGCCCGGTGGTGTCTACATCACCCGTCGACCAGGCTTCGTCTTCAACATACAACGCCATTCCCGCTTCCCCAGCGCCCCTTCGCCCCCCACGGAGCCCGTGCTTCGGAACATCCTGAAGACGTTTGTCACACCGCCGGTGAAGGAGCGCCCGGGGGACTGGACGCAGCACCCGGACTACTTCGTGGCCAAGGAGGCGCTCGCCAATGACGACGCGGCCACCGCCCGCGAGGTCTTCGCCCGGGTCCTGGGGGAGCGGCCCCAGCAGCTCGACGCCAAGGCGGGGCTCGCCCGGGCCAGCTTCCTGCTCGGAGATCCAGGCGCGCTGACGCTGGTGGACGAGGTGCTCGGCGCGGCCCTGGCCGGGACGACGGAGCTGCTCCGGGTCACGCTCGAGGAGCTCGGTCCGGCAGCCGCGGCGCCAGCGCTCCGCCCGAGCGGGGCCTGGCGAGTCGCGCAGCGGCTCGACGCCGACGGTGACCCCGCCGGCGCCCGGCCCTATTACGACGTGGCCTCGCGGGCAGGCGGCCTCGTCGGCCTCAAGGCGCAGGTGCGCGCACTGGAGCTGGACCCGGAGCCGAAGCTCCCCGCGCTCTCGGCAGCGTCGGAGCTGACGGCAGGCGAGCCGGAGCTGCAGAAGCGGGTCACCGTGTTGCTCAGGAAGTTCGTCCCCGCCGAGCCCCGCAGCATCGAGCTCCCCCCCGAGGATCCGCATCACGAGCTCGAGCTCCGCGCCTCGCTGCAGGATGCGGAACCGGTGATGCCCCTGCCGGCTCCGCCTCCCCCGCGGATCATCCCCGTGCGGTTCGAGGGACGCGCCGAGGGCGGACTGGTGGTGGTGAGCAGCAGCGGGGCGAGGACGCTGGGCTTCCGGAAGGTGCTCGGCCTCGCAGCGGGCATCGTCCCCGGGGCAGACGGGCGCAGCAGAGTGCTCACCGACCTCGTCATCGCCTGGCCGGACGGCGAGGAGGGCGCGACCGTGCTCCGGGCGTCCCTCGGCGATCTCGGGCTCGACCGGCTCTATCCGGGAGTCCAGCCCAAGGAGGCCTACGAGCGGCTCCTGAGGGACATCGAGCAGTCATCGGGAGCGAGGCGACTGCCGGAGGGGACCGAGAGCGGGAGCCTGCCGCGGTATGCCGGGACCGAGGAGATGACCCGGGCCTGCCACGGCGCAGCCTGAGCGAGGCTGCGAGCGCTTCAGCGACGCCGGATCACGGCAGCGTCCAGCGATCCACCGGGCCGTCGTCGAGGCGCCGGACGCGACCCGCGTCCTCGAGCACCTCGAGGTTGCCCACCACCTCGGAGAGCGTGAGGTAGAGACGCGGCCCCTTCTGCGGTCCGAAGATCGCCTCCGACAGCTCCACCGGGGTGCGCGGGCCCGCGTCGAGGGAGGCGAGCACCTTGTCCTGCCGTCGTCCGATGAAGCGGATGAGCGAGTCGATGGCGGCGCGGTGGCCCTGGAACGGCGCCCCGTGACCGGGCAGCACCCAGTCGACGTCCAGCGAGCGGACCCGCTGGATGCTGTGCATGTACTGGACGAGCGCGCGCCGGGTGGTCCGCTCGTCCACGAGCTCGAGGAATGGATTGGGCGAGATGCGGGCGAGCAGGTGGTCGTCCGCGAAGAGCAGACGGTGCTCGGAATTCCACAGGCAGACCAGGCCCGGGGTGTGACCCGGGAGGTGGAGCACCTCGAGCCGGAGCTTCCCCACCCGGAACCGCTCGCCCTCGATCAGCGGGCGGGCACGCGAGGCGTCGACGCGGCGGCTGAACTTGCCGGTGTGACGGCCCATCTCGGCGAGCACCGGGAGCTGCTCCTCCGGCACGCCCTGGCGCCTCAGGAAGGCCGCGTACAGCGGGGCGCGCGTCTCCCAGACGCTCTCCCCGACCACCTTCTCCATGTCGCCCGGGTGCACCCGCACCGGCGCACCGCTCCGCTCGGAGAGGAGCTGCGCGTTGCCGTAGTGGTCCACGTGACCGTGGCTGACGAAGATCTCGGTGCAGCAGCGGAGGTCGAGCCCCGCGGCCTCCGCGCCCGCGTGCAGCGCCTCGACGCCCTCGGCGGTGCCGATACCGGTGTCGAAGAAGGCCAGACCGAGATGCCCGTCCTCGATGGCGTAGGCGTTGACCGGTCCGCCCGCGTCGACGAACGGCACCGGCATCGACAGCCGGTGGATCCCGAGAGCGCGGAGGATCCGATCGCCGTCCGGAAGTCCGTGCGCCGTCGTCACTTCGCCGCGTGGATCGCCGCGCGGAGCTCGGGAAGGACCTTGAAGAGGTCGGCCACGATTCCGTAGTCGGCAACCTGGAAGATGGGGGCCTCGGGATCCTTGTTGATGGCGACGATGGTCTTGCTGCCCTTCATCCCCGCCAGGTGCTGGATGGCACCCGAGATGCCGGCGGCGATGTAGAGCTTCGGAGCGACGACCTTGCCCGTCTGGCCGACCTGGTAGTCGTTGGGCACCCAGCCGGCGTCGCAGACCGCGCGTGAGGCGCCCACCGCCGCGCCGAGCTCGTCGGCGAGCGCCTCGATCTCCTTGAAGTCGCCCTTGGTCCCGCGGCCACCGGAGACGACGATGCTGGCCTCGGTCAGCTCGGGCCGGGCGCTCTTCACCTCGTTGAACGAGACGAAGGTCGTTGGCGTGCTCGCCACCTCCGCCGGAGGCGCGAAGGCCTTCACCTCGGCTCCCGGGCCCCCCGCGGCGGCGGCGGCGAACTCGGTGGCGCGCACGGTGAACGCCTTCACCGGCGTCTTGAGCTTCACCTCGGCGATGACGCTCCCGGCCCACATCGGGCGGGTGAAGGTGATGTCGGCCCCCGAGCCCGCGAAGGCCGTGACGTCGGATGCCATGGCGGCCTTGAGCTTCGCGGCGACGCGGGGCATGAGATCTCGCCCCTGTGCCGTCGCGGCGGCGCCGATGAAGCTCGCCCCGATCGAGGTCGCCAGGGCGGCGACCGCCGGCGCGAACGACTCGGCGACGTAGTGGGCGAAGGCAGGCGAGGCGACGGTGTGGATGACCGCCGCGCCGTACGGCTTGAGCTGCTCGGCGAGCGCCGCCGGATCCTGCGCCAGCACGGCCAGGTGGAGGGGCGCGCCCGACTTCTGGGCGAGGTCCTTCCCCGCGGCGATGGCGTTGAGGGTGGCCTTGCGGAGGTGCCCGTCGGGCTGGGCCTCGGCGACGATGAGGACGGTGGACATGGATCGTTCTTCCCTCAGATGACCTTGGCTTCGTTCTTCAGCTTGGTGAACAGCTCCTGCACGTCGCCGACCTTGATCCCGGCCTTGCGCGGCGGCGGAGCGGACATCTTCACCACCTCGACGTGGAGCGTGGTGTCGACCGCGAGCGTCGCCGGCGTCAGCTCCTCGATCGGCTTGCTCTTCGCCTTCATGATCCCCGGGAGAGAGGCGTAGCGCGGCAGGTTGAGGCGGAGGTCGGTGGTCACGACCGCGGGCAACGTCACCGCGATCGTGGCCAGGCCGTTGTCGACCTCGCGGACGACCTGGGCGCTCTTGCCGTCGCCGCCGACCTGGATGGCGGGCGTCTTGGCCTTCTCGGCGTCGCTCTCGAGCGAGTCGACCTTGGAGGCGAACGTGGCCTGGCTCCAGCCCAGCCACTCGGCGAGGTACTGGCCGGTCTGGTTCTGGTCGTCGTCGATGCTCTGCTTGCCGAGGATGGCGAGGTCGGGCTTCTCGCGCTCGACCACGCCCTTCAGCAGCGCGGCGGCGGACATCGGGTCCAGGGGGCCCGTGTGGTTCACCCAGACCGCCTTGGTCGCGCCCATGGCGAGGGCGTGGCGGAGCTGTTCCTGCACTTCCTTGGGCCCGATGCTGACGACCACCACCTCGCCGCCGTGCTTGGCAGCCAGGCGAAGGCCTTCCTCCACGGCGATCTCGTCGAAGGGGTTGATCTTGTACTTCAGCCCCTCCTGCACGATGCCCGAGCCATCGGCCTTCACCTTGATCTTCGATTCGGGGTCTTCCACCCGCTTGGCGGTCACCAGGATCTTCACGGTCCGACTCCCCTGAGGTCTGCCCTGGTCACGCTTGACGCAGCGCGACAGGCACCCTGGTTGATTTACGCGTCAACCTCCGGGTCTGCAACCCGTTTCGTGAGGGGCGGTTCCCTGCGAAACCGCGCGCGCTCCGAAGCGACTTCCTGCAGACGTGCTGCGTCGCGTCGCGCGATTCCGGCTGAGGGCGTCCAGGTGGGACGTGCTACGTGGTCGCGACTGGAATCGTCGCGTGCTCCTGGAGGGTGACATGTCGCGAATCGCTTGGCTCGGCGCCGCTCTGGTCCTGGTCCTCGGGCTCCCGGCGCGCGCGCAGGACGAGATCCGGATCGGTGCGGTGCTCCCGGTCACCGGCAAGGAGTCGAAGATCGGCGGCGCGTACAAGCAGGCCACCGAGCTCGCGGTGAAGGAGGCCAACGACGCGGGCGGCGTGCAGGTCGGCGGCAAGAAGATGAAGGTCAATCTCTCGCTGCTCGACGACACGTCGGATGCGGGGAAGAGCGCCCAGCTGGTCGAGCAGCTGATCACCCAGAACAAGTCGCACGCCATCATCGGCGGCTACGGCTCGAATCTGGTGCAGGCGCAGTCGGTGGTCCCGGACCGCTACGGCGTCCCGTATGTCTCCGGTGGCGCGGGGGCGACGGCGATCTTCGGCCGGAGCAAGTGGGTGTTCGGCACGCTCTCTCCGGTCGAGCATCTGGCCGAGACCCAGATGAACTTCCTCGACGACCTGGTGAAGCAAGGGAAGCTGAAGACGCCGCTCACCATCGCCCTGGTGACCGAGAACACCGAGCACGGCAACGACTACGCCAAGGGCGTGAACGAGTTCGTCAAGACGCACCCCGGCTTCAAGGTCGTCCTTCAAGAAAAGTTCGAGCTGTACACCACCGACTACCGCCCGCTGCTCCAGCGGGTGTCGGAGGCCAAGGCGGATCTCTTCCTCGCCGACTCGCACCTCGAGGACTTCATCGCCATGCACCGGACGTACACCCAGATGGGGCTGCAGAATCTGATGCTGACCCACGGGGCGCGCGGCTCGGATGCGGCGGCGCGGAAGGCGCTCGGGCCGGCGACCGACTACATCTTCGCCAGTGGCTGGTGGTCGGACCTCCTGCCCTACCCTCAGGTCAAGGAGTTCAACACCCGGTACAAGGCGGCGACCGGCGTCGAGCCACAGTGGTACCACGCCATGGCGTACGAGACGACGCGCGCCTTGCTGACCGCCATCTCCAAGGCAGGCTCGCTCGAGCCGGAGAAGATCCGCGCCGCGCTCGCAGCCCTGAAGATGGAGAAGAGCATCGTGCCCGGCCAGGTGCTGTCGTTCACCAAGACCGGCCAGTCCGACCTGCCCTTCGTGGTGACCCAGAACAAGCCGGGCGGGAGTCGCCTTGCAGAAGCTCGTCGTCGTCGCGCTGAACTCGCTGCTGGCCGCGGGCCTGTACGCCACCATGTCGTACGGGCTGGCGGTCATCTACGGGGTGATGCGGATCATCAACCTGGCGCACGCCGGACTGATGATGCTGGCGGCGTATGCGACCTACACCCTGAACGACCGGTTCGGGCTCGATCCCTTCCTCTCGCTGGTGGTGGTGGCACCGGCGTTCTTCCTGCTGGGGATGGCGCTCTACGCCACGCTCATCCGCTGGCTCCCGCGCTCGTCCACGGGCCCGTCGATGCAGTCCCTCCTCCTGCTCTTCGGGGTCTGGCTGGTGCTCCAGAACCTGGCGTACGCGATCTGGGGCGGGGACACCCAGTCCATCCTCACGCCGTACACCATGCAGTCGGTGCAGCTGCTCGGCGGCCGCTTCGGGGTGCCGCAGATCCTGGTCTTCGGGGTGAGCATCCTCTCGCTGGTGGGTCTCACCCTGGTGCTGCGGCGCACCTATCTGGGCAAGGCGATCCGCGCGGTGACCCAGAACCGTGACGCGGCGATGCTCTCCGGCGTGAACGCCGGGTGGATCGCCGCGGTGGCCTTCGGGATCGGGACGGCGTTCGCGGCGATGGGCGGGAGCATGCTCTCCACGCTCTACGCCTTCACCCCGGACTTCGGGCGCAGCTTCCTCCTCAAGTCCTTCTGCATCATCGTGCTCGGAGGGATGGAGAGCTTCACCGGGGTGGCCGTCGGAGCGCTGGTGCTGGCGTTCATCGAGAACTTCGCCTCGGCGTACACCCCCATCCCCGTCTCGTTCCAGGACGCGATCAGCTTCACCCTGCTGGTGGTGGTCCTGGTGGCCGCGCCAGGCGGGCTCCCCGGGCTCTGGCGGATGTTCGACCGCAGAGTGGTGGCGCGCTGATGGGTGTGCTCCGTCGCCATCCGGCGCTGCCGCTCTTGCTGCTCTTCGCGGCGGGGCTCCTCCTGGCGCCGCTGTTCGCCGAGCGAGGGACGCTGAACGACCTCTGGAACATGGCGTTCTTCGTCGTCCTCGCCTCGGCCTGGAACCTGCTGGGCGGGTTCGCCGGCCAGGTCTCGCTCGGGTACTCGGCGTTCGTCGGCATCGGCGCATACACCACGGTGCTCCTGGCGAACGCCGGGTGGTCACCGGCGCTGACGTTACCGGTGGGGGCGGTCATCGCGGTGGCCTTCAGCGTGGCGGTAGGGCTGCCCACCTTCCGGCTCCGGGGGCCCTACTTCACCATCGCCACCATCGGCGTCGGGGAAGCGGTGCGGGTCATCGCCTCGGGGCTCGAGTTCACCGGTGGCTCGAGCGGGGTCCGGATGCCGGCGGCGGCGTTCGACTTCAACGCCAACTACTACGCGATGGTGGCGCTGGCGCTGGTGACGCTCGCGCTGGTGGGGTGGCTGCAGCAGCACGCCTTCGGCCTGTCGCTGGAAGCCATCCGCCAGGACATCGACGCGGCGGAGGCGCTCGGCGTGCACTCGACGCAGGCCAAGCTGCAGGCGCACGCCATCTCGGCGGCGCTGGTGGCGGTGGCCGGCGGGCTGTTCGCGACCAACTTTCAGTACATCAGCCCGGGCAGCGTGTTCGACTTCCGGCTGTCGCTGACCATCGTCCTGATGCCGATCGTGGGCGGGATGGGGACGCTCACCGGCCCGGTCCTGGGGGCGCTGCTCTTCAGCTATCTCCAGATCAAGCTGCTGGCGAGCCCGACCCTGCGGGACTCGTATCTGTTCATCTACGGCGGGCTGCTCATCGTGGTGATGCTCTTCGAGCCGAAGGGCATCGTGGGCCTCTGGGAGCGCCTGATCGGCGCGCGGCCGTGGCGGCGCACGCCGGCGGTGGGGGAGGCTCGCCGTGCCAGCTGAGGGCGGACCCATCCTCACCGTGGCCTCGGTGACCAAGCGCTTCGGCGGGCTGCTGGCGCTCGACTCGGTGTCGTTCGAGGTGCAGCGCGGAGAGATCTTCAGCGTCATCGGTCCGAACGGCGCGGGGAAGACCACCCTGTTCAGCTGCCTGGTGGGCTCGGTCCAGCCCACGTCCGGCAGCGTGCGCTTCCGGGGCGAGGAGCTGTCCGGGCTGCGCAACGACCAGGTCGTCTCCAGGGGGCTCGTCCGGACGCACCAGATCGTGCGGCCCTTCCGCGAGATGACGGTGGCCGACAACATCCGGGTGGGCGCGCTCTACGGCCGTTCACATCTGCGCGGGGCGAAGGCCCGGGCCCGGGTGGACGAGGTGCTGACCCGGACCGAGCTCGCGCACCGGGCGACGGTGAAGGCGGGAGTGCTGAGCATCGGGGAGCTGAAGCGGCTGGAGATCGCCCGGGCGCTGGCGACCGGGCCGGAGGTGCTCTGCCTGGACGAGGTGATGGGTGGGCTGAACCCGGCGGAGATCCAGCAGGCGATGGTGCTGGTCCGGGCGCTGCGCGACGGCGGGCTGACCATCCTCATGATCGAGCACCACGTCCACGCGGTGGCGGGCCTGTCGGACCGCCTGGTGGTGCTGAACTTCGGGAAGAAGATCGCCGAGGGCAGACCGGCGGAGGCGCTGCACGACCCGGCGGTGGTGGCGGCCTATCTCGGGGACGACACGGAGGTGCGGGCGTGAAGGCGCTGGAGGTTCAAGGCATCGACGTCTTCTACCGGGACGTGCAGGCGGTGTGGGACGTGTCGTTCGACGTCGAGCCACAGGAGATCGTCACGCTGGTCGGCGCGAACGGCGCGGGGAAGACCACGTCGCTTCGGACCATCGCCGGCCTGCTGAAGCCGCGGCGCGGAACGATCAAGTTCCAGGGCGAGGACGTGACCGGGCTGCCGGCCTACCGGCTGGTGGAGCGCGGGCTGGTGCTGGTGCCCGAGGCGCGGCAGCTCTGGCCGCAGATGACCGTGCGGGAGAACCTGGACATGGGCGCCTACGGGAAGGAGGCGCGGGCACACCGCAAGGAAACGCTCCGCACCGTGCTGGAGATGTTCCCGATCCTCGAGAAGCGGGCACACCAGAATGCCGGGACGTTGAGCGGTGGCGAGCAGCAGATGTGCGCCATCGGACGGGGACTGATGGCGCGGCCCAGGCTGCTGATGCTCGACGAGCCGTCGCTCGGGCTCGCCCCGATGCTGGTGAAGCAGGTGTTCGCGGCGCTCAAGGAGATCAATGGCCGGGGCGTCACCGTGCTCCTCGTCGAGCAGAACGTGCACCAGGCGCTGGCGCTGGCGAACCGAGGGTTCGTGCTCGAGACCGGGCACCTGACGCTCTCGGGGCAGACGAAGGCGCTGCTCGGTGACCCGCGGGTGAAGGAGAAGTTCCTGGGCGAAGCGGCGCTCTAGCTCCGCCCACGCCCCCCGCGGCGCCGCCGAGCGCCAGCGGTGCGCCTTGCTTGCGACGCCAGCGAGCGCCTCGACGCCGCGCGGTGGCCCTCGCGACGGAGAGCCCTGGAGATCGCCTGACTTCGCTTCCGGGAAGGAGACCTCGGCTTGCGTCTCCCCTGGCCGACCTCGTAGGCCCGCTGGGCCGAGCGTCTCGTCCGCCGGCTGGTCTTTCCCTTCCCGGGGGGCTTCAGCGGAACTCCCGCGCGGCGGGCCTTGGAGAGCCCGATGGCGATGGCTTGCTTCGTCGAGCGGGCGCCGTGCTTCCCGCGACGGATGTGGTCCATCTCCTCGTGGACGAATTCCCCGGCGGCCGTCGTGGGCCGCTTTCCTCTCCGCAGATCTTCCCGAGCCTTCTTCACGGTCCTCTTCTCCGGCATGGCGAACACCTCCGCCACAAACGTGGGGGGCCCCTCCCGCCGGGGCAAGCGCGGGTCGGCGTCGAGCAAGCGAGCCGGGCTTGCCGCTCGGGGAGCGTTCAGGCTTCGTCAGTCCCGGAACAACGCCACCCATCGCGGGTAGCTGACGGTACACACGATGGAGGCGCCGTGCGGACCGACGCCGGCGCACACCGCCGCGTCATCGTACTGGCGTGACGGGTCCATCCCCAGGTGATTCCACACCGCGAGGTGGTACGGACAGTTCAGGTCCCCACCGGTCGGGACACCACCAGTGAACGTCGTCGGAGCGGAGAAGCCGAAGAACGCCGAGGCGGGTGAGGTGGCCCACCCCGAATCGGCCGCCGTCCATGGCGCCGGCGTGCCGGCAGGCGCATCGCAGGTGGACGAGAACTGGACCACCCGCATCACCGGGAACAGCTTCGCAAGGTAGGCGGCGTGGCCACCGCCCTGCGAGTGCCCGGAGACGATGATGCGCTCCCACGCGATCCGCCCGGCGGCGGCGTCGCTGGCCCCGTTCGACAGGAACGAGGCCCAGCCACTGCCCGGACGCGCGGCGGCCAGCGCTCCGAGCGCCGCCGCGAATCGCGGAACGATGCCCTCGTCCTGGAGGATGTCCGCCAGCGAGCTGTCGGCGCCGGAGGTGTAGGCGCCGGTGACCAGCGTGTTCCGGGTCGGGCCGAAGCAGTCGGATCTGCCCGCGCAGAGAACCGCCACGGCCTGGTCGCTCCGGTAGGCGAGCGCCAGGACATGGTGTCCGCTCTCGGCGGCCGCGTTGAGGAGGTTGCGCGTGGGGTCGACCACGAGCTGCCCCGGCGAGCCACCGGATCCATTCAGGATGAGCACCAGCTGCCCGCTCGCTGCGCCCGACGGCTCGACCGCGTAGTTCGGACGGGTGGCGTTCTGCCCCGCCGGGTCCGCTCCCGCCGCGGCGGGCGTGAACACCCAGCACGTCTCGCTGGTGACCAGAGCGCCCGGCCCCGACGTCGGGCACCGGTCGAGCGAGATCGGGCCTGCGTCACCGCTCCCGGGGACAGCCACGCCGCTGCAGGCCATCGCGGGGACCAGCAGGAGGAGGCGGCACACCCGGACCGCACGGCCGTGGTGACCGGAACCCACCGGGCTCACTCCAGCACGAACAGCCGCACACCCTCTGTCGTGGAGGCCGTGTGCCACCCGGAGGTCTCCGCCTCCCCGAGCGGACCGTCCACCTCGGCGCTGGTGAGCGCAAGCACGGCCGCGGGTCCGGGCGCGCCGGGGGGCATCGAGCGGTCGAGGACCCCGAGCGCCTCCACCGCGTGCACCGTCACCTCGGAGGCGACCGCCGGACGCCCGTGCACGTCCTCGAAGAGCGTCCCGGTCCCGGTCGCCAGCGCCGCACGCACCTGGACGCCGGAGACCGCGGTTGCCCGCGCCACCTCCCGGGCGAAGCGCAGGACATCGGTCGTGTCCGTTGCCCCGGCCGAGGCACCGGTCATCCAGAGGCGGTTGCCCGCCTGGGCGAAGGCGAACCTCCACGCCCCGAGCCAGCCCTGTGCCTCGCGGGCCGCCTCGGCGAGCGCCTCCTGAGCGGCCGCCAGTCGGTCCGGAGACGGAGGGACCACCTGCGCCACGTACGCCACCGCGCGGAGAACGCGCCGGGGCGCGCCGCCCTCGGACAGCTCCGTCGCCCAGGGCCGCGGCTCCGGCAGGGACCACTCCCGGAGGAGAACGAGGTCACTCGCCGTCTCCTGGACCGACTCGGCCCGGGGACCGAACAGCTGCTCCAGCCGCTCCGGACCGGTGCCGACGAGGTCACCGGTCGGCCGGTGGGCATGCGCGTTCCACCAGGGCAGGAGTGTTGCGTCGGAGCTCGCCACCGGGAGCAGCTCTCCGCCCGATTCGACGAGCAGGTCCACGCCCTCGAGCGCCTCGTACCCGAGCCCGTTCCGCGGGAGGAACTGCACCCTCCGCCGCACCCGCCCGTCCTCCCGGACGCAGAGCACCGCCAGCGGGACGCGCATCGACTCCTTGAACCGCTCGGTGACGCGCGCCGGCGGCATCGCCACGGCCTCGGCGGAGAACCAGCGCGCAGCGCGCCACTCCTCGGCCATCGCCACCAGCTCGTCGGTGAGGACCCGGAAGACATCGAACAGCGAGGAGAGGCGCTCGGCCTCCCCCACGACCACGGACACGAGCGACCGGAGCCGCACCCGCACCTCCTCGAGCCGCTCGGGGCGGACCAGCGTCTCGATGCCGTCGAAGGTGAGCGCTGCGATGTCCGCTGGCCTGAGCGCCCGCAGGCAGCTCCGGATGCTGACGTAGGTGGTGCCCTCGACCAGCACCGGGTGGCCGCGGCCCGGCAGCGCCCTCTCGACCCGCGCGAGGTGCAGCGGCAGGACGCGCCGGAGCTTGCGCCGCCGGTCCGCCCACTCGGCCGACGGGCTGGTCCGGGCGGATTGAGGCAGCTCGCCGTTCCCGCCGCGGAAGAGGGAGACCACGATGTGCGAGAGCGGGCCGCCCACCGAGGTGGTGAAGGCGAGCGTGCCCGGGAGCGGCCCCGGGCCGGAAGGAATCGGCCTCAGGTGCCGGCGGTCCCCGCTGAAGATGTGCTGCGTCTTGTTCACCTGGACCAGGCCCGACGCGCCGAGCGCGTGGCCGAAGGTGAGGAGCCCCCCGTAGGGATTGCTCCACCCGTCCCGCATCCGCTCCACCGCGCGATGCCAGTCGAGCCCCATCCCGAGCAGGAACGCGAGCTCGATGCTCGGGAAGGCATCGTGCACCACCGCGAAGCCTGCGCCGGGGAAGGTGGCCGGCCGGATGCTCGCATCGTCGGCCGTGGCGGCGAACGCCTCGCGGATCGCGGTGGCGAAGAGGAGCGGGGACTGCCGCTCGAGGAAGCTCGGGTTGCTGCTCCCCTCCCCCACCCCGAGCACCTCCACCACCGGCGAGCCGGCATGCCGGGCAGAGCGCGCGGCCAGCACCTGGGCGACCAGCTCCTCGTCGGAGGTGACCAGCGTGGCCGCGGCGCCGCAGCAGGGGGCAGCGATGTCGTCCCCGTCGAAGTACGGGGTGCGGCGGGTGCTCCGGCGGGGGAGCCGTCCGGATTGCATCGCCGCGGGGTACGCACCGGCCGCCTGGAACTTCCGGATCGAGACGGTGGCCAGCGCCGCCTCGACCGCCTGTCGCGAGACACCGATGTTCCGGCGCATGCAGTCCATCAGGAGGTCGCCGACGACGAGCATGTCCAGCCCGCGCGCCTGGTCGAGGTCTCCGAGCACGGTGCGGATCTGGTACTGCGAGGCGTACCCCGAGGGGATGATCTGCCCGGCGAGGACGAGCACCGTCGCCCCGCGCTCGGCGGACCGCGCCGCTCGGACCGCCTGGGCGAACGCCCATGCCCCACTGTCCGACGTCCCGGCGAGGAACTGGCAGCGGGCGCGCCGCGAGAGCTGCAGCGTGGCCTGCAGCGTCTGGGGCACGAGGCCGACGTTCATCCGCTCGTTCGGGTCGAGCCCCGGCATGCAGGTGACGAAGAGGTCCGTCACGCGGTCGCAGGTGGCCCGGTAGCTCCCGTCGCCGAGCAGCGCGTGCAGGCTGGACAGCGCTCGGTGACCGGCCGAGGCGAGCAGGTCGGTCAGCGTCACCGGCTCCGAGACGCCGAAGTCCCGTTCCCAGTCGGCGGGACGGGCCCGCCCGTCGTCGCTCCTGTTCGGGTAGCGGAAGAAGAGCCGGGCCAGCTCTGCCGCCTCGGGCTCCGGAGCGGGCTCGGAGAGGAACTCGGGCGAGCGGCGCCCCGCGGTCATGAACCGCGGGTTGCTCCCGTACTCGCCTGCCACCACGAAGACGCGGCGCCGCACGCCTCCAGCAGAGCACGGTCGACGCCTCCGCACACCTCCGGGACCCTCCCGTCCGTCAGGGACCCGTCGGGGCAACCCGCCAGACGGTGCCCCCGGCGTCCTCCGTCACCAGGAGCGCGCCATCGTGCGCCACGGCGACCCCCACGGGGCGCCCCCAGACGTTCCGGGCATCCACCACGAAGCCGACGAGGAAGTCCTCGTACTCCCCGGTGGGCACGCCGTTGCGCGTCGGGACGCGGATCACCTTGTAGCCGGTGCGTCGCTCCCGGTTCCACGAGCCGTGCTCGGCGGCGAACGCGTCTCCGTCGCGGAAGGTCATCCCCAGCGAGGCCGAGTGCGACTGCAGCAGCACGTCCGGGACGGTCGCCTTGCCCGCCAGGTCGGGGCGCTGGCCCTTCAGTCGCGGCTCCTCATGGTCGCCGAGCCACCACCAGGGCCAGCCGTAGAACGCTCCCTCCCTGACCCGGGTCACGTAGTCGGGCACCAGATCGTCCCCCAGCCCGTCGCGTTCGTTGGTCGAGCACCAGACGTCGCCGGTGGCCGGGTGCACCGCCATGCCCACGCAGTTCCGGAGGCCGGTGGCAAAGATGCGTCCGGGGCCGCCCGAGGGCTCGAAGAGCAGCACGTTGGCGCGACGGTCCTCGAATCCCCAGGCGGCACCGGGTGCGCGGGCGGCGTCCCAGGCGCGTGCTTCCTCTGCGCTCTTCTTCGGCAGCGAGTCCGCGACGTTGGACTGGCTCCCGACCGAGACGAACATTCGCTTCCCGTCGAGCGAGAAGACGACGTCGCGGGTGGTGTGGCCGCCGCTGGTGGGAGCGAGCTCGGAGACGACCACCTCGGGCCGGGCGCGCGCGGCGGTGTCCCCCTCCCGGTAGGGGAAGCGAACCACCCGGTTCTCCTCCGCGACGTAGAGCCACTGCGGCGAGGGCCCAGGTGGGTAGAAGGCCATCCCGAACGGGCCATCGAGCCCGTCGGCGAACGTCCAGCGCTGCTCGGCGCGCGTCGCTCCATCCTTCGCCCGGAGCACCCGGATGCGGCCACGGGCGGTCTCGGCGATGAAGATGTCACCGCCGGGAGCGACGCGGATCTGCCGCGGCGCCTCGAGCCCATCGGCGAAGAGGTCCACCCGCCACCCATCGGGAGCGCGGGGATACGCGTCGGCAGGCCGGGGGACGACGCGGGGGTTGTTGTGCGCCGAGCTGCTGGCGAACGGCGCCGGGAGGTCCTCGACCCGGATGAGCCGACGCACCCCTGGGGCGTCCGAGCGCCAGTCGCCGAACGCCGCCGCACCGCTGAGGAGGCCCCTGGTACCGCCGTCCGGCGGGGCGGCCGAGGCGAACGGCTGCCCGGGCGTACCTGCATCCGCGGCGTGCTCCGCAGAGGGCTGGATCGGAGCGGAGGCGACGTCCGGGGACATCGGGGCCTTCGACGGCTTCAACGACCCGAGGTACGCGACGAGGTCTGCCCGCTCCTTCGCGTCGGTGACCTTCTGGACCATGGTGGTCCCCGGGACGAGGGCGCCCGGGTTGGTCAGGTACTTCTGCAGCAGCGCTGGCGTCCAGGTCTTGCCCCAGCGGGTGAGCGCGGCCGAGTACCCGAAGTCGGTGCTCGCCGCCTTCCGGCCGACGACCCCGCGCAAAGTGGGCCCCTGGGCCCCGGACACGCCGGGCTCGACGGTGTGGCAGAGCGCGCAGCGCGCCTCGAACGCCGAGGCACCACGGGACGGGCTGCCCGCCGGCGCCGCGGCGGCGAGCAGCGAGACGAGCAGGACGAGGCTGGAGCAGCGAGGCAGGTGACGGGTCATGCGCCCTCGAGCAGAGCAGGTGCGCGAGCTTCGGGCAGACGACTCCGGCCTGAGAAGCTCCGAGCGCAGCCCGGGCGGCGAACTGTCCACCGCCCGTGCCCGACCGCCCGGCTTGCTCGGATTCACCCGGCGACCAGCAGCGCGCCGAACCCCGCGACCAGCATCAGCGGCACGAGCCACAGCGCGACCTTGACCACCTCGACCGGCGGGAGGTCCACGCCCCGCCGCGCGGCCGCCGAGAGGACGAGCAGCGTGGCCAGGGTCCCGTGCGGCGTGAGACAGCTGCCGACGTTCGTCCCCAGCAGCGCGGCGTGCATCCAGGCATCCGGCGCATGCAGCGCGCCGAGGAGCGAGCGGACGAGCAACGTCGCGGGCAGGTTGTTCAGGGCGCTCGAGGCGAGGGTGGCGACACCGGTCATCGCCGCGAGGCCCGCCCAGGCCGGACGCGGCGCCGCGAGCCACTCGACCAGCGGCCGGGCGAGACCGAGGTTCTCCACCGCCTGGACCAGCGCGAACAGCCCCACGACGAACGGGAACACCCCGAGGGACAGGTGCTGGACTCCGCTCCTGGCCAGCCGCTGGCGCGCGAGCCCCACCGCGCCAAGGCAGAGGACCCCGGCGAACGTCGTCACCCACACCGGCACGCCCAGCGCCGGTCCGACGAAGTAGCCCAGGACCAGCAGCACCAGCACCCCACAGGCCGCGAGGAAGAACGGCCGGTCGACGATGACCGCCGAGGCGCGGGGGAGCCGCGCGGTGTCGAGCGATGGGCTCAGCTCGCGCCGGCAAGCGAACCGGAGCCCCGCCCAGAGCACCGCGAGCGTGGCCAGCTGCGGCAACCCCATCGCCGCGGCGAATTGCGCCGCCGGGACGTGGGCCGCGAGCAGGAGGTTGGTCAGGTTGCTGACCGGGAGCAAGAGCGACGCCACGTTGGACACGAAGACGCAGACCAGGATGTACGGCCGGGCCGGCACCTCGAGCCGCTGCACCGCCGCGACCACCAGCGGCGTGAGGATGACCGCGGTGGTGTCCAGCGACAGGACGATGGTGATGAGCGCCCCGAGCACCAGCAGATTCCGCAGGAGTCCCGCTCCGCTGCGGGCCGAGCGGGCTGCCAGCACCGCTGCCCACTCGAAGAAGCCGCTCGCCTCGAGCAGCTCGGAGAGGAGGAGCAGCGCGAGCAGGAACAGCAGCGCCTCGCGCGCCACCAGGATCATCGCCCAGACCTCCGAGGGCTGCACGAGCCCCAGGGCCAGGGCGATGGCCGCCGCCCCGCACGTCCACCAGCCCGCGGCGATGCCCCGTGGCCGCGCCACCACCGCCACCAGCGTCGAGGCGAACAGAACGAGGGTCAGAACGGTTCGCACGGGTGGAATCGGGCCCGTGAACGCTAGCCTCCACCGGCGTCACGCGGTAAGAGCGCGACTCAGCAACCTCGATGCGACGCCCCGTCCCCCGTTCCTCCCGCGCGCGCTCCCGCCCATCGGCCTCCCGGAGGAGAACGGAGCAGCGGGCAGACGCGCTGGCCTACGCCCGGGGCGTGCTCGATGCCGAGGCCGCCGCCATCCTCGGTGCCAAGGAGCGCCTCGGTGCAAGCTTCATCCGCGCGCTCGAGCTGATGCGGGCCTGCGAGGGCCACATCATCGTCACCGGCCTGGGCAAGCCGGGGTTCATCGCCCAGAAGCTGTCCGCCACCCTCGCCTCCACCGGTGTGCCCTCGCTCTACCTCCACCCGTCCGAGGCGGTGCACGGGGACCTGGGCCGGGTCAGCCGGGGCGACGTGGTGCTGGCGCTGTCGAACAGCGGCTCGACCGAGGAGCTGATCCGCCTCCTTCCCTCGCTGCGCCGTCTCGGCGCGCAGGTCATCGCCATCACCGGAGACGGCGACTCACCCCTGGCCCGCGGCGCGGACGTGGTGCTCGACGTCGGGGCCATCCCCGAGGCGTGCCCGCTCGGCCTGGTCCCGACCGCGAGCTCCGCGGCGCTGCACGCGGTCTCGGACGCGCTGGCGATGACGCTGCTCAAGACGCGCCAGTTCAGCAGCGAGGAGTACGCCGCGCTCCACCCCGGCGGGAAGCTCGGGCGCAGCGTGATGCGGGTCCTCGAGGTGATGCGCGCCGGGCGGGCCAACCCGGTGGTGCGCGCAGACGCTCCGCTGCACGAGGCCGTGGTGGTGATGACCAACACCCCGGGCCGGCCCGGGGCGACGAACGTCATCGACGCCTCGGGGCGGCTGGTGGGCATCTTCACCGACGGCGATCTCCGACGGATGGTGGAGCGGGGCAAGACCGACTTCACCCTGCCGGTCTCGGCGGTGATGGGCCACCACCCGCGCTGCGTCTCGCCCGAGGACCTGGCACTGACCGCCGCCGCGCTCATGCGCGAGGCCCACGTGGACCAGCTCCCGGTGGTGAACGCCGAGGGCCACCCGGTGGGGCTCATCGACGTGCAGGACCTGCTCGCTGCAAGGCTCGTCTAGGTCAAGGCGGCCGCGGTCGAGGTCCGGGTCGTGGTCCCGGCGGGCTGCAGTCGGCAGGATCAGGGCGGCCGCAGTCGGCTAGTCAGGGCGGGCGCAGTCGGTCTAGGGCGCCTTCGCCACCACCCGCGCGCCGGCGAACGACTCGCCACAGCCGAGGTCGAGGGTGTGCACCCCGTCCGGGTCACCCTGGGCGACCGAAAGGGCCCGCTCTCCTGCCTTGAGCACCGTCTCCGGCGGCAGCGCGCTCCGGCAGAACACGGCCAGGAAGCGCACCAGCCCCGGAGGCCCTCCGATCGTCGGGCGGTCCGGGAGCACCGTGGGGCCGCCCGGATGGATCCGAGTGACCGCACCGGTGGCGGGCATCGACGGGCTGACCAGCCGCGCATGCCGCGGGGACAGCGCAAGCACGACGACCGATGCCTCGCGCTCGGAGCTGACGCCGAACGCCACGCTCGTTCCTGCGGTCAGGGGTGCGCCCTCGGCCAGCGGCTCGAGACCCCCTCCCTGTCCCACCTGGTAGACCGCCAGCGCACCCCGCCCCGTCGACGGATGGAGCCGCCAGGGAATGACCCAGAGCGCGACGTAGAGCGCGATGGCGCCCGCGAGCGCGAAGAGCGGGCCGCGCACCGCACGCCGGCGAGGGCTGGAGGGATGGGGGGTATCCACGAAGGCGAGCACGGGTGGGCTCCGGTGCGCCGCGAGCCTGCCATGCGGGAAACAGGCGGTCACTGTGCCTGCAGTGCGTCCGGCGACAGGCTAGTCTTGGATCCGGAACTCCTCTTGGATCTCGCCGTCGCTCGACTTGCGCGCGCGAGGCAGGACCGGCTGTCCTCGCTTCGTGCCTTTCGCCATCCGAACTTCGTCCGGTTCTGGGTGGGCGCGTTCATCTCCAACGTCGGCACGTGGATGGAGACCATCGCAGTGGGCGTCTATGTGACCCAGTCCACCGGCCGCGCCGGGTGGACGGGCACCGTGGCCGCGCTGATGTACCTGCCGACGCTGGTGCTCGGGCCGCTCGCGGGCGCGCTGGCCGACCGGACCGACCGGCGGCGTCTCCTGTCGGTGCTGACCACGGTGCAGACGCTGCT
>JADGQZ010000326.1 GCA_017881345.1 Myxococcaceae bacterium | reverse complement strand
GACGGGCTTGGGCTAGAACGCCGGCTCCATGGCCCGGACCTCCGTGCGTCGGCTCACCCTCACCGTCCTCCTCCTCGCCGCCGCGGCGCGCGCCGAGGCTCCGCTCATCCCTCGCGAGGTGCTCTTCGGGAATCCCGAGCGCACCCGGCCCTCGCTCGCTCCCGACGGCAAGCGGCTCGCCTGGCTCCAGCCGGACAAGGGCGTGCTCCAGATCTGGGTCCAGACGCTGGGCAAGGAGGACGCGGCGCCGGTGAGCGCCGATCGCCAGCGGCCCATCCGCCGCTTCCGGTGGGGCCAGGACAGCCGGACGGTCGTCTACCTCCAGGACGTGAAGGGGGACGAGAACTGGCATGTCTTCAGCGTGGACCTGGCGTCGAAGCAGGTCCGTGACCTCACCCCGTTCGACGGCGTGCGCGCGGGCATCGTCGCCGACAGCCCGCGCCGCCCGAACGAACTCCTGGTCCAGATGAACCTCCAGGACCGGTCGCGGATGGACGTGTACCGCGTCGACCTCCGGACCGGCGCGGTGGTGCTCGACACCCGGAACCCGGGGACGGTGACCGCCTGGGCGGCGACCGACGACCTGGTGATCAAGGCGGGGGTGGCCTCGCTGCCGGACGGCGGCGAGGAGCTGCTGGTCCGCGACTCGGCGAAGGGAGCGTGGCGGGCGCTCACCCGGGTGGGTCCGGACGACCGGCTGGAGCTGCTCGACCTCACCGCGGATGGAAAGAGCGTGTTCTACGTGACCAGCGCGGGCGCGGAGACCGGACGGGTGGTCCAGCGCGCGCTGGCCGGCGGTCCGGAGAAGGTCCTGGCCTCCAACGCCGAGGTGGACCCGTCCGACGTCTCGGTCCATCCCACGCGGCACGTGATCGAGGGCGTGGTGTTCGAGCCCGGGCTGCCGGTGTGGACGCTGCTCGACCCGACGGTGAAGAAGGACTTCGACGTCTTCCCGCACCTCGCCCGCGGGTTCCCGGAGGTCGTCTCGCGCGACCGGGCCGACCGCACCTGGATCCTCGCGTTCCACGACGCCCAGGGACCGACGCGGTTCTTCTCCTTCGACCGGACCTCGCTCCAGGGGAAGTTCCTCTTCGCTGACCGGCCAAAGCTCGAGTCGGCGGGGCTCCCGGAGATGAAGCCGATCCAGCTGACCGCGCGTGATGGGCTCACGCTGCACGGCTACCTGACCCGGCCGGTCGGAGCGACCGCGGCCGGGCCGATGGTCCTCTTCGTCCACGGCGGGCCGTGGGGACGTGACACCTGGCGGTTCGATCCGTACGCCCAGTGGCTCGCCAACCGTGGCTACGCCGTCCTCCAGGTCAACTTCCGCGCGAGCGCGGGCTACGGCCGGAAGTTCCTCAACGCCGGCAATCGCCAGTGGGGGAAGGCGATGCAGACCGACCTGCTCGACGCGGTGGACTGGGCGGTGAAGGAGGGCGTGGCCGAGAAGGGCCGGGTGGCGATCATGGGCGGGAGCTACGGCGGGTACGCCACGCTCGCCGCTGCGGCGTTCACCCCCGATGCGTTCCGCTGCGGGGTGGACATCGTCGGCCCCTCCAACCTCTTCACCTTGCTCAAGTCGGTCCCGCCCTACTGGAAGCCGATGCGGGCGATGTTCGACCGGCGCATCGGCAACCCCGACGACCCGGCGGACAAGGCGCTCCTCGAGTCGGAGTCGCCGCTGTTCTCGGCGGACAAGATCCGGATGCCGCTCCTCATCGGGCAGGGGGCGAACGACCCGCGGGTGAAGCAGGCCGAGTCGGAGCAGATCGTCGCCGCGCTGGAGAAGCGCGGGCTCGGGGTGACCTACGTGGTCTACCCGGACGAGGGCCACGGCTTCGCCAGGCCCGAGAACGCCATGGACTTCAATGCCCGCTCCGAGGCGTTCCTGGCCCAGTACCTCGGTGGGCGATCCGAGCCGATGCAGGGCGAGCGCATCCCCGGCTCGACCGCGGTGGTGAAGGTCATCGCGCCCAGGACCGCTGCCGCGGCCCGCTGAGGCTCAGACCGTCAGGGTGATGGCGGCGATCTCCGGCGGGCTCCCGATGCGCATCGGCGGGCCCCAGAAGCCGGTACCTCGGTGCACGTACACGTGCCCCTCGCCGACCCGGTAGAGCCCGGCCGAGTAGGTCCACAGCGCCGAGACTAGGCCGGTGATGGGGAACAGCTGCCCGCCGTGGGTGTGCCCGGAGAGCTGGAGCCCGATGCCCTTGGCGAGCCCCTCCTCCACCGCGCGCGGCTGGTGGGCGAGGAGCACTGCCGGCCGCTCCGGGTCCCGTCCGGCCACCGCGGCGTCCAGGTCCCAGCCGCGCGGCTGCTCGCGCTGCCCGTAGTCGTCCACGCCCACCAGGTCCAGCTGGGCGTCCCCGTCGCGCAGGGTCACCGTCCGGTTGCGGAGGACGGTCAGCCCCATCTGCTCCAGCGCCGCGCACCAGGCGACGTCGCCCGAGTAGAACTCGTGGTTCCCGGTGATGAAGTAGCTGCCGAACCGCGAGCGCACCCCCTGGATCTCGGCGATGGTGGAGCCGATCCGGTCGACGCGCCCGTCGACCAGGTCGCCGGTCACCGCCACCAGGTCGGGCTTCAGCGCGTTGCAGCGCCGCACCATGTCCTTGAGGAACTCGCGGCCGAGCACGTCGCCGATGTGGATGTCACTGACCTGCACGATCCGGAGCCCGTCGAACGCGCGATGGAGCCGGGGAATGCGGACGGCGAACTCGTCGATGGAGGGAGGGGCGAACGCCCGGCGGACCCCGTAGGCGCTGAACCCCGCCGCGACCACCCCGGCCCCGCCCACCGCCGCCCGGGCCAGGAACTGCCGCCGCTCGGTCGAGACCTCGGCCTCCCCGCTCTGCCGGCGGCGCCAGCCGTCCACGCGGCGCAGGAGGTGGAACACGGCGAGCGACATCCCGAGGTACAGCCCCACCCCCATCCAGCACCAGGCCGCGAAGGCGAGCGCGTCGCCCCAGGCGGTGTGGAACCGTGCGAAGACCGAGCGGGCGAGGAACAGCGAGGCCCCGGCAAGAGCGAGCGCGATCGCCCCCGCGCGGCGAATCCGCCGGTCGCCGGTCGTGTCCCGGAAGAGGCGGCGATACAGGTACACGTGGCCCCCGACCACCACCAGGAGGACGATGGCCAGGAACAGCGCGATGCGGAGCACGAACATGGAGTGGCCTCGATGCTAACCAGGCCGCCCGCCCGCTTCATCCCGTCCGGGGCTCAGAAGATGGCGCGGAGCACGAGGTAGGCGCCGAGCACCATCGCCGTGACCCCCAGCTTCTCGCGGTACGGCTGGAGCTTCCGTGTCCAGCCCTCGAGGGTCGTCTGCGCGGTCGGGCTCCGCATCCAGCTCTGGAAGATTCCGACTCCGAGCACCAGCCCGAGCGAGAGCAGCAGCGCGCCGTCGATCGCCCGCAGCAGCCAGAGGGTGGACCAGCGGAGCCGCAGCCACGGCAGCTCGAAGAGCACCCAGAACAGCCGCCAGGCGCCGACCACCGCACTGCCGACGCCGATCCAGCCCTTGTACGGCTCGAGCTCGGACACGATCCGCGCTCCGCGCCGGTCCCGCGAGACCAGCGTCGCTGCGCCGAGCGCACCCACCACCAGCAGAAACAGTCCGTGCAGCAGTCCCATCTCGACCAGGAAGACGCCGGGGACCGCCCGTCGATTGCCGATCAGGTCGCCGGACCGATGTCCACCTCCAGCAGCTGGGACAGCCGGGCGAAGAAGTCGTCGATCTCCCGGGGCCCGAGCGGTCCACTCCAGGCGTGGACCAGGCGGCCGTCGGCATCGAGGAGGACCACCGAGGACGCCTCGGCGGGGAGGCTCCACGGCGGCGCGCACAGCGCTCGGTCCCAGTCCACCAGCACCGGCACGCTCTCCTTCCGCTCGGCCTCCCGCACGGCAGACAGGGCGAAGACCTTCACCGGAAACCAGTCCAGCCCGTGGAGGTTCGCGACCCCGAGGACGTTCGCCTTGCCGAAGAGCCGGTGCGCCTTCGCCCGGGCGAAGATCTCTCGCTTGAGCGCCACGTTCTGCTCGGTCGAGCGCTGGTCCTCGTAGAAGAAGACCGTCGGTCGACCCCGCCAGCGCGACAGCGAGACCGGTGCGTTCGAGGAGTCCCGGAGCTGGACGTCCCAGCTGCGCCGCTCCGGGGTGGCCCCCGCCACCAGCGGCCCGCCCAGCAGGCCTACCACCAGCAATGAAATCCTCACGGACACTGCGTGCTCCTTTCCTTGACAAACCATGCACATCACCTTGACGAAGATTAGACAAAGCCTTAATCCAGACCACCTGCGAAAGGGAAGGGACCCGATGGCCCTCGTTCTCACCGAGCCGTCCGACGCTGCACGCGAGTGGTTGCGGCACCTCCAGTCCGACGTCGAGCGGCGGCTGGCGGAGCTGCTGGACCT
>JADGQZ010000325.1 GCA_017881345.1 Myxococcaceae bacterium | reverse complement strand
GTGACCTGGCGCCCCGCCAGCTCGCGCTCGACCTCGGGCAGGAGCTTCAGGGCACGACCGCTCGCGGAATGCGGATTGACCAGCAGGAGATGGCGGCGCTCGGAGCTGATTCGGTGAATCTAGTTGCGCCGCCCGTCAGGACGCCCGCTGGGCCACGAAGAAGGTTCCGTGAGCCGCCTCGCCGCGCTCGATCTCGTCGAGGCCGGCTCTGCGGAAGCCTCGCGCCAGCACCGAGTCGGGCGTGTAGAACGGAGTGCGCTCGCCCCAGCTCGCGGCCACGATGGCGAAGCCGCCGGGGCGGAGCACGCGTGCCATCTCGCCGAAGAACGGCGGCATGTTGAGTTGCGCGACCAGGTCGAACGAGTCGTCCTCGAACGGCAGCGCGGATGCGTCCGCGACCTTGAAGGCGACGCGTCCGTCGGGGTCGAGACCGATCCGGTCCTGTGCGCGGCGGACCATCTCCTCGGATAGGTCGATGCCGCGCACCCGCGCGTGGGGGAACTCGCGAGACATCAACAGCGCTCCGTCACCGAGGCCGGTGCCGATGTCCAGTGCGCGCTCGGGCTCCGGATGGACGAGAAGCAGCGCCGCGGCGAGCGGGGCGAGATGCCCAGGCCCCGAGCGGCTGACGCGTTGATCCCAGGTGGCCGCCTGCTCCTGCCAGAAGCGGTGGCTGAAGCCGCGGAGGAGCGGCCAGGTGAAGGGCGCATGTGCCACCAGGGCGTTGATGGCCCTCCCGGTGAGGCGAATCCGCCTGCTCGGCGGCGCGGGATCGGCGCCCGTCTGCATGCCGCGATCATCGCAGGACACCTGGGTAGGCTTCTTCGCCTTGAGAGCGGGACGAACAGCGATCGCGGCCCTGCCGGCGATCGTGCTGCTGGTGGGATGCGGAGGTGGGGGAGGAGGGACCTCGAGCGTCGCCCTGCCCGCCGGCTGCACCAAGGTCTCGGCGCCGCCGGTCAAGCAGGTGCACCTCTCTCGGCCGACCGGCACCCTCAGCGGCCCGGCCACCGCGACGGTCGAGACCAGCTGCGGCTCGTTCACGATCGCCCTCGACACCGCGAGAGCACCGAAGACGACGGCCTCGTTCGCCTACCTTGCCAGGCACGGTGTATACGACGACACCACCTTCCACCAGATCGTTCCCGGGTTCGTCATCCAGGGTGGCGACCCCACCGGCACGGGCACCGGCGGGCCCGGCTATTTCGTCGATGAGCCGCCGCCGAACAGCCTCTCCTACACGCGCGGGGTCGTCGCCATGGCCAAGAGCCCGGTGGAGCCACCGGGCCGTTCGGGGAGCCAGTTCTTCGTCGTGACCTCCCCGGATGCCGGTCTGACCCCGGACTACGCGCTGATCGGCCGCGTGGCGACCGGCTTCGACGTGGTCGAGAGGATCGAGCAGCTGGGGACGCCCGGCCCGAGGGGAGTTCCAAAGGCGCCGGTGCTGATCCGGCGGGTCACGGTGAAGGAGGGCTGATGGCGAAACTGCGGGTCGGCGACAAGGCTCCCGAGTTCGAGCTCCAGGGCACCGGCGAGAAGACCTACCGGCTGAGCGACTTCCCGGAAACCGGCGTGATCCTCGCTTTTTATCCTGGCGATTTCACCCCGGTCTGCACCCGGCAGTTCTGCTCTTACCGGGACGACGGCGACCGGATCGAATCGCTGGGAGTTCCCATGTTGGGAATCTCGCCGCAGACGGTCGATTCGCACGAGCGTTTCGCCGATCAGCATGGCCTGAGCGTGCCGCTGCTCTCCGACCCCGGGAAGAAGGTGGCCCGCGCCTACGGCGTGGTCGGGCCCGGCGGGTTCATCCGGCGCGCGATATTCCTGATCGACAAGGAGGGGATCCTGCGCTACCGGCACGTCGCCCTGTTCGGCTTGCGCTACCAGGAGGTCGGTGACCTGGAGCGCGCCGTGAGCGCGCTGCACTGACATGGACGACGCCCTGGAGCCGAATCCATTCGAGCTCGACTCCACGGGCACCACGCTGGCGGGCGAGGAGTTGGGGGAGGGGCCACCCGTCGTCCTTCTTCACGGGCTCACCGCCACCCGGCGCTACGTCCTGCATGGCTCCCTGGCGCTGGCACGCCGGGGATACCGCCAGATCTCCTACGACGCCCGCGGTCACGGCGACTCCTCGCCCGCGTCCGAAGGCGGCTACGGCTATGGCGCCCTGACCGGTGACCTGCGGGCGGTGATCTCCGAACGCGCCGCAGGAGGCCGACCCGTCCTGGCCGGACACTCCATGGGCTGTCACACCGTCGTCGCGCATGCCCTCGAGCACGCCGGCGAGGTGGGGGCGCTCGTCCTCATCGGCCCGGTCGTACTCGGGCTACCGGCCACCGAGGAATCGCTCGCCTACTGGGACGCCCTCGCGGACGGGCTGGAACAGGACGGCCTCGAGGGGTTCATGCGCGCGTATGAGTCCTCCCTGGCGGCGGATCCGGTCTGGACCGAGACCGCCCTGCGGATCACGCGGGAGCGGATGGGGCTTCATCGCCATCCCGATGCGGTCGCCCAGGCCCTGCGGGAGGTGCCGAGGTCTCTGCCGTTCGAGGGCATCGAGGAGCTCGAGAGTCTCGACGTTCCCTCCCTGGTCGTCGCC
>JADGQZ010000324.1 GCA_017881345.1 Myxococcaceae bacterium | reverse complement strand
GCACCTCGGTGAGGCCGAATTACGAGGTGTCTGACACCTCGGCTGGCCTCGGCTGGGGCCGGACGAGGCGAACTCGGGGAGCTAGGCCGCGGAGCTGGACGCCCCGTCCGGCCCGACGGGCGGGTCGCCGGACGGCCCCCGAGCGGGGTGGCCGGCGGTGGCCTCGGCGACCAGCGTTCCAAGGCGCACGGTGACGTCGCCCATCTGCGCTCGGTTCTTCGACAGGCCTGCGGTGCGCCCGAGATGCACCAGCGCCCGGAGGTCTTCCACGAGCTTCACGGTCGCGGTGCGCTCCTTCTCGTCGTCGCTGCGCCGCGCCGCGGCCTCGAGCGCGCGGCGGAGCGTGTCTCCCTGCTCGAGCAGGATCTCGAACTCGGCCAGCTCACGCGTCTCGGGGTGTGCCTGGTCGGCGTGATACGCGGCCTGCTCCGCCCGGAGCGCCTTCACCTCGTCCGCGGACAGCTCCGTCCGCTGGGTGATGCGCAGCGCCTCGGACAGTCCGCTCGTCAGGTCCATGCACCGGACGCTCACCGTTCCCTCGCTGGACAGCTCGAACGTCACCTCGAGCGGCGTGTCCGCGCGGTGCTTCACCCGGAGATCGCTGAGCAGCACCTCGCCCAGCTTCACGTTCTGCTCCGCCTGATCCGACTCGCCCTGGTAGATGACGATCCGCGCCTTGTTCTGCCCGCCAGCGGACGGCAGGAACACCTCGCGCGCCACAGCCGGGATCGCACTGTTCTTCCCCACGACCTTGCGGACCCCACCACCGTAGACGCCGACCCCGAGCGAGTGGCTCGCGACGTCGATGAGGAGAGTCTCGCCGTCCTGCGCAACGATCTCCGAGGCGTGCACCGCCGCGCCGAGCGCCACCACCTCGTCCGGGTTCACGCCCACCACCGGCGGCTTCCCGAATAGCTCCGCGACCCGTTTCCGGATGAGCGGCACCCGGGTCATCCCCCCGACCAGGAGGATGATCTGGATGTCCTTCGGCGCGACCCTCGCCTCCTCCATCATCTGCCGAGTCACGTCCAGGGAGCGCGCGACCAGCGGCTCCACCAGCCGCTCGAACTCGGCGCGCGAGAGCCGCACGTCCACGTCCACCAGGGTGCCGCCAGGGCCGTGATCGCCCAGGCCGGAGGCGGTGATCCGGGCCTCGTCCCCCTGCGACAGCTCGCGCTTGGCCTGCTCCGCCGCGATCTTCAGGCGCTGCAGTGACAGCATGTCCCGGGACGCGGTCTCTCGCTGGGCGAGAGGAAGCTGCGCGAGCAGCCACCGCACCACCGCCTGATCGAAGTCCTCGCCGCCGAGCACCGGGTCGCCGCCGGTCGCCTGGACCTGGAACACACCGGACTCGACCTCGAGGATCGAGACGTCGAACGTGCCGCCGCCCAGGTCGAACACCAGCGCCTTGCCCTCGAACTTCGAGGTCAACCCGTAGGCCACCGCGGCCGCCGTCGGCTCGTTCACGATCCGCAGCACGTGCAGCCCGGCGATGTGCGCGGCCTGCTTGGTCGCGGCGCGCTGGTTGTCGTCGAAGTTGGCGGGCACGGTGATCACGCACTTGTGCACCGGCCGGCCGAAGTGGGCCTCGGCGTCGAGCTTCAGCTCGCCGAGCACCATCGCCGAGATCTGCGTCAGCGGAAGCACCCGCCCCGCGATCCGCGCGCGCACCTCACCGTTCGGCCCCTCGAGCAGGGGATAGGGCACCAGGGTTCGCGCCTCGTGCACCAGCATGGGATCCCACCGCCGCCCGATGAAGCGCTTGGTGGCCGCCGCGACGTCCGCGGGGCGCGAGACCGCCAGCAGCCGCGCCTCGTCCCCGACGACCCGGACTCCCTCGGTGGTGAACCCCACCAGGGAGGGGGTGAGGGAGCGTCCGCTGCGGTTCGGGAGCACGCGAGGCTTGCCGTTCTCCACAGTGGCCACGGCGCTGGTGGAGGTGCCGAGGTCGATTCCAACCACCGGTTCGCGCATGGGAGAGGAACGGAAGCGTCCCACGCCGTCGGTCGGTGGGAGCAAGGGCGCGCATGGACGTTGCGAGCGTCCGGGGCCGGGTGCTACACGCCCCGCCGTCATGGTGAACGTGTCCGTCGCCCGCCGTTACGCCCGCGCGCTGCTTGAGGCGAGCGCACCCGGCGCCGTGGTCGGCATCGCCCAGCAGCTGGACGCGCTGGCCCGCCTCGTGACGTCCAATCCGGAGCTGGGCGAGGTCATCCGCGATCCTGCCTACTCCCGCGCACAGCGGCACGCGGTGCTCGAGGGCCTGATCCAGCTCCTCAAGCCCGAATCACAGACCCTGCCCAACTTCCTCCGCCTGCTGGTCGACCGGCACCGGGTGGCGATGCTCCCGGATCTGGCCCGCCTCTTCCGCGACATGGCGGACGAGAAGGCCGGCCGTGTCCGGGGAACCGTGGTCAGCGCCGTTCCTCTGGATCCGGAGTCGATCCGTCAGCTCGAGCAGACCCTGTCCAGGGTGCTCCAGAAGCAGGTGGTGCTCGACACCCGCGTGGACCGCGAGGTCCTCGGCGGCGTGAGCACCCAGGTTGGATCAGTCGTCTTCGACGGCACGCTGCGCTCGCAGCTCGACGACCTGAAGCGCGCACTCCAGAGCTAGATCAGCGCGGATGTAGGTCGTCGCTTTCGGACACGGGTGGTTCCCGCCGTTGCACCAAGTTGTGGTTTCATCGATTGCGCAGGAACTCTCCTCCCGGAGCCGGTGCGCATGCTCGAGGGCGATCCCCAAGGCCCCATCCCATCCGTCGTCGGTGCGACCGATCCGCTCATCGGCCGCGTCCTGAACGACCGCTTCCGCATCCTCTCGCCGCTTGGCTCCGGAGGCATGGGCAAGGTCTACAAGGCGGTGCAGACGCCGCTGGACCGCGTGGTGGCGCTGAAGATCCTCAACCCCAACTTCCCGGCGGAGAAGGATCCGGCCTTCAAGCGGCGCTTCTTCCTCGAGGCGAGCCTCACCTCGAAGCTCCGCCACCCGAACACGGTCACCGTCATCGACTACGGGCAGACCGAGGACGGCATCTACTTCATCGCCATGGAGTACATGGAGGGGCAGACCCTGGCCGAGGTGCTGGCCCAGGAGAAGACCCTCCCCTGGCGCCGGGTGCTCGACATCGCCCAGCAGATCTGCCGGTCGCTGCGCGAGGCCCACAAGCTCGGCGTCATCCACCGGGACCTGAAGCCCGCCAACGTGATGCTGCTGAACGAGGCCGACCACGACATGGTCAAGGTCCTCGATTTCGGGCTGGTGAAGTCGTTCCTCGTCGCTGACGGCGCGGGCGGCGATCCCGAGGTGACCCAGAACGGAGTGTTCCTCGGAAGCCCGCAGTACATGGCGCCCGAGCAGGCCCGGAACGTGGCCGACCCGCGGAGCGACGTCTACTCGCTGGGCATCCTGGTCTACCAGATGCTCTCCGGTCGCCCGCCGTTCCAGGGCAAGGACTACCTCGAGGTCATCTTCCAGCACATGAAGGAAGCGCCGCGCTCGCTGCGCGACGCCAACCCCGCGACCGACGTGCCACCGGAGGTCGAGGCCGTCGTCATCCGCTGCCTGCAGAAGGACCCCGTCGCACGCTTCCAGTCGATGGACGAGGTGCTCGAGGCGCTGCGTGAGACCGCCCAGCTCACCGGGCTGAGCGGCATCTTCCCGGACCGCCGGACGACGACCGGCTCCGGTCCGATGTCCACCTCCGGGCTGCACACCCGCCCTGGCTCCGGCCCGATGTCGACCTCGGGTTTCCACGCCCGGAACATCTCCGGCCCGGTCACCGCGCCCCGCGCGCAGGTGGACGACGAGATCGAGATCGAGGACGCAGGCGAGGACAAGAGGGGCGGCAAGCTCCTCCCGGCCCTCCTCTTCGTCAGCGCGGTGCTCCTGGGCTTCGTCGTGGTCTGGTTGCTGCTGCCCAAGGGCGACCAGGCCCAGGTGGTCGCCTTGCCTCCGGCGCAGCCCGTGCCCGCCCCCGCCCCGGTGGTGGTGGCGCCGCCGAAGCCCGTCGAGCCGCCGCCCGCGCCGGAGAAGAAGGTCGTTCGCTTCCACGTCTCCACCGAGCCGGCTGGCGCGCACGTCTTCATCGGCCGGCACGACATGGGCTCCACGCCCACCGTGTTCGAGATGCCGTCCGGTGCGGACGGGATGGCGAGCGCCGAGATGGTGCTGGTGCTCGAGGGCTACCCGACGCAGGCCATCACCTCGGGCGGGTCGGGCGATGTCATGGTGAACGCCCGCCTGCAGAAGAAGGTCGTCGCGCGTCTGGAGAAGCCGGTCCCCCTCAGCAAGCGCGAGGAGGAGCGGGAGCGCGCCGAGGGCAAGGTGCCCCTCCCCGTTCGCGCCGACGCTGCACCCGCCGTCGCCAGCGGGCCCAACGCGCAACCGCAGGCCCAGCTCGCCTCGCTCGGCTCGACCGCGCCCCGGCCCGCCGCTGCACCCGTGGTGCCCCCGGAGGCACCTCGCGACGTCGTCCCGTTCGGCGAGGGGATGACCCGACCTGTCCTGCTCCAGTCGGGCCGGCCCATCACCTACAACCGTGAGGCCATCGCCGCCCGGGTCGAGGGAGTGAGCATCGTCCGCTGTGTGATCACCGCGGAGGGCCTGGTGGAGCGCTGCAAGGTCATCAAGCCGCTTCCCTTCATGGACGACGCGGTCCTGGAGCACCTCCAGTCCCAGCGGTTCCAGCCTGTCAGCTACCAGGGCAAGCCGGTCTCGGTGGGCTACAACTTCTCGGTTCGTCTGACCCTGCCCAAGTAGCCGGCCGGGCCTCGGGAACAGGGGGAGCCGGGGGGGCCCATCAGCAGGCCTGACGCGGCCTCGCACGAGCGTTGCGAGGCCCCGCGGCCGATGCTAGAGCCCGCGGCGCCCATGGACATCCGTGCCGACGAGATCAGCAGAATCCTTCGCGAGCAGATCCAGGACTACGGCAAGAAGGTCACCGTCGCCGAGACCGGAACCGTGCTCAGCCAGGGTGACGGCATCGCCCGCGTCTACGGCCTGGAAGGTGTGCTCTCCGGCGAGCTGGTGGAGTTCAAGGACGGGGTACAGGGCCTCGTCCTGAACCTCGAGGAAGACAACGTCGGCGTCGCCATCATGGGCGAGTTCAGCCACATCCGCGAGGGCGACACCGTCCGCCGCACCCAGAAGATCGCCTCGGTTCCCGTCGGCAAGGCGCTGCTCGGCAGGGTGGTGAACGCGCTCGGCGAGCCGGTCGACGGCAAGGGCCCGATCAACGCCACCGAGAGCCGGCGGCTGGAGATCAAGGCGCCCGGCATCGTGAAGCGGAAGAGCGTGCACGAGCCGATGGAGACCGGGATCAAGGCGCTCGACGCGCTGGTGCCGATCGGCCGCGGTCAACGCGAGCTGATCATCGGCGACCGCCAGACCGGCAAGACCGCGGTGGCGATCGACGCGATCATCAACCAGAAGGGCAAGAACGTCTTCTGCATCTACGTCGCCATCGGGCAGAAGCAGTCCACCGTAGCGCAGGTGGTGGAGAAGCTGACCCGCTTCGGGGCGATGGAATACACCACCGTCGTCGCGGCCAACGCCTCGGATGCGGCGCCGATGCAGTTCTTTGCGCCCTACACCGGCTGCACGATGGGCGAGTACTTCCGCGACAACAAG
>JADGQZ010000323.1 GCA_017881345.1 Myxococcaceae bacterium | reverse complement strand
TCGCCTGCCTGCTTCATCTGCCAGGCGACGTTCCCCCCGACGATGAGGGTGAGCTGGTCGGTCTCGAACTCGATCGACTTGGCGATGATCCCGAGTTGCCCGTCGATGCTGACCTCCACCTTCCCGTCGATGGTCTCCTCGGCGTCCTTGCCGGTGTTGCCATCGATGCTGGCATCGCATTGCTCTTCATGGTCACCACCGACCTTGCTCTGGACGTCCTTCTCCACCGATTCCTCGCGTGAGCCGGCAACCACCTCGACGAAGGCTCCCCCCACCTGACGCGAAAGAGCTCCGCCCACGGCAGTGCTCTGGACCGCGCCGACGTTGGTCGCGAGGATTCCGCCCACCGAGAGCGCCGCGGCCGCGCCAACCGTTTCCATCGCCACGCCGCCGACGACCCGGGAGGACGTCGCGCCGATGGTGACCGTCTGCGCGATGACGGTCGACTCGGACTGGTCGCCGACGATCCCTGTCCGGCGGTTGGTGCCCACGGTGACCGATTGGCTCTTGCCAATCACAGCTGCGTCGTTCGACCCGACGAGCAGTGACTGGTTGCCCGAGATGCGACGGGCCCGCTCCCCGTCCACCTGGAGCGCCTCGTTGGCCTTGATCGCCTGCCGCTTGTCGTGCACGACCTCGATGCGGTGCTGCCTCTGTGCGGAGAGAGAGAGGACCTCCTCCTCCTTCGCATCCTCGAAGAGGATCTCGTTGGAACCGCCACCGCCCGGTGAGCTGTCGGTTCGGAAGAGGGCCTGGCTGCGATCCCCCGGAAGCGAGAGCGGCACCCCATTCGACCCGTTGAAGACCGCTCCCACCACCAGGGGTCGATCGGGATCGCCGTCCAAGAAGCGAACCACGACTTCCTGGCCAATGCGCGGCACCACGCTCTGACCGAGCCCTGGACCCGCCCACCCCTGGGCGATGCGAACGAAGCAGCTGGCGTGGTCGTTCTTCTTCCCCTGACGGTCCCAGTGGAAGAGGACCTTGATACGACCGTAGGAGTCCGGATGGATCTCCTCGCCGCTCGGCCCGACCACCAGCGCGGTCTGGGTGCCGACCAGGACCGGCCGCGTCGTGCGACGCGGCGGGCGGTACGCTGCATCGGCCAGAGCGGTGACGAATCGGTTTCGGTAGCCACTCTCGATCGCGCTGCCCGAGCCTGCGCGCAGCTCCTGTCGGGCCTCGTGCTCCACCCGGATGAGGAGCTGCGAGGCATTGAACTCCCGGTCCGGATGCTCGGCCAGCTCGAAGGTCGACCCGGGTGACAGGCGAAGACAGGTGGAGCCTCCGTCGAAACCTGCCTCGCGCACCCGCAGCGCCTCGAGTCGGGCCTTGGCCAGTCGCTTGCCCACCATCGGGCCCGTATAGCCGCCCGGGTAGTGGTAGATCTCCCGCGCCGCGTCGTCCTTCACCTCGTTGCTCGCGGTGAGATCCAGGTCCGGCCGGGTGAAGTCGAAGTCCCGCAGGGTCACCTTTCCCGGACGCCGGCGATCGCTCTGCTCGATGGCAAAGACGTGCTCGGCTTCCTGCTCATCGCGGGCTTCCCGGCTGTCCCGGAAGGGAAGGGTCGAGTCTCCCGGGATGGCCTTGCATGCACTGGCAGCGTCCACCAAGACGAGCTTGTCCTCGTCGTCGCTGTGCTCGAAGAAATAGAAGATGCCCTCGTCCTCGAGCAGGCGCGAGACGAACGCCAGGTCGGACTCTTGATACTGGACACAGAACTCACGCTCCAGATAGGTCGCCGAGAGCGCCTGACGGAAGGGCACCTGGCGAGCGTCGAGGATCTCCTTGACTATGTCGGGGACGGTTTTCCTCTGAAAGACCCGGCTGTTCCGGGTGTGCTCGAGGAGGGCGAACCGCGGGACCAGCTCCACCCGATAGTGCGGCTTCCCGGCGCTCGTTCCGCCCAGCACCGCCGCGCGCAGGACGCCATGGACCCGCCGTTCGTCACCGTCCGGTCGGCGAACGGTGAGCCGCGAGGTCGCGCCGACCAGGTCGTCGAGCTCGAGTGGATCGGTCCCGGCCGGGCGCAGATGAACGGTGAAGACGAACGGGGTGGACAGCGCCTCACTCCCGAGCACCTGCTCAACCACGAGATCCGACTCCCCGACGGAGCCGGCACTCAGCTCGACGATGGTGCGGACGTCCTTGTCAGCCACCGGCGCTCGCCCCCCCTCGGGGAAACGGTCCGTGAACGAACCCTTGAGCATCGTATCAGAGGCGTTGGCCCGGCCCACCAGCGTCACCCCGAGCCGATTGCCAGGCACGGGTTGCGGAGCTCCTTCGCCGCATGGTCCACTTTCGGCGTCCGTCGGGGGTGGGGTGATGCCGCTTCAGGTGTTCAGCGGGGCACAGCTGGTCTGCTCGTTCGGGCTCGGGCCGGGGGCGCTCACCGTCTTTCCGCGCGGCCACGCCGTGGAAGGGCCGGCGCGCGCCACGGTCCTGGACATCGTTCCGAACCTGAACATCGCTCCCTTTCCGCAGTGCACGGCACCGGGAAACCCTCTCGTCGCAGCGGCGACCGCAGCGGCGATGGGGGCTCCCACCCCGGCGGCTTGCACCCCGCTCACGGTGGCGCCCTGGCAACCGGGTGCGGCCAAGACCAAGGTCGACGCGCTCCCCGCGCTGACCAGCGATTCCACCTGCACCTGTGCCTTCGGAGGGCAGCTGCGGATCGTCAGCCCCGGCGCGAAGACCGAGGTGATCGAGTGACCCGACCCGGCGCGCCAGCCGCGCGGGGGTGTCGGCCCTAATGCAACCGGACACACCGATTCGCTGGGACATCGTCGAGGAGCATCTCGACGAAGCGGCCTTCCTCTCCCAGCTCTGGGAGGAGGCGTTCCACTCTCCCGATTACACGCTAGCGGAGATTGCGGCCGGACCGGAAGAGCGGATGCTGGCCCACCTCGACGGGCTGGTGCTCGGGGGGCCGCGCGTGGCGGCAAGGCTCCTCGTTCCGGCGCTCCTCGCCGACGAGCCCGGTCCCGCCTTCGCCGCCGCCCTCGCCCTTCTCGACGGTGGTCGGGCGGAGGATCAGGCGGCGGTCCTGGTCGCGCTGGAGAAGGCCGAAGGTCCCCCGCGTGCCGCCCTCCGCCGCGCGCTCGCCATCTCCCCGCGCAGCGATCTCGGCTCGCAGCTGGCCTCCCTCGCACCCAAGGCTCCGGCGATCCAGGCCGACCTCCTGGAGGTGCTCGGCTACCTCCGCATCGATCCCGGGATCCGCCTCGACCGGCTG
>JADGQZ010000322.1 GCA_017881345.1 Myxococcaceae bacterium | reverse complement strand
CCCCGGCCCACCACCTGACCGCAGTGCGCGTCCAGGGCGAGACCCTGCAGCTCTCCTTCGACGGCGACGTCCGTGCCTACGAGCTGCTCCGCCTCGGTGACCCGAGCCGGCTGGTCCTCGACGTGACCGGGGTGAAGCTCGCCACGACGGTGCGCAAGGCGCCCTCCGGCCCCTTCGCCACCCTCCGCGCCGGTACGCACCCCGACAAGATCCGCCTGGTGGTGGACGTGGATGGAGCGCTCGAGGGGCGGGTGAGCTTCTCGCCGCACGGGCTGCGCTGGACCGTCTCTGCCCCGGTCGCCCCCGCGGTCGCTGCATCCGCCGTCCCCGGGCGGGGCCTCAAGGACGGCGAGGTGGAGATCGATGGCCGCGTGGTCACCCCCGCGGCGGTGGCATCCGCGCCGGCGCAGGCACAGGCGCCCGCCGACATGCTCGACCTCGGCTTCGTCGAGTCGTCGCGCGGAGGCCGCATCCAGATCAAGCTGAACCGGCCGGTCCGGTTCGAGGTGGAGCGCCCCGACGATCGCGGCGCGGTCCTGACCCTGATCGGCGTCCGTCTCCCCAAGCGCCTGGAGCGCAGCCTCGACACCTCGGCGCTCGACTCGCCGATCAAGATGATCAGCACCTTCCCGGTGCCAGGGGACGGGCAGCGGGTCCGGGTGGTCGTCTCCGCCGACGGGGCCCTCAGCGAGCGCGCCGAGCGCGCCGGCGACGGGATCGTCTGGCACCTCGAGGCCAAGGGTCTGAAGACCGAGGAGGTCGCGGTGTCGAACCGCGCGGCCGCCTTCACCACCGAGCCCGCGGTCGTCGCTGCGCAGGCCGTCACCGGCCGCACCCGCTACTCGGGCAAGAAGGTCTCGTTCGAGTTCAAGGACATCGACATCCACAACCTGCTGCGGGTGATCGCCGAGGTGAGCAAGAAGAACATCGTCGTCGCCGACGACGTCACCGGAAAGATCACCATCCGCCTGCGGAACGTCCCCTGGGACGAGGCCCTCGACATCATCCTGGCCAGCAAGGGTCTCGGGAAGGAGGAGATCGGGGACATCCTCCGCGTCGCTCCTCTCAAGACCCTCGAGGAGGAGGCGCGGCTGCGCGAGGAGCGGAAGAAGGCGCTCCGCCGGCAGGAGGAGCTGGTGGTCCAGCTCATTCCGGTGAACTACGCCGCGGCAACCGAGATGGCACCACGGGTGAAGGACGTGCTCAGCGAACGGGGCACGGTCGCAGTCGACCCGCGCACCAATACACTCATCGTCCGTGACATCGGGAGCAATATCGGGAAGGCCCGCGGGCTGGTGGAGAAGCTCGATACGATCACTCCGCAGGTCCTCATCGAGAGCCGCATCGTCGAGGCGAACACCAGCTTCTCCCGGTCGATCGGCGTGCAGTGGGGCGGCTTCGGCCAGGCGGCTCCGGCATCCGGCAATCCCACCGGCCTCCAGTTCCCGAGCACGGTGCGGGTGACCGGTGGCTCGGACACTGGCGTGTCGTCCACCAGCGGCATCTCGAGCGCGCCCAACTTCGCGGTGAACCTCCCGGCCGCGGTCGGCGCCGGCGCCGGTGGCGCGCTCGGCTTCACCTTCGGGTCCGCGAGTGGCGCGGGGCAGCTGAACCTGCGTCTGTCGGCCGCGGAGAGCAACGGCACGGTGAAGACCATCAGCGCGCCGAAGGTGACCACCCTGCAGAACCAGAAGGCGAGCATCAGCCAGGGCGTGTCCATCCCGTTCAGCCAGGTGTCGGCGCAGGGCGTGAACACCACCTTCGTCGAGGCCCGGCTCCAGCTCGACGTGACGCCGCACATCACCTCGGACGGCAGCATCCTGATGGCCATCAAGGCCACCAACAACCAGCCCGACCCGGCGAACACCGGCGCCAACGGCCAGCCCGCGATCTCCAAGAAGGAGGCCGAGACCCAGGTCCTGGTCAAGGACGGCGACACCACGGTCATCGGCGGGATCTACATCCGCCGCGGCTCGAGCAACGAGGCCGGCGTTCCGTTCCTGATGAAGCTCCCCATCCTGGGTTTCTTCTTCCGGACCACCACGGTCGCCGAGAGCCGCCAGGAGCTGCTCATCTTCATCACCCCGCGCATCGTGACCCAGACCGCTCCGGCACGTCCGGTGGTCTCGGCGAATGCGCCCGCTGGAGGAAATCCATGAGTGCCAGTTCTCGCCGTTCGTTGCTCGCGGCGGTGCTGCTCGCGAGCTGCTCGGCGGACCCCCTGAATGTCATCGTCCTCAACGCCCGTGCGCCTACCGACAAGTGCGACTTCTCCGACGCCACGCTGTTCGTCGAGGGCGGGTCGCTGGACTTCCGGCCCTGGGTCGATGAGAGCGGAAATGTCGGGCAGAGCACCTACTTCGGGCAGGCGTTCTCCTGGGAAAACCAGATGCTCCCGCTGCCCATCACTGTGAACGGGCAGGTGGTGGACCCGGGCGGCGGCAACGACTTCGTCGCCGACACCATCGTCTACAGCTATCAGTACAGCAACGCGAGCGTCGTGCTCGGTTCCGAGACCCAGAACGTCCGGGCCGTCATCTCGGCCGGCGGCACTGCCGAGAAGAACTACATGGGCGCTCAGCTCATCCAGCCCCTCGCCGCCAACGCGCTGAGCGCCTCCCTCACGCCGGCCGGGCAGACGCTCCTGGTCACCTTCCAGGTTTTCGGGAAGACCGGAGCGGGCGTGGGCAAGTACACCAACAAGGTGAGCTTCCCGCTCGCCGTCTACCAGAGCGGGACCACGCCACTCTTCTGCGACCCTGCTCCCACGGACGGCGGCGTTCCTACCAAGCTGTTCAGGGGCGCGTGCAACGAGCCAGGTCGCGACGTGCCGGTCCAGTGCGTCCCAGCGAGTTGAGCCGCCCGCCATGGCCTTCCTGCCCGTGCTCGAGGAGGTGGTCCGCTCCGTGGACGGAGCCCTGGCCTGCTCGGTCATGGGCTTCGACGGCATCGCGGTGGAGAACTTCCAGATCGACGCTGCGGCGGACCTGGACGTCCAGTCCACCCTCGTCGAGTACGCGGCGGTCCTGGGCCAGGTGAAGAACGCCGCCCAGCTGCTCAAGACCGGCGCGGTCACCGAGGTCAGCATCAACTCCGAGCAGGTGCTGACCATCATGCGCCTGGTGACGGACGAGTACTTCCTGGTCCTCGCCCTGTCCGCGCGCGGCAACTACGGCAAGGGCCGCTACGCGCTCCGGATCGCTGCGCCGCGCATCCGCGCAGAGCTGTAGCGCTTCGCCTCCGTCGCCGGCCGCTAGGCCCTTCCCACTCGGGGCCACCTCGGGTTAAGGGCCCCCCCATGGCTGGTGTCATCGATACGTCCGAGTTCCGCAAGGGCATGAAGATCGAGGTCGACGGGGAGCCCTTCGAGATCATCGAGTTCCAGCACGTGAAGCCGGGGAAGGGCTCGGCCTTCGTGCGGACCAGCATCAAGAGCCTGCTCTCGGGCCGGGTCCTGCAGCCCACCTTCAAGAGCGGCGACAAGGTCGGCAAGCCGGACATCGAGGAACGGCAGATGCAGTACCTCTACCAGCAGGGCGACGACTACTACTTCATGGACACCCGGAACTACGAGCAGACGTTCCTGGGCGAGAAGGTCCTCGGCGAGTCGCGCAACTACCTCAAGGAGAACATCGAGGCCTCGGTGCTCTTCTACAACGGCAAGGCCATCGGCGTGTCGCTCCCCAACTCGGTGGACCTGAAGGTCACCAAGTGCGATCCGGGCATCCGCGGCGACACGGTGAGCGGCGCCCAGAAGCCCGCCGAGCTCGAGACCGGCTACGTGGTGAACGTCCCGCTCTTCATCAACGAGGGCGACGTGCTGAAGATCGACACCCGGGACGGCAAGTACCTCACCCGCGTGGCCGCCGCCTGACCATGGCGAGCAAGAAGCGAGCAACGGAGGACGCAGAGACCCAGGACGGCGGCCCGGCCAGCTCGCTGCTCGACGTGGACGCGCTCCGGCGCATCGTCGAGCTGCTCGAGACGACAGAGATCACCCGCCTGTCGTGGCGGCGCGGCCCGGAGCGGCTGCTCATCACCCGCGGCCACGGCCCGGCCCCCGTCGTCCACGTGGCGCCCGGACCGACGCCGTCCGCCTCCGCGGCGCTGGCGCCCCTGTCCCTCGGCCCCCGGGTGAGTGCCCCGGAGGCGCCGCCCACCGGTGCACCGGTCGCCCCGACCGAGCAGAAGGGGCACCTCGTCAACTCGCCCTTCGTCGGTACCTTCTACCGGACGCCCGCGCCCGATCAGCCATCCTTCGTCGAGCTGGGCTCGCTGGTGAAGAAGGGCCAGACCCTCTGCATCATCGAGGCGATGAAGCTGATGAACGAGATCGAGGCGGACGAGCCGGGGAAGATCACCGAGATCCTCGTCGAGAACGGGCAGCCGGTGGAGTTCGGGCAGCCGCTGTTCCGGATCGAGCCTGCCTGAGCGGCAACGTGTTCAAGAAGATCCTCATCGCCAACCGCGGGGAGATCGCCCTCCGGGTCATCCGCGCCTGCCGCGAGCTGGGGATCCGCACCGTCGCCGTTCACTCCACCGCCGACGCCAGCGGGCTGCACGTGCGCTTCGCCGACGAGGCGGTGTGCATCGGACCGCCGCCCTCGCGCGAGAGCTACCTCAACATCCCCGCCATCCTCTCGGCGGCGGAGATCACCCGGGCCGACGCCATCCACCCCGGCTACGGGTTCCTCTCCGAGAACGCCGACTTCGCCGAGGTGTGCGAGAACTGCAAGATCCGCTTCATCGGTCCGCGGGGCGAGATGCTCCGACTGATGGGCAACAAGGTCCGGGCGCGCGAGGCGGCGAAGGAGGCGGGTCTCCCGCTCTTGCCCGGGTCGGCCGGCGTCCTGAAGGGGCCCACCGAGGCGCAGGCCGAGGCCGACCGGATCGGCTACCCCGTCATCCTCAAGGCGGCGGCGGGCGGAGGCGGACGGGGGATGAAGATCGTCCGGGGGCGGGACGCGGTCACCGCCGCGTTTGCCACCGCGTCGGCCGAGGCGGCGTCGGCCTTCGGCAACGGCGACATGTACGTCGAGCGGTACGTGGAGAAGCCGCGGCACATCGAGATCCAGATCGTTGCCGACGAGCACGGCAAGGTGATCCACCTCGGCGAGCGCGAGTGCTCGGTCCAGCGCCGGCACCAGAAGCTCATCGAGGAGAGCCCCTCGCCCGCGGTCTCGCCCGAGCTGCGCCGGCGCATGGGCGAGGTCAGCGTCCGGGCGATGGAGCGCATCCGGTACAACAACGTCGGCACCATCGAGTACCTGCTCGACGAGCGCGGCGAGTTCTACTTCATGGAGATGAACACCCGTATCCAGGTGGAGCACCCGGTGACCGAGGCGGTGACCGGCATCGACCTGGTGCGGGAGCAGATCCTCCTCGCCTCGGGCGCGGCGCTCCGCCGCCGGCAGGAGGACATCCAGCTGCGCGGGGCCGCCATCGAGGCCCGGGTCAATGCCGAGGACCCGGTCACCTTCGCGCCCTGGCCGGGGAAGATCACCGGCTACAGCGTGCCCGGCGGATATGGCGTCCGTGTGGATTCGGCGGCGTACGAGAACTACACCGTCCTCCCTCACTACGACTCGCTCCTGGCCAAGGTCATCGTCCACGCCGAGGACCGGCCCCTGGCCATCGCCCGGCTCCAGCGGGCGCTCGGCGAGTACGTGATCGAGGGCATCCGGACCAACATCCCGTTCCACCGCACTGCCCTGGCCGACGACAGCTTCACCTCCGGCCAGTACGACACCCGGCTGGTGGAGCGGCTCCTGGCCTCCGAGGTGGGCACCCGCCGCCTCCGCCAGGCGATCGAGGAGACGCCGTAACCCCCCGGACTCCCTGGGAAACCATCCGGCACGTTCCTTGACGGTCGCGCCGTCGGCACGCTACCGTCCGGTGTGGAGACTCCCCGGCTGAGCCTCGGGCCCGACCCCCCTCGGACCCGGTGCGAGCCGCCCGTCGATGGACAAGACCAAGATCATCGAGGGCGCGACCAAGCTCGTCGCCAAGGGAGCCTTCGACAAGGCCATCCGCGAGTACCAGAAGGTGCTCGACCTGGATCCGCGGGACGTCCGCACGCTCCAGAAGATGGGCGAGCTCTTCCAGAAGAAGGGCGACAACCCGCAGGCCGCCTCGTTCTTCACCCGCGTGGCCGAGGTGTACGCGCAGGACGGGTTCTTCCTCAAGGCCGTCGCCCTCTACAAGCAGGTGCTGAAGCTCAACCCCGACCTGGTCGAGGTGAACCTCAAGCTCGCCGAGCTGCACCAGCACCTCGGGCTGATGACCGAGGCGATGGCCTTCTTCCAGGTGGTGGTGGCCCACCACGAGCGGAAGGGTGACACCAAGGCCACCTTCGCCACCCTGAAGAAGATGGTGGACCTGGACCCGGAGAACGTCTCCAGCCGCCTCAAGCTCGCCGAGCTCTACGCCCGGGAGCAGATGGGCGGCGAGGCGCTGACCGAGTTCAAGCGGGCGGCGGACTGGCTCGAGCGCAACAACCGACCCGACGAGCGGCTCCGCGTCCTGGAGCGGATCGCCTCGCTCGAGCCGGACAACGTCCAGCTCGCCCGGAGCCTGGCGCACGACTACCTCGCTCGCGGCGACCACAAGCGCGCGCTGGCCAAGCTGCAGCTCTGCTTCAAGGCGGACCCGCGCGACATCCCGACGCTGATCCTGCTCGCGCAGGCGTTCGCGGCCCTCAACCACACCAGCAAGACGCTGAGCGTCTACAAGGAGCTGGCCAAGCTCTACGCCGAGCGGGGCCAGGCCACCGAGGCCCGTGACGCCTGGGGGAAGATCGAGCGCCTCGATCCGTCCGACGCCGACCTCCTGGCATGGAAGGCGAGTCATCGCGCGCCGGCGGCCTCCGCTCCCGTCCCGGCACGCCCCGCGGGCCCGGCCCGCACGTCGATGTCCCAGGCCATCGCCGCGGCCCAGGTGGCCGCCGCTGCACCGCCGCCTCCGCCACCCCCGCCCCCTGCTGCGACGGTGACGCTGAGCCGCGATCAGATCCACAAGCTGCTCGCCGAGACCGACGTCTACGTGAAGTACGGATTGCACGACAAGGCGCTCGAGCACCTGCGGCGCATCTTCGCCGTGGACCCAGAGAACCTCGACGCGCACGAGAAGGCGTACATCATCTACCGCTCCGCCGGACAGGCGGCGCAGGCCACCGAGCAGCTCTTGAACGTGCTCCGGCTCTGCACCCGGGGGCTGGAGCGCAAGCGCGCGCAGGCGTACCTGGACACCCTCCTCTCCGAGGCACCGGGCCACCCGGAGATGGCGGCCTTCCTCTCGGTGCTTCGCCCCGAGGCGGTGCGGGGCGGTGCCGATGCGGGGCTGATGACCGCCGCCGGCGAGGAGGAGGTCCTCCTTGCCGACGAGGGAGTGGACGTCGCCTCCGACGACCTCGCCCTTCGGGGCGCTGGCCCGGGCAGCGACGACGAGCTGCTCGCCGAGGACGACGAGGCGATGCTGGTCGACGAGTCGCCGGAACCGGTCCGGGGTGGCGACGAGCCCCTGGCCGCGCGACGTCTCGCGACGACCGGCAGGAGCGCGGTCCTCGTTCCACCTCCGCCCGGCGAGGTGGATGGGTACGGCGACGCCATGCCGTACGGGGACGAGCCCGCCGACCGCACCCAGCTGACCGAGACGCT
>JADGQZ010000321.1 GCA_017881345.1 Myxococcaceae bacterium | reverse complement strand
TCGTGGCGCTGGTGGCGCTCGTGGCGGCGAAGACGGTCAATCTCTTCATCGAGGCGGCCATCGCCCCCGCGGCCTCGGCGCCCACGGCCCGCGGCGGCGGACGGACGGTCGGCCAGCAGCCACCGGCCACGCTGGACCTTGCCAAGCTCGCCGGGATCACCAACCTGCCTCTCCCCGCCCCGGAGAGCCTCGACGAGGCCCCGAAGCCGGACATGAGCTCCGAGCCGGTGCGGACCTCGCTGCGGTTGAAGCTGCTCGGGACGCTGGTCAGCACCGCGCCAGGGTGGTCCATCGGCTCGGTGCTCGACCTCGGGAACCAGAAGTCCTCCACGGTGATGGTGGGCGACCGGGTGCAGAACGCCGAGGTGCTCAGCATCGAGCGGGACCGGGTCATCATCGCCAACAACGGGCGCCGCGAGTACATCGGCGCCGAGGCGGGCGACGGCGCGCCCGCCCCCCCGCCCATCGCCACCACCCGTCCGGTGGGCGAGCCCGGCCAGGGCTATGGCGCCGGCATCCGTGCCCTGGACGAGAACAACTACGAGGTCCCCAGGAACGAGGTGGACCGGGCGCTGGCCAACCTCAACGACCTGGCCATGCAGGCCCGCATCGTCCCCGCCTTCAAGGACGGCCAGGCGGAGGGCTTCAAGCTCTTCTCCATCCGGCCGGACTCGCTCTACTCGAAGATCGGCATCGTCAACGGGGACGTCATCAAGCGCATCAACGGATTCGAGATGAACAGCCCCGAGAAGGCGCTCGAGGTCTACACCAAGCTGAAAGACGCCAACCGGATCGACATCGAGGTCGACCGCAATGGCTCCACGCTCCGCAAGACGTACAACGTCCGCTGACCCATGACCGCTCTCTTGCCCAGCCTCGCACTGGCCCTGCTCGCCCAGGCCGGCACTCCCCAGCAGCCGTCCACGGTCTCGCCGCCACGGCCGGTGAGAAGCCCGGGGCAGACGCCCGTGGCTCCAGGGACCGGCTTCCCCGCCCAGCCCCAGCCCCCACCGACGCCTGCGCCTGCGCCGGCTCCGGCGCCGGCGCAGTCGCCGACGCCCGTCCAGGGTCCGGTGCAGTCGCCGGGGCGGAAGCCGAACCCGTCGATGCCGCCGGCGGGTGAGGGAACCACCTCGGCCACGTCGCCGAACTGCTCTGACGTCCGGCGCAAGGCGCGCTTCACCATCTACTTCGACAAGGTCGACATCGAGAAGCTGGTCCAGACCGTCTCCGACGCGACCTGCCGGACCTTCATCCTCGGCGACAACGTCCGCGGGAAGATCTCCATCATCGGCCCGGACAACGGGAAGGTGGACGTGGGGGCGGACGAGTTCTACGCGGCGTTCCTCGCCGCGCTCGACGCCAACCAGCTCGCCGTCGTTCCGATGGGGCGCTTCTCCAAGATCGTGGAGAAGGCCAAGGCCAAGCAGAGCAACATCCCGGTGGTCGGCCCCGACGAGCCGTACACCACCAACGAGCAGATGATCACCCGCATGTTCAAGATCCGCTACGCGGACCTCGAGCCGCTGCGCGGGGTGCTCCAGCAGCTGGTCAGCCAGAACGGCGACACCATCCCCTTCCAGCCGGACACGCTGATCGTCAACGACATCGGCTCGAACATGCACCGGCTGGAGCGGATCATCGAGCAGCTCGACAGCCGCTCGAGCTCCGACGAGATGCGGGTGATCCAGATCCGCTACGCCTCCGCCCCGGAGCTGGCGACGACCATCCAGAAGCTCTTCGACGCCAAGGCCAACCGCCCCGGTGCGCGGCCCGGGCTCACCGTGACGCCCACTCCCGGCCCGGTCCCCGGAGCCCCCGTCCAGCCGGGTGCCCAGCCCGGCGCAGTCTCGGGTGGCCCGGCGACGGTCACCACCCTCATCGCCGACGAGCGCACCAACAAGCTGGTGGTGGTGGCCACCCCGGCGGCCAACGAACGCATCGACGCCCTGCTCCGGGAGATCGACGTGCCGATCAGCGGCGAGGGACGGATCAACGTCTACGCCCTGCAGAACGCCAACGCCGAGGACATCGCGGCGACGCTCCAGTCGCTGGCGCAGGGCACCGCCAACCGGCCGCGGGTGGGCGGCGGCAACCAGCCTCCGAACATGCCCGGTGGGGCGCCGCCTCCGCAGCGACCCGGCATCCCGGGCGGGGTGACCGCGGCCGAGCTGTTCCAGGGCGAGGTGAAGATCTCCCCCGACAAGGCGACCAACTCGCTGGTGGTGGTGGCGAGCCAGGGCGACTTCCGGAACCTGGTCCGGGTCATCGAGAAGCTGGACCTGACCCGCCGCCAGGTGTTCATCGAGGCGGTGATCATGGAGGTCGACCTCGACCGGCAGTCCAACTTCGGCATCAGCCTCCACCAGGGCTTCACGGTGAACACCTCCCAGGGCCAGGCGGTGGGCGTCGCCGGGACCAAGTACGTGAGCAACGGGGTGCCGCCGTCGTTCTCGCTGAACAACCTCGCCTCGTACGGCGGCTTCCTGGCGGGGCTCCAGGGGCCGACCATCCCGGCCTTCGACAAGCTCGGTCTGTCCATTCCCTCGTTCGGCATCGTGATGCACGCGCTGCAGAGCAGCTCGGACGTGAACGTGCTGAGCACGCCGCATCTCCTCACCAGCGACAACGAGGAGGCGGAGATCACCGTCGGCCAGAACGTGCCGTTCCAGGCGGGCTTCGCGCCCCAGCTGCCGACGGCGACCGGCGGGACGGTCGGCGGGACGTCGATCGCCCAGGCCGGCTCGCTGCTCGGTGGCATCGGCGCCTACTACGCCCCGATCACCCGGCAGAACGTCGAGCTGAAGCTGAACATCAAGCCGCAGATCAACGCGAGCGACTACGTGCGGATGGTGATCAACGAGAGCACCGAGGAGATCGTCTCGACCGATCCACAGCTCGGACCCACGACGGCCAAGCGCACCGCCAAGACCACCGTGGTGGCCAAGGACCAGGAGACGGTGGTGATCGGCGGCATCATGCAGGAGCGCCAGATCAGCTCGGTTTCCAAGGTGCCGGTGTTCGGCGACATCCCGTTGCTCGGCTACCTCTTCCGCGAGACCAGCAAGCACAAGGTGAAGACCAACCTCCTGCTCTTCCTCACCCCGTACATCATCCGCGACGCCTCGGACTTCCGGCGGATCTTCGAGAAGAAGATGGCCGAGCGGCAGCGCTTCGTGGAGGAGTTCTACGGCCAGGTGCCGGGCTACGACGTGCCCATCGACTTCGGGCGCAAGCCAGGGCCGCTGGGCAAGGCGAACCAGCTGGTGATGCGCGAGGAGCTGAAGGTCGAGAACGGCGGGCCCGGGCTTCCCGGAGAGAGCGTCATCCGGCCCGGGGCGCAGGCGCCGATCGCTCCCGGCTCTCCGATGGGCATCGGCCAGCAATTGCTGCAATCCGGGCAGCCGCAGCCCACGCCGGCGGGTCCCTTCGGGCCGCAGGGCACGACTCCCCGGCCGGCCGCTCCCGTCCAGCCGGCTCCTGAACCGGCTGCTCCCGCACAGACCGCTCCTCCACCGGCGGCTCCGGCACCGACTCCGCCCCACCCCGCGGACGAGACCATCGTCCCGCCCGGAGCGGGCCAGCCGCAGCCAGGGGCCGGCCAGCCGGCCACGCCGCCCAGCCAGTCCGCTCCCGCGCAGCCCTCCCCCGAGCGCCTTCAGGTCCAGCCGGGGTCCTGACCCTTCGAACGAAGCCCTCATGCGTGAACCCGTCGAGATCCAGTCCGCCCCCGCTCCCGCCCGCACCTCTCTGGTCGGCCGCCCGCTCGGGGAGATCCTCCGCGCCACCGCCGGCCTGACCGAGGCCGCGCTGGAGGAGGCCCTGCGCGCCCAGGCGGACGAGGGCGGGCGGCTGGGCGAGGTTCTCGTCGGCAGGAAGGCGGTCACGTCCGAGGACGTGGCGAAGGCGCTCGCCGTGCAGCTGGACCTCCCCTACGTCGCCCAGGTCTCGCTCGACGCCGTGGACGTCGAGCTCCTGCGCCAGGTGCCGATCAACTTCGCCAAGCAGGCCCTGATCCTCCCGCTCCGCCTCGAGGGCGAGACGGTGGCGCTGCTGGTGGCGGACCCCCTCGACACCACGGTGCTGGACCACGCCCGGATGCTGCTCCAGCGCAACGTCTCGCCACAGGTCGCGCTGGGCGCGGTGATCGTCGACGCGATCAACGGGGTCTACGACCGCGCGGTGAACGAGGCCGAGCAGCTGGTGGGCGAGATGGAGGCCCAGGACCTCCAGAGCCTGGCGCACGAGCTGGAGGAGCCGCAGGACCTCCTCGACACCGACGACGAGGCGCCGATCATCCGCCTGGTCAACTCGCTGCTCTTCCGCGCGGCGAAGGAGCGGGCGAGCGACATCCACATCGAGCCGATGGAGCGTGAGCTGCTGGTGCGCTTCCGGATCGACGGGGTGCTCGAGGAGATCATCAAGCCGCCGAAGCGGTACCAGAACAGCATCGTCAGCCGCGTCAAGGTGATGGGGCAGCTGAACATCGCCGAGAAGCGCCTCCCCCAGGACGGCCGGATCCGGATCAAGCTCGCTGGCCGCGACATCGACATCCGCCTCTCGACCATCCCCTGCACGTTCGGCGAGCGGATCGTGATGCGGCTCCTGGACAAGAACACCACCCTGCTCGACCTGACCGACATCGGGATGGCCCGGGAGACGATGCTGGGGATGGACGCGGTCATCAAGCGCTCCCACGGCATCATCCTGGTCACCGGTCCCACCGGCTCGGGGAAGACCACCACGCTCTACGCAGCGCTGAGCCGGATCAACACTCCGGACCTGAACATCCTCACCGTCGAGGACCCGGTCGAGTACCAGCTGCAGGGCATCGGGCAGATGGCGATCAACCCGAAGATTGGCCTGACCTTCGCCGCCGGGCTGCGCAGCTTCCTCCGGCAGGACCCGGACGTGATCATGGTGGGCGAGATCCGGGACCGGGACACGGCGGAGATCGCCATCCAGGCCTCGCTCACCGGTCACCTGGTCTTCTCCACCGTCCACACCAACGACGCGGCCAGCGCCATCACCCGTCTGGTGGACATGGGCGTCGAGCCGTTCCTCGTCGCCTCGTCGCTGACCGCGGTGATGGCCCAGCGGCTGGTCCGCCGGGTGTGCCGCGAGTGCCGCGAGGCGTACCAGCCCACCGCCGAGGAGCTGAAGGAGGTGGGCCTCACTCCCGACGCGGTGGCCCGCGCGGGCAATCCGCCCATCTACCGGGCGAAGGGCTGCGAGGTCTGCGGGCGCAACGGCTACCGGGGCCGGACCGGAATCTACGAGCTGCTGCTGGTGGACGACGACATCCGCCAGCTGGCGCTGAAGAACACCGACTCGAGCACCATCAAGCGCGCCGGGGTCAAGAAGGGGATGCGCACCCTGCTCGACGACGGCGCTCGCAAGGTCCTCGCCGGGGAGACCACCCTGGCCGAGGTGCTGAGCGTCACCCAGGAAGACATCTGACGTCACATGCCGGTCTTCGAGTACAGAGGGCTCACCCCCGCCGGGAAGCAGGTCAAGGGCCTGCTGGAGGCGGAGAGCAGCCGGTCGCTGCGCACGCAGCTGAAGCGCTCGGGGGTGTTCCTCACCGACGTGCTGGCCGAGCGCGAGTCGGGGCCGGTCCGCCGCCAGAACGGCAAGGTGGTTGCCGACGCGCAGCCGCAGCCGTCGCTGGGCAGCCGCGAGGTTCACCTGGGGAAGCTCTTCCGCGGCCGGGTGACCTCGGACGACGTGGCGATCTTCACCCGCCAGCTCTCGACCCTGCTCCACGCGGGGGTGACGCTGATCGAGGCGCTCACCGCCCTGGTCGACCAGACGGAGAAGGAGCGGCTGAAGCGCGTGGTCTCGGACGTGAAGACCCGGGTGAACGAGGGCAGCTCGCTCGCCGACGCGCTCGGGCAGCACGGGAAGATCTTCGGCTCGCTCTACGTGAACATGGTGCGCGCGGGCGAGGCCTCCGGCGCGCTGGACGCGGTGCTGGCGCGGCTGGCGGACTTCACCGAGGGGCAGGCCAAGCTCCGGCAAAAGGTCCTGGGCACCCTCATCTACCCGGTGATCATGAGCATCATCGGCTCGGGCATCCTCGCCCTGCTCATGACGGTGGTCGTCCCGAAGGTCACCAAGATCTTCGACAGCATGAAGGTTTCGCTGCCCTGGACCACGCGGCTGCTGATCTTCGTCAGCAACCTGCTCGCGAACTGGTGGTGGCTGATCCTCCCGCTGTTCGGGGCGGCGATCTTCGGCTTCTTCCGCTGGAAGGCGAGCCCGCAGGGCCGCCCGATCTGGGACCGCTTCGTGCTCCGGGCGCCGGTGTTCGGGAGCCTGGTGCGGATGCTCTCCATCGCCCGGTTCAGCCGGACACTGGCCACGCTGCTCAAGAGCGGCGTCCCGCTGCTCACCGCGATGGACATCACCAAGAACGTGGTGAGCAACGGCGTGCTCTCCGCGGTGGTGGAGAACGCGCGCGACGCCATCCGCGAGGGCGAGAGCATCGCCGGGCCGCTGAAGCGCTCGGGCGAGTTCCCGCCGCTGGTGTACCACATGATCGCCATCGGCGAGCGGAGCGGGCAGCTGGAGGAGATGCTGCTCAACGTCGCCGACAGCTACGAGACCCAGGTCAGCGTGCGGATCGGCGCGCTGACCGCGCTGATGGAGCCGCTGATCATCGTCGCCATGGGCGTGGCGGTGGCCTTCGTCGCCTTCAGCATCCTGATGCCGATTCTCCAGCTCAACACGACGATCCGATGACCCCGAACGGCTCCAGCCTCGAGAGGTGGCTCACCCGGGTGACCGCGGTGACGGTGCTCGCCGTGGTGGCGGCGCTGCTGGGGCTCGGGATCGCGTTCTACGGGCCCGGCGCGCACGCGCGGGCTATTCATCCCCAGATCCGCCCCGTGGCGGAGGGAGTCACTCCATGAAGCGCACGATGAAGGGACGCCGCGCCCCACGCGGCATGACGCTGATCGAGATCATGGTGGTGCTGGTGATCCTCGGTCTCATCGCCTCGGCGGTGGTGATCGCGGTGTTCCCGCAGCTCCAGCGGGCGCGCATCGACCAGACGACGCTGAGCATCGGGAACCTCGATTCGGCCCTGAAGCTCTACAACGCCCGGAAGGGCAAGTTCCCGGACACCGCCACGGGGTTCAAGGCGCTGGTCGACATGGAGATCATCGACAAGATGCCCAAGGACGCCTGGGGCAACGACTACGTCTACACGCTCGAGAACGGCCGCCCGATCATCACCTCCTACGGTGCGGACGGCGTGCCGGGTGGGGACGGGCCGAACGCCGACATCTCCAACCGTCCGCAGGCAACCGCCGCGAAGCCGTGAGCGAGGCCTCCACCCGCTGATGTCCCGCCGCCCCGCCAGAGGCTTCACCCTGATCGAGCTGATGGTCGCCCTGGCCGTCGCGGCCGCGCTGTTCTCCGCGGTGGTCATGGGCCTCGGTGCCCTCACCGGCGCGCAGGCGCGCAAGGCGATGGGCGAGCTCGGCGCGGCGTCGCGGTCGCTCTACGACACCGCGGCGCTGAGCGGGAACACCTGCCGCCTGGTGTTCCTGCTCCCGAAGGACGACTCGGCCGAGTTCACCTACCGCGCCGAGTGCGCCAATGGTCCGGTCACCACCTCGATGGACCGCGACCAGGAGATCCGCGACGCGACCAAGGCAGCGGTCGAGGCCTACCGGAAGCGCGGGCGCGGCAACCCGGCCGGCGCGCCTCCGAGCACCAGCGCGCGCTCCTCGGGCTCCACCCTGCTCGACGTGCTCGACTCGGAGAAGGCCCGGGTGGAGAAGGCCGCCGCGTTCTCCGCCTTCACCACCCCGGAGATCCAGCCGCGGAAGATGGGCGGCGTCCGGGTCTCGGTCTGGACCTCGCACCAGAAGGCGAAGATCGACAGCGGCCTCGCCTACCTCTACTTCTTCCCCCAGGGCTACACCGAGCGCGCCCAGGTCACGGTGCGCCAGGGGAAGAACGTCTGGACGCTGCTGGTGTCCCCCCTCACCGGGAGGACCTCCATCGTCGATGGCGAGCCGGAGGTCCCGAAGTCATGAGGCGCGGCTTCACCCTGATCGAGGTCGTCGTCGCGCTGGCCATCCTCGGGCTCGCGCTGATGGCCATCTTCGACCTCAACTCGGGCGCAGTGGCCAGCCACGCCTACGCCAAGCGGCTCAGCGTGGTGACCATGCTCGCCCGCTCGAAGATGACCGACATCGAGCAGGAGCTCTACGACAAGGGCTTCGACGTCGACGATCGCGAGATCTCCGGGGACTTTCGCGCCGAGGGCTGGGATGCCTTCACCTGGAAGGCGCAGATCCTCGCCCCGCGCACGACCGACGTCTCGCCCGACAAGCTGATCGACTCGCTCTTCAACCTCCCGCCCGGGAAGGACGGCATCTCCGGGCTTGCTGCGCTCCTCGGCAGCGGCCGCGACGGGGGCATCGGCGGCGCCGCCGGAAGCATCAGCAGTCTCTCGTCCCAGCTCACGAACATGCTGCCGCAAGGGGGGACCGGTGCCCTGCCTCCGGGAGCGACGCAGGCCTCGGGGCTCGCCGCGCTCGGTCCGATGGCCGGGCTCGCCCAGACACAGATGACGCAGCTCCTCCAGACGATCCAGAAGGGGGTGCGCGAGGTGCACCTCACGATCAGCTGGAAGGAGGGGAAGCGCACCGAGAGCGTGGACTTCGTCAACGACGTCTTCTCGCTCCGCCAGGGCTCGGACCGGAACGGCACCCCCGGCGCCGCGCTGTCGAACACCACCGGCGTCCCCGGCGCCCCCGGCGCCCCCGTGCCTGGAGCGCCAGCCGGGCCCGGGCAAAATCCGTTCAACATCCCCCTGGGGGGGGCGAACACCGGCGGCCAGACGATCTTCAACGGCGCACCCCGCGGCAACATCCCGCAGGGCACACCTCTCGACCCCAACGGACGGCCGATCCGATGAGACGCGCCCGTGGATTCACGCTGATCGAGGTCGTGGTCGCGGTGGGCATCACCGCGATGATCGGCGGGCTCATCGCCGTCGCCTTCCAGAGCGGATACCGCGCCAAGGAGCTGGTCGAGGGCGAGGCGGATCGCTACCGCGCCCTGCGCACCGGCACCGACCGGATGGTGCGCGAGATCTCCGCCGCCTTCGTCAGCGACCACTACGACACGCGCCGCTACCGCGACCAGAACGATCGCCCCACCAACTTCATCGGCAAGCGCGACCGGCTGCTCTTCACCTCCATGGCACACCAGCGGCTCTACGCCGACGCCAAGGAGTCGGACCAGATGGTGGTCGAGTACTACACCAAGTCCGCCACCGGCCCGGACGGGAAGACCCAGCTGAATCTGATGCGGCGCGAGGACTCCATCCTCGACGATCGCATGGACCGCGGCGGCAACGAGGACGTGCTGCTCGAGGGCATCAAGCGGATCGACTTCACCTACTGGGACTCGGACAAGAAGGACTGGGTGGACGAGTGGGACACCCGGCGCATCGAGAAGAAGTCCATCCTCCCGGTGCGGGTGAAGCTGTCGATCTATGCGATCGACGAGACCGGGCGCGAGGCGCGCTACACGACCCAGGCGCGAATCGTGCTCAACACCGAGATTCCGAGATTCTGATGCCTCGCCGCCCCGACAAGACACCCCAGCGCGGCGTCACCCTCCTGATGGTGATCGTCTCCATCGCCATCCTCACCGCGGTGGCGGCGGAGTTCGCCTTCCAGAGCCGGGTCGATCTCGAGCTGGCCACTCACCAGCGGGACGCCCTCCGCGCCGAGTACCTCGCCAAGAGCAGCATCGGCCTGGCCCGCATGCTCCTCCTGTTCCAGAAGCAGCTCGACCGGACCACGGGGGCCCTTCCAGGACCGCTGCAGGGCATGAACCTCCAGCTCTGGAGGATGGCGAAGCTCGACTGCCACCTGCTCCAGACGGTGTTGCCCCAGGGCGAGGGCCGCCGCGGGAAGTTCGCCACTGCCGGGGCGCTCGGACTCGACGACCAGGGCCGCATCCAGTACGGCGGGTTCGCCGGCTGCTTCGATGCCCGAATCGAGGACGAGCAGGAGAAGCTCAACGTGAACGCCCTCGCCGGCCTCCAGACCGGCACCGCCCAGGGCGCGGTGCAGCGGCTCTACAACCTGGTCTCGGACAAGCGCTTCGAGTTCGTCTTCGACCGCGAGGACAGCACCCGCACCCGGACCAGCCCCAACGATGCGCTCATCGCGCTGAAGGACTGGGTGGACGACGATCAGACGCAGTCGGCGCTGAACATCACCGGGCTCGGCCAGGTGACGGTGCAGAACGGCTTCGCCGACGAGGGGGCGCTCTACGCCCGTTACACCCCGCGGTACCAGCCGAAGAACGCCTGGTTCGACTCTCTCGGCGAGCTCTTCCTCGTCTCCGGGGTGAACGACCGCTTCATGGCCGCGTTCGGCGACCGGCTCACCGTCTACCCGGACCCAAACGCTCCGCTCAACGTGAACAGCGATGACCCGCTGCTCATCGCCCTCGCCATCCGGAGCATCGCCGATCCGGCCCGGCCGGACCCCCGGCTCAACGATCCGGTCTTCCTCGACGGCATCGTGCAGAAGATCCGCGCGGCGAAGCTGATGATGCCCATGGGCCTCTCGGTGCAGGACTTCACCTCGATCGTCCAGTCCACCGGCATCGCGGTGAACTCGAGCGTCACCCAGCGGCAGGGCACGGGCGGGACGACCGCCAACAGCTTCCTCGGCGACAAGAGCGACACCTACCGCATCGTGGCCACCGGCCAGGCGGGGAACGTGGAGCGCCGGGTCGTCGCCGTCATCCGGCTCGCCGATCCCACGCAGGACGGGCTGGGACGGGTGCTGTACTGGAGGACCGACTGATGGCGCGGGTGCTGGGCCTGGACCTCGGCAGTCATTCGCTGAAGGGCGTGCTCCTCGAGGCCACCGGGCGGGGAACGTCGGTGCTCGACTACGCCGAGACCCCCCGGGCCGACGAGGCTCCGCTCGACGAGACGCTGGCGGTGTTCCTCGCGGAGAACCCCTGGTCGCCCGATCAGGTGGTGGTGGCACTGCCCGGACCGTCGCTGGCAACGCATTCCTTCACCCTCCCCTTCACCGACCCGAAGCGGATCGCGGCCACCCTCCCCTTCGAGGTGGAGGGTGAGCTGCCCTTCGAGCTCTCGCAGGTGATGTTCGACCACCAGGTGACGCGTCGCCGGGCGAACGCGACCGATCTGGTCGTCGGGCTGGTGCGCCGGGAGGAGCTGGCGGAGCTGCTGAAGACCCTCAGCACCCGCGGCCTCGACCCACGCGTCGTCACCCACCCGGCGATCGCCTACCAGGCTCTCTTCCTCACCGCGCCGGAGCGCTTCGAGGTGGCGCCCGGGGCGACGGTCGCGGTGCTGGACATCGGCCATCGACGGACCAGCGTCGCCGTCGGCCGTCCGGCAGAGGGCCTGGTCTTCGCCCGGACCTTCCCCGGTGGTGGACGGGACCTGTCTCGCGCGCTGGCGACCGAGTTCAAGGTCCCGCTCGCCGAGGCCGAGGCGTGGAAGGAGCGCGATGGCTCGCTCATCCCGGGGGCCGGGGCGGAGCACGAGCGCGCCCGGGTGGCGCTGCTCCGCGCGCTCGGGCCCATCCTGCGCGAGAGCCGGGCGACGCTGAAGGCCGCCTCGGGACGGGAGCATCTCCCGGTCGCGCGGCTGATCCTCGCCGGCGGCACGTCGCAGCTCCCGGGCCTGGTCGAGCATCTCGGCGCCGAGCTGGGCCTCCCCGCCGACCTCCTCCTCCTTCCCGCCGCCGCGGCGGGCACCATCCCGCCGGAGGTCCAGCCCCGGGCCGCCGAGGCGTACGCGCTCGCGCTCCGCGGGGCGATGTCCAGCGCGCGCGCACCCCGCTTCAACCTCCGGCAGGGCGAGTTCGCCTTCCGGGGCCACGTGGACTACCTGCGCGACCGACTGATCCGCGTGGCGGCCTTCGCCGGGGTGCTCGCGCTGCTGCTCTGCGTGTTCAACGTGAGCCGGGCGATCCTGCTCGGCCGGCGCGAGGCTGCGGTGGACGCCCGGCTGTGCGCGGTCACCCAGCGCATCCTCGGCACCTGCGAGAAGGACTACAACCGGGCCCTGAACATGCTGCGGGGACAGACCAGCCCGGCGGCGGCGGTGCCGAACCTCTCCGCGACGCGGCTCCTGGCCGAGGTCGCCCAGCGCGTCCCGCCGGAGGTGACGGTCACCTTCAGCCAGATGGTCTTCGACCTCGACCGGCTGCAGCTCCGGGGCGAGACCGACTCCACCCGCAGCATCGACAAGCTCGCCGCGGCGCTGAAGGGGTACCGCTGCTTCCGCGAGGTGAAGGAGGGCAAGGTGGAGCGGGCGCGCGATTCGTCGCGGGTGCAGTTCCAGCTCGACGTCCAGGTGGACTGCGGCGACGCGGTGGCCAGCGCGGGGTCGGGGACATGATGGAACGGCTGCGGCTGCTCTGGAGCGATCTCCAGACCTGGTACCTGCGTCTGAGCCCGCGCGAGCGGGTGATGGTCACCAGCGCCGGCGCGGCCACGGTGGTCGTGGTCACCCTCCTGGTCCTCTTCCTGCTCTCGACCTCCGCCGACGCCACGCGACGGCGGACCGAGAGCAAGCTGCAGCGGCTGGCCGAGGCCGAGCAGCTCGCCACCGGGTACGCCGAGGCCGAGCGGGCCCGGAAGCAGGCCGAGGCCGCGCTCACCGCCGGGGACGTGAGCCTCCTGACCTACGTCACCGAGAAGGGGAAGTCGGCGGGTCTGGAGATTCCGTCCCTGAACCCGAAGGGAGACGTCCCGCTCGGGGACGGCCGCATCGTGGAGAGCAGCGTGGAGCTGACGCTCACCGACGTCGCGCTCCCCAGGCTCGTGGACTTCCTCGGCGCGCTCGAGCAGGGTCCCGGCGTCGTGCGGGTCACCTTCCTCCGCATCGAGCCGAGACCCAAGGACGGGGTCCTCACCGCCTGGACCACGGTGACCGCCTACCATCTGAAGGCGACTCCCTGATGGAGCTCGCCGAGCTGACCCGGCGCCTGCGCACGCTGAAGCTGCCGCAACTCGTCGGCTGGCAGCGGACGGCCGCCTGGGCGGGGCTGGGCGTCTTCCTCTTCGCGCTCTTCCTCGCCCTGACCTTCCCCTACGACGCGGTCCGGGCGCGGATCGCCTCGGAGGCGGACGCCGTCGGGCTGTGGGTCCGCATCGACGCGTTGGGGCCCGCGTTCCTCGGGGTGAGCGCCCGGGGAGTGCGCGTGGGCGAGCGCCCGGACGGGCTCGGCCCGCCCGAGACGACGGTCCGGGTCGACCGGCTCACGCTCCGCCCCTCGCTGTATCCCTGGGGCGTCGGGTTCTCGGCGGCGCTGTTCGGAGGGACGGCCGGCGGGGCCATCGGGACCGGCAGCGCGCCGAGGCTCCGCGTGCACTTCGATCGGCTGTCGCTCGGGAAGGCCGGGGTCGGCGCGCTCACCGGCGTGGACGCGGTCGGCACCCTCGACGGCGAGCTCTCACTCGACATCCCCACCAGCGGCCCGCAGGGCGGCCAGCCCGATCTGTCCCAGGCCTCCGGCCGGATCCAGCTCACCGGAACCGGCCTCGAGGTGAAGGGTGGGACCCTGACCCTCCCCCTCATGGGGCAGATGACCCCGGTCGACCTTCCGCCGGTCAACTTCGGGAAGCTCGACGCCGATCTCGACATCAAGAAGGGGATCGGCACCCTGAACGCCCTCCGGCTGGAGGGACCGGAGCTGGACATCCAGGGCACGGGAACCGTGCGGCTCGCGCGCGCCGTCGCCTACTGCGAGCCGGACGTCACCCTGCGCATCCGGCCGATGCCGGACTTCCTGCGGCGGATGGGCATGATCGCCGCGGGCATCACCCAGCTCCCGGTGGATCCGGCGGACTCGGCCTACCGGAACGCGAAGCTCACCGGGTATCTGGGCAAGCCGAACATGCGCCCGGGGCGCTGAGCTTCACCCCCCGTCCGTCCACGTTGAACTCCGGAGCATCGCGCTGGTAGCGTCGACGGACGTACGGGGGGGCCGTCGGATGCCAGAACTGGTGTTTTTGCGCCGTGGCGAGGAAGTCCTTCGCTTCACGCTCGATCGTCCGAGGACCGTCCTCGGACGCGGGGATCACTGTGACGTCGTGATCCCGGATCCAGAGGTGAGCAGGCAGCAGGTGCTGCTGCTGGTCTCGGGAGATTCGGCGGTGGTGGAGGATCTCTCCGGGAAGGGAACGCTCGTGGGCGGAACGCGGGCGGACCGGGCACCCCTCGGCGACGGGGCCGAGATCGCGCTCGGGCAGTGGCGCGCCATCTTCCGCGCCCGGACCACGAGCGCCGAGGACGCACCCGAGACCGAGGTGCGCGGAACGGTCGCCCAACACGGGGCCGATGCCGAGTCCGGACGGGTGCCGCCGGCGCAGATCCGCCTCCGTCACGGCGGCACCGAGTCCGTTCACCGGCTGATCGGCGAGGGGTGCACGCTCGGGAAGGATCCGGGGAACGACCTGGTGATCGACGATCGGTTCATCTCGGCGAAGCACCTGCGCCTCACGCGGCGGGGCACGCGCTTCCTGGTGCTCGATCATGCGAGCACGAACGGCAGCTGGCTCGGACCGGTGCGGCTCTTCGAGGCCGAGGTGCCGCTGCACACCCAGCTCCGCGTGGGCGAGACCGACGTCCTGCTCGAGCCCGCGACCCCGGTGCGCCGGGACGCGCCGCCGGCATGGCAGGGTCTGGTGGGCCAGGACACTGCGATGCGGGTCCTCATCGAGCTCGTCGAGCGCGTCGCTCCCTCGTCCGCGGCGGTGACGATTCTCGGCGAGTCGGGCACCGGCAAGGAGCTGGTCGCCCGTGCCATCCACGCCCGGAGCCCGCGCGCCGAGCGCCCCTTCGTCCCGGTGAACTGCGCGGCGATCAGCAAGGAGCTCATCGAGAGCGAGCTGTTCGGCCACGAGAAGGGGGCGTTCACCGGCGCGGTCGGCGCGCACAAGGGCGCGTTCGAGGAGGCGGACGGGGGCACGCTCTTCCTGGACGAGATCGGCGAGCTTCCATTCGACCTCCAGGCCAAGCTGCTCCGCGCGCTCGAGTCGGGAGAGATCAAGCGCGTCGGCTCGAGTCGACCCACCCACGTGGACGTCCGCCTGGTCGCCGCGACCAACCGCGACCTCCTGCTGGCCAGCCGCTCGGGTCAGTTCCGCGACGATCTCTACTACCGGCTCTGCGTCGTGCCGCTGACGCTGCCGCCGCTTCGCAATCGCCGGGGCGACATCGCCGCCCTCGCAGAACACCTGCTCGCCCGCTTCTCGCCGCGCGGACAGACCGTGCGGTTCACCCCCGCGGCGCTCGCCAGGCTGGAGGCGCACCCCTGGCCGGGGAACGTTCGCGAGCTGCGCAACGTCGTCCACCGCGCGCTCCTCCTGCGCCGGGGGACGCTGATCGACGACGCGGACCTCTCCTTCGATCCCGACCCATCGCCCCGGGTGCGGCACGGGAACGGGGTCACCGGCCACTACGTGCCCGGTCACAAGCTCGAGGAGCTACTCGAGCTCGCCGAGCGCCAGATCGTCGAATCGGCGCTGCGACAGTTCAACAACAACCGCGAACGCGTCGCCCGCGAGCTCGGCGTCGCGCGCTCGACGCTCTTCAAGCGGCTCAAGGACTGGGGCATGACCCGGCATGACGAGCCGGAGCAGGCACCCGAGACGGCCGAGCCTCCCGTCCCGTAGGCAGCGCCCAGCCGGAGGCTCGGGCGAACGAGCACGCAGCGGCCGGGCACGATCCACGCCGGTTTCCGGATTCCCCGGAGAGAGGCCAGCTTCGGCGCTTCAGGAGGCGGCTCGACGGCCAGCGGTGGGTCCGGCTCGGGCAGCGCCGGCTCCAGCGGCTCGAGCACCGGGTCGAGCGGCTCCGGTCAGTAGTCGCCTCGTCAGTCACATCTGGGGTCTCCCCGCGGCCCTCGTGGTCGGCAGGGGGACCCCGGGCCTCTCACGGAGCCCGCCAGGCGGTGGCGCCTGCAACTCCGCTGCGAGCCAGAGCAGGCCCCGCTCGCTGCCGGCTGGTTGAAATAGACCGAGGTCCCCGTGCGTCACGAGGGTGGATTCCCTCGTGCCCGCCCCCCTGCGCCCACGCACCGGACTCGACTCCGGGCGGCTCCTCGCCCTCGCCGCGCTCGTCGTGGCGGGCGTGTGGTTCTGGAACGCGCCGTGGCTGGCGCCGCTCCGGCTCCTCGTCGTGCTGGTCCATGAGACGGGGCACGCCCTGGCCACCCTGGTGTTCGGTGGGCGGGTCGAGCGGATCATCATCGGGGCGGACGAGTCGGGACAGTGCCTCTCCGCGGTTCCGGCCGGGTGGCTCCCGCAGGTCGCGCTGTACTCGGCCGGCTACGTGGGGAGCGCCGTGTCGGGGGCGCTCCAGCTCGTCCTCGCCTTCCGCTTCCAGCTGCACCGGGCGGTGCTCTACGCCATGGGGACGTGGGTGACGGCCATGGGCCTGCTCTATGCCGGGAACACCTTCACCCTCGCTTACTGCCTGGGGATGGGCGCGGTGCTGCTGGTGCTCGCCCGGATGCTGCCGGCCGGTGCAGAGAAGGCGCTGGTGATGGTCATCGCGGTGTTCACCGGCCTCTACGCGCTCTTCGACCTGCGCGACGACCTCTGGCGTGTCGGCGGCGGGACGAGCGACGCGGTCCTGCTCGCCAGCCAGACCCACGTGCCCGCCCTGATCTGGGCCTTCCTCTGGACGGCGGTGTCGGTCGCGGTGCTGGTGCTGGCGGCCTCGGTGTCGCTCCGTCGTCCCCGCCCGCGCTCGATGGATGCCGTCGAGAAGGTCAGGTCCGCGGCCGCATCCGGTATGCCACGAACGAGGCCGCATCCTTGAGCTGGAAGTAGGGATTCCGCGTCGCCTCGCGGTCGAGCGAGGACACCTGGACGTCGCCGTAGTCGTGCCCGGGGAACAGCCGCGTGGCGCCAGGCAGCTTGCGAAGCGTCTGGTGCAGCGTCGCGTACATCTGTCCCGGGTCGCCGCCCCGGAGATCGCACCGACCACAGCCGTTCACGAAGAGCGTGTCCCCCGAGAGGAGCGCGTCCGCCGCGTAGAGGCAGTGCGAGCCCGGAGTGTGGCCGGGAGTATGAATGACCTTCGCGGTGACGCCACCCAGCGGGATCGGGTCACCCGGAGCGAGCGGGCGCAGCGCGCCGGCGAACGCCTTCAGGTCGTCGGAAAAGTCGATCTCGGTCCGGTTGGCGTAGACCGGCAGGTCGCGCCGGGAGAGCAGCTCCTCCACCCCGTTGGTGTGGTCCTTGTGGGAGTGGGTGAGCAGGATGCCGCAGAGCCGTTTGCCGTGGATGACGCACGTCTTCTCGATTGCGTCCACGTCCCAGGCCGGATCCACCACCACGACGTCCCGCTGCCCCTCGGTGCCCACGAGGTAGACGAAGTTCTGCATCGGCCCGAGCTGGAGCTGGTGGAGGAAGAGCTGAGCAGGCATGACCCGGAGGAGGCCTCCGGGGGCATTGTGCCACCACCCGTGGGTGACGCGCGTTCTCGGCTAGGCTGGCGGCCGACGTGGCGCTCGACAAGCGACTGGTGTCGCCCAAGGAACCACCCCTCTTCGTGCTCGGGGTCCTGGTCTCCAGCCTCTGCTGGGCCGGGCTGACCGTGCTCACCCTCGGGCTCGGGCTCGCGTACGCGGTGCTCGCGCTCGGCTTCATCGGCATGGCCCACGCCGTCTTCCTCGCCTCGGTGCGTGGGAACGGGGTCCGGGTCGGGCCGTCCCAGCTCCCTTTTCTGTATCATCGCCTGGTCGCGGCCTCGCAGCGACTCGGCCTCGAGCGGGTCCCCGACCTGTACCTGCTCCAGTCCGGCGGCGTGCTCAACGCCTTCGCCACCAAGCTGCTCTCCCGGCGCTTCGTCATCCTCCACTCCGCGCTCGCGGACGCGTGCAGCGATCCGCGCCAGCTCGACTTCGTCCTCGGCCACGAGCTCGGACACCTCGCCGCCCGGCACCTCGCCTGGAACGGGTTCCTGCTCCCGTTCCGCCTCGTGCCCTGGCTGGGGGCCGCCTACAGCAGGGCGCGCGAGTACACCGGGGACCGGTGCGGCCTCGCGGTGGTCGAGGAGCTCGAGCCGGCGATGCGGGGGCTCGTGGTCCTCGCCGCGGGCGGCAAGTACGCGGGCGAGGTGAACCTCGAGGCATTCTCCGCGCAGCGGGCCGAGAGCGGTGGCTTCTGGATGGCCACCACCGAGCTGATGTCCTCGCATCCGTTCCTCTGCAAGCGCGTGGCGGAGCTCCAGGCCATCGTGCACCCGGGGACGGTGGCCCCGGTTCCGCGGACCCCGCTCGCGTATCCGCTCGCGCCGATCCTCGGGATGACCGCGCCCGGGTCGACGGGGATCGCGCTGCTGGTGCTGGTCTACCTGGGCGTGGTCGCCGCGTTCGCGGTGAGGAGCTTCCAGTCGACGCTCGCGGCGCGCGGTCCACCCGGCTTTCAGCTCCCGTTCACCCCGGGCGCGCCGCCGCCCTCCGACGAGGAAGAGGACGATCCGCG
>JADGQZ010000320.1 GCA_017881345.1 Myxococcaceae bacterium | reverse complement strand
GAACACCTGGTCCGAGGGGCTCTGGGGCCTCTACGGCCTGGAGCGGGGTGGCCGCCAGGCCTCGTACCAGACCTGGCGCGACTCCATCCACCCGGACGACCGGGAGCGGGTCGAGCGGGTGGTGGGCGCGGCGGCGCGTGAGGGGACGGAGCTCGGCGTCGAGTGGCGCGTCGCCCGACCCGACGGCGCGGTTCGCTGGCTGGCCTCTCGCGGTCGCCCCATGCGCGACGCCCATGGCGCCTTCGGCCGGTTCATGGGCATCGTCCTCGACGTCACCGAGGCGAAGCAGGCGGAGCAGGCGCTGCGGGAGAGCGAGCAGCGGTTCTCCGCCATCTACGACCATGCGCCCTACGCCATCGCGCTGATGAACCATCCCGAGGGCGCCCTGAGGGCCGTCAACGACGCGTGGGAGAGGATGTTCGGCTGCAGCCGTCGGGAGGCGCTCGGCAAGACCTCGGTCGAGCTGGGTCTGGCGACGGATCCCGACGGCCGGGCGCGGATGTATGCCGAGATCCGGGCGCGGGGCTCGGTGCGCGACTGGGAGCTGGAGTTCACCACCCGCGCGGGCGAACGGCGGCTGGGCGCGTTCAGCTTCAAGCTGGTCGACATCGGTGGACGGCCGTACCACCTCGGGACGGCACTGGACGTCACCGAGCGCAAGCGGACCGAGGCGGCGCTGCGTCAGAGCGAGGAGCGGTTCCGCGCGCTCATCGAGAAGTCGAGCGACCTGATCCTGGTCGTGGACGCGAACGGGGAGTACCAGTTCTGGAGCCAGGGCGCGGTCGAGATGCTGGGCTGGACGGCCGAGGAGCAGCGGGGCCGACCGGCGCTGGAGCTGGCTCATCCGGACGATCAGCCGCGGATGGAGCGGGTGCTGGCGCAGCTGCTCTCGCAGCCGGGGGCGACCTCGCACGACCTCCTGCGCTATCGCCACAAGGACGGGAGCTGGCGGCAGATCGAGACCATCGCCCGGAGCCTCCTCGATGATCCCGCGGTGAAGGGTGTCGTGGTGAACGGCCGCGACGTGACGGCCCAGCGCCTCCTGGAGGAGCAGTTCCGGCAGGCCCAGAAGCTGGAGAGCATCGGGCGGCTGGCCGGGGGGGTCGCCCACGACTTCAACAACATGCTCACGGTCATCCTGAGCTACAGCGACGGCCTGAAGACGGACCTCGCCTGCGGGTCCGCGGCGAGGCCGGAGGACGTGGAGGAGATCCACGCCGCGGGCGAGCGGGCCCGCGACCTCACCAGGCAGCTCCTCTCCTTCGCGCGCAAGCAGGTCATCGTTCCCGTCGCCCTCGACCTCAACGCCGTGGTCCGAGGCAGCCAGAAGATGCTCACGCGCTTGCTGGGCGAGGACATCGAGCTGCTCGTGAACCTGCAGGCGGGCCCGTGGACCATCCACGCCGATCCGGGCCAGGTGGAGCAGGTGATCGTGAACCTCGCCGTGAACGCCAGCGACGCGATGCCGCGCGGCGGCACCCTCACCATCGAGACGCACAACACCACGGTCGATCCGGAGGGAGCTGCCCTGGATCCCGAGCTGGTGGTGGGGGAGTGGGTCCGGCTGGTCGTCCGGGATACGGGCGCCGGCATGACGGCCGACGTCAAGGCGCACATCTTCGAGCCCTTCTTCACGACGAAGGAGCAGGGGAAGGGCACCGGGCTCGGGCTGGCAACGGTCTACGGGATCGTCGAGCAGGCCGGCGGGCACGTCCACGTCCGGAGCGAGCCGGGCCACGGCACGACCTTCACCGTCAGTTTCCGCCGCGTCCACGGTGGCTCCCCACCCGACGCCCGTCCCGTCGCGCCAGCGGTGACCCGGGGGACGGAGAGGGTCCTCGTCGTCGAGGACGACCCCCAGGTGCGCGTCGTCATCGTCCGGGCTCTCCGCGAGGCTGGCTACGACGTGCTCTGCGCCAGCTCGCCGCGGGAGGCGCTCGATCTCCCGGAGGAAGAGTCCGGCCGGCTTCGGCTCCTCATCACCGACGTGGTCATGCCGGGGCTCGACGGGCACGCACTGGCGGACGAGCTGTGCCGCAGGCAGCCAGCCCTCCGGGTGCTCTACCTGTCCGGCTACTCCCAGGACGTCATTGCGGACCATGGGGTCCTGAGCCCGGGGATCGAGCTCCTGCCGAAGCCGTTCACCGGTCCCGCGCTCCTGGCGCGGGTGCGGAGCATCCTCGACCGGATCTAGGGCCGGAACCGCCCGGACGACCTCGCCGGCCCTGGCGGTGGTGCGCTCAACCCGTGAGGCCGAGGGCCCTCATCCGGCGCCAGAGCGTGCTCCGGCTCAGGCCGAGCGCCGCAGCGGTCTCGCTCCGGTTCCAGCGATGCTCGTCGAGCTCTCGCTGGAGGTCGCCCCGCTCGTCGGAGGGCGCATGGATGCGGCGCAGGTCGGCCCGCCCCGCGACGGGCGCACCCGCGTGTGGCTGCGCGGCTGCACCGGAGAGCAGCTCCGGTGGGAGATCCTCGCGCTGGAGCGTCTGGCCACGGCACACGGTGGCGGCGTACTCCAGCGCGTTCTCGAGCTCCCGGACGTTCCCCGGCCAGTCGTAGGAGAGCAACGCACGCATGGAGTCGGGAGAGAACTGGAGCGCCCTCCCCGTCCGGGCGCAGACGTTGGAGAGGACGAGGCGGGCGATGGGCTCGATGTCCTCCCGCCGGGCCCGCAGCGGCGGGAGCTCGAGGGGGAAGATGCGCAGGCGGTAGTAGAGGTCCTCGCGGAACGCGCCCTCGGCCACCGCCCGTTTCAGGTCGAGGTTGGTGGCGGCGATGATGCGGGCCGTGGCCTTCCGGGGCTTGTCGTCGCCGACGCGCTCGTAGGTGTGCTCCTGCAGGACCCGCAACAGCTTGACCTGGAGGTGGAGGGGAAGGTCGCCGACCTCGTCCAGGAACAGCGTGCCGCCGGAAGCCGCCTCGAACCGGCCGGCCCGATCGCGCGTCGCGCCGGTGAACGCACCACGGACATGGCCGAAGAGCTCGCTCTCCAGCAGCTCGCCCGGGAGCGCCGCTGCATTGACGGCGACGAAGGGGCCGCCCCGTCGCGGCGACTGTGCGTGTATCACGCGGGCGGTGACCTCCTTGCCGGTTCCGCTCTCGCCGGCGATGAGCACCGTCGCCTCGCTGTGCTGGAGCACCTCGAGCAACCGGAACACCTGTGCCATGGCCTGCGACCGGCCGATGAGGCCGAACCCTGCGACTGGCCCTGTCGCTGCGGTCGACTCATCGTCCGCAGGGCGGATGACGAGCAAGTACGTCGCCTCCGGGTCGCACACGCCATAACGATCGTGCTGGAGCGGCGCCGCGGTCACGGAGAGCAGCCGCGTCTCGCCCCCGTCGGTCCGCAGGAGCGCGCGCCACCCTTCGCGCTTCTCGCCGGCCAGGAGCGCTTGCCTCAGCGGTCCCTGCGCCCCGAACAGCTCGGTCCCGAGGATCGACTCGATGGAATCCCCCAGGACGCGCCGGGTGGCACCCGGACCGAGCAGCTCATCCAGGCGCTCCGACGTGTGTCGAATCCGGAAGTTGCCGTCGAGGGCACCGCAGATCCGCCCGAGCGAGCCGAACGCGGCATTCACCGCCGCAAAAGCGGCTTCGCGGGAGTCCACGGGTTCCTGGGGGTTCGCCATCGAGGCATTCTGACACGAATCGATTGAAGTGGCACGTTGCGTTTCACTTCGCGACGCGATGCTTCACGCCCTTCCGAGGCCAAGTCTTTGGTTTCACTGCGCACTGGGTCGGGCACGGCGCACGCAATACCGAGAGGGGGGGGGTTTCATGGGCGCCTTAGGGAGGCTCCGTGGCGAGGAGCGGTCTTGGACCACGCAGCGACGAGAGGGGAACGACGATGAGGAAGATCCAGGGAGCACTG
>JADGQZ010000319.1 GCA_017881345.1 Myxococcaceae bacterium | reverse complement strand
AGGCGCTCCTTTCGGGGGCGGTCAGTCATGGCAGGCTGGCCCCGAGGAACGGCGGGGGCGCGGGGGCGCGACGTGCGTGCCATGACGGCGCTGCCCTCACCTCGCGCCGTGGCAGGGTGTCGCGCCTGACCGGCGCCCCGGGTTCCCGGAGCCCTTCCGGGGGACCTTTTGGAACGGTCCCCTCGGGGCGCAGGGGCGTCTGCCGCCTCCGGAGCGTTCCATCCGGGTTCCCGAACGCGCTTCGGGAAGCCCTTCCGTCGTGAATGGACTGGACTGCCCACGTTCCTCGCGCCGGCGCGCGACTGCTCCGGCCGCGCACCGCCGTCAACACGCGAGAGCTGCCGACCGCCTGACGGATCAAGGCGCCCCCGCGATGCTCCGGACCGCGGCGACGATCCCCTCCGACGAAAGCCCGAGCGTCCTTCGCTGCGCCCGAGCGTCCCCGTGTGGCACCGGGGCGTCCGGAAGCCCGAGCGTCCTCACCCGGGGCGAGAGGCCGCGCGCGGCCAGGAGCTCGAGCACCGCGCTCCCGAGCCCGCCGTGCACCGTCCCCTCCTCCACCGTCACCACGTGTCCCGTCGCGCAGGCCTCGAGGACCCGGTCGACGTCGAGCGGGGCGAGCGCGCGGACGTCGAGCACCGCGGTGGGCACCTCGAGCGCCTCGGCGGCCTCGAGCGCGGCGAGCCCGAGTGGCCCAAGGGTGAGGACGGCAGCCACGGCGGGCTCGGGCCGTCGCAGCCAGCGCGCGCCCAGCACAGGTCCTGTCTCGACCCGGAGCGAGGCCGGGGTCGTGGGCAGCGTCCCTCGGGGGAACCGGAACGCCGCCGGGCCCGAGCCCGCGAGCGCCGTCTCGAGCACCGGGTCCACGTCCTCTCCGACAGTGGGGGCGAAGATCCGGATGCCCGGGAGCGGCCGCAGGAACGCCAGGTCGTACGAGCCCTGGTGTGTGGCCCCGTCCGCGCCCACGAGACCCGCCCGATCGATGGCGAAGGTGACCGGAAGCCCCGGCAGCACGACGTCGTGGATGACCTGGTCGAGCGCCCGCTGGAGAAAGGTGCTGTAGATGCAGACCACCGGACGGAGACCGCGAGCGGCGAGCCCGGCGGCGAGCGTCACCGCGTGCTGCTCGGCGATGCCCGCGTCGTGCACCCGGGGCCCGAAGCGCGTGGCGAGGGCGGTGAGCGACGAGCCCTCGACCATCGCCGGCGTCACCACCACCACCCGTGGGTCGCGCTCCATCGCCCGGCCGAGCGCTGCGGCCACGGCATCGGACCAGGTCGGCTGCCCGTGGCGGCTGCGGACCAGCTTCCCATCCCGCATCTCGTACGGGCCCATGGCGTGGCCGCGCGTGACCGCGTCCGCCTCCGCCTCGGCGAGCCCGCGCCCCTTCTCGGTCCGCACGTGGACCACCACCGGTCGTCGACTCCGGCGCGCCTCGGTCAGGGCCGGGACGAGCGCATCGAGGGCGTGCCCGTCCACCGGTCCGAGATAGGTGAAGCCCAGCGCCTCGAAGAAGGCACGCGCCGCGCCGCCGGCGAGCATGCGCGGCACCGCCCCGACGTTCGCCGAGATGGACATCCCGTTGTCATTCAGCACCACCGCCAGGGGGAGCCCGCTCGCTCCGGCGTCGTTCAGGCCCTCGAAGGTGAGCCCACCGGTGAGGGCGCCGTCGCCGACGACGGCCACCGCGCGCCCCGGCGCTCCGGTGCGCGCCCGCGCGAGCGCCATCCCCAGCGCGATGCTCACCGACGTGCAGGCGTGCCCGGCCGGAAAGGCGTCGAACGCGCTCTCGCGCGGATCGAGGAACGGCGCCACCCCACCCTCCTGCCGCAGGGTGTTCATCCGCCCGCCGCGGCCGGTGAGAAGCTTGTGGGCGTAGGCCTGGTGGCCGACGTCGAAGACCAGGTCGTCCTCGGGTGCGTGGAAGACCCGGTGGAGGGCGACGATGAGCTCCACCGCCCCGAGCGAGGCCCCGAGGTGCCCGCCCACCCGACCACAGATGGAGATGATCTCCTGGCGCAGCTCGGCGCAGAGCCGGGGAAGCGCGTCCTCGGGGAGCGCACGCACGTCCTTCGGCGACAGGACGCGCGAGAGCAGCGTCACGTGCGGCGCTCCACGCTGTAGCGGGCGAGCGCGGCCAGCCGTCCCGGCGCCGGTTCGAGGGCCCGCACCGCGGCGAGCGCCTCGTCCACCAGCGACGCGGCGCGGGCACGGGAGGCCTCGAGCCCCAGCACCGCCGGGTAGGTGTGCCGGCCGGCGGCCGCGTCGGCGCCGGTGGGCTTGCCCATCGCCTCGGCGGACGACGTCACGTCGAGCAGGTCGTCGGCGATCTGGAACGCGAGCCCCACCGAGTCTCCGTAGCGCTCGGCAGCTGCGACCTGGGCCGCCGTCCCGTCCTCGGCCACCACCCCCAGCGTGCACGCCGCCCGGAGCAGCGCGCCGGTCTTCGCCCGGTGCAGCCGGGTGAGGTACGCCTCCTCGGCGGGCCGGTCCTCGGCGATGTCCAGCACCTGGCCGCCGACCATGCCGGCGGCCCCGGCGGCCTGGGCGAGACGGGAGACCAGCTCGGCGCGACGGGGTCCGGGGCCCGAGCCGAGCAAGGAGAACGCCTCGGTCAGCAGCGCGTCACCGGCGAGGATGGCCATGGCCTCGCCGAACTTCTTGTGGCTGGTGGGACGGCCACGGCGGAGGTCGTCGTCGTCCATCGCCGGAAGGTCGTCGTGCACCAGGCTGTAGGTGTGGACGTACTCGAGGGCGCAGGCCGCATCCTCGGCCGCGGTTCCCGGGGGACCTCCCCTGACCGCCTCGGCGAACGCGAGGCACAGAAGCGGCCGGAGCCGCTTGCCGCCGGCGAGGAGCGAGTACTCCATTGCCTCGACCAGGCGGCGGGGTGCCGCCTGGAGCCGCCCCAGCCGCTCGGCGAGGAGCGCCTCGACACGGTCTCCCTGCGCCTTGAGCCACGGCTCGAGCTGGAATCCGCTCATGGCTGCGCTCCCCGTGACTGCCGGTCGACCAGCTCGTGCATCCGTCCGAGGAGCGCGTCGAAGTCGATGGGCTTGGTGAAGTAACCGTCCGCTCCCGAGGCGAGCCCGGCCTCGACGTCGGCCCGGCTCTTCCGGGCGGAGACGAAGAGGACGGGCAGCGAGCGGAACTGCTCGTTGCGGCGCACCGCACGGCAGAGCTCGAAACCGTTGATCCACGACATGTTCACGTCGAGGAGCAGGATGTCCGGCCGGTGCACGTGGAGGCTCGAGATGAGCTTCACCCCGTTGGCGGCCTGGGTGACCTCGTAGCCCTCGAGCTCGAGCGCCATCGCCAGCATCTCCCGGGTGTCGCGGTCGTCGTCGACGATGATCGCCGAGCGGCGCGGGGCGCCGTCAGAACGGGATGTCGTCATCGTCGGTGGCAGCGGCGGCGGGCTTCGTCGGCGCGCCCCGCGTGGGGTCGAGAGGGACGGTCCGGTCACCGCCCTTGTGCTCCAGTAGCTCCTGGACGCGCTTCTCAGCCTGCTGCAGCAGCGCCTCGCCCCGCTTCACGAGCTGGATGCCCTTCTCGAACTCCTCCAGGGAGTCCTCGAGGCTCAGCTGCCCGCCCTCGAGCTTCTTCACCACGTCCTCGAGGCGGTCGACGACGTCGCTGTAGCGATCGCTGGGCTGCTCGTCTCGGGTGGCCACGGGACACTGGCTCTATCGCCGGCCGGGGCGAGGCGCAACCGCCTCGACGGCCAGGGCATCAGCTGTTCCGGTCGTCCTCGCCTGCCGGCCTGACCTGCGTGACGGTGGCCTCGGCCTCGTCGCACAACGAGAGGGAGGCGCAACCGGGAGGCGCCCACCGCAGCCGCAGCGCGTCCCCGGGCTGGAGCTCGCCCGCGCGGCGCACCAGGTGTCCGTCCGCCGTGCGGTAGACGACCGCATACCCCCGCCCCATGATCCGGAGCGGGCTCAGCCCGTCGAGCCGGCCGACCAGCATCTGCACGCTGCCGCGCGCGCCGGCGACCCGGGCACGCACCGCACGCTCCAGCCGGGCACGGGCCTCGATGACCGGGCCGCGCGCCTCCCCCACCCGCCGCTGCCCCTGCTGTTGCAGCCGAGACGTCAGGCCGTGGAGACGCGTGCGGGCGCGGGCGAGATCCACGTCCGGGGCCTTGCGCTCGAGTCGCTGCCGCCGGGAGCCCAGCGCCGCCGCCTCGACCCCCAGACGCGCGCGCTGCACCTCGGCCAGACGCCAGCGCAGCCGCTCCAGCAGCGCCCGGCGCTCACCGAGCAGCGACTCGGGACGGAACCGCTCCAGACGGGCGCGGAGCTCCATCAGCCGACCGCGCTCGCCCCGCAGCCGTTCGCTCCACAGCCGGCCGAGCACCCGCTCCTGCTCGATGAGGGCGTGCCGGTGTCGGGTGACCTCCTGGCGTGGATCGCGCAGCCGCCGCTCGCGCCGCCCGAGGCTCTCCCGCGCCAGGGAGAGCGCTCCGCCCACCGCCTGCCGGAGGCGGCTGCGCGCGGTGCGGAGGTCGTCGAGGAGGGCCTCCAGCTCGGGAGAGAGCATCTCGGCCGCGGCGCTGGGCGTCGGGGCCCGCGCGTCGGCGACGAAGTCGGCGATGGTGAAGTCCACCTCGTGACCCACGGCCGAGACGACCGGTACCTGGCTCGCGGCGATTGCCCGCGCGACCGCCTCCTCGTTGAAGGTCCAGAGATCCTCGGCGCTGCCGCCCCCGCGGGTGACGACGATGACATCCACGTCCGTCCGCGCCAGCCGCTGGAGCGCGCGCACCACCTCGTCCGCCGCGCCCGGACCCTGCATCCGCGCATGGCAGAGGAGCACCGAGAGGCGCGGGTTCCGGCGGTGGAGGACCCGGAGGAAGTCGTGAAGCGCCGCGCCCGAGCGGCTCGTCACCACGCCGATGCGCCGGGGCAGGAAGGGAAGCGGCCGTGGCGGGCGGAGCCGGTTCTCCCCCATCAGCCCCTCGGCGGTCAGCCGATCCCGGAGCTGGGCGAAGGCGATGGCCAGCGCGCCCGCCCCGGAGGGCTCGATGCGCTGGACGATGAGGTTGTACTGGCCCGCCTTCTCGTAGACGTCGAGGTTGCCCTCGGCGATGACCTCCATCCCCTCTTCCAGCCGGAAGCGGAGGCGCTGGACCACGCTGGCCCAGATCTTCACGTCGATCGACGCGCCGGCGTCCTTCAGCTTGAAGAAGAGGTGCCCGCTCGCGTGCGGCCCACGGAAGTTGCTCACCTCGCCGCGGACCAGGAGCCGCCGGAACCCCTCGACCAGCACGCCCTTCACCGCCTGGGTGAGCTGGGTGACGGTGAGCACCACCCGCTCGGGGCGGAGCGCCGGGGTGGCACTCGGTGGCGTCTCGATGCGCACCACCTCGGTGGTGGACGTCCAGCGAACGGCCGGTGCGCGCTCGCGCGGCCGGGAGGGCGCGAGGTCCACGCGGACCGTCTCGCGGCTCACCGCGAGCTCGGTGGGTGCGCCCGCATCGAGCGCCTCGGGCTGGACCGGCGCCGGCGCACGGGCCACGGGCTGGGTCGCCGGAGCCGGTCGCACGGACACCTCGGACGCCAGCGGCGGGCTGGCCGGCGTCGGGGTGGGCTCGGTCCTCGCCGCGGGCTGACCGAAGAGGTCTCCCTGCTGGGTCGACGGGGCGGACGGGGCGAGACTCTTGACCTTCTTCACGGGCACGGGCGGCAGCTCCAGCGAAGGAGTATGCCGCGGGACTGACGTTCGCCGCGCTCCCGCGGGCGGATCAGCGCTCGTCCGTCTGGACCGGCAGCTGGACCGAGAAGCCGCGGGAGAGCTCGGAGGCCCGCGTGGCCTCCGGAGTTCCGGGGAACTCGCGGGTGACCGTCGAGCAGGTGAGGACGGCGTCCGGCCCGCGCTGGAGCGAGGCCTCGAGCTCGCACTGCTCCATGAGGAGGGCCTTCCTCTGGTCTCCCCGGGCGCTCACGAGCTTCCGCTGGATCTCGGCCAGCCGGGCCTGCTGCTCCGGCGAGCCCGCGCCGACGCGCATCATGGCCTGCGGCTGCGCCTTCGAGGCCATCGCATCCGCCGAGGCGAGGCTTCCACCGAGCGGCGGGGCAGCGACCTTCGCCACCTCCCGGGCACGCGCCTCCTCGGAGACCGCGGCGGGAGGAGAGGCGGCCGGCTTCGACGGCGAGCTGCGCTCCTTGTCCGCAGGCACATCCGCGCCCGCCTCGCTCTTCTTCATCGCCATCGCTCCTGCCCCGGCTGCTCCCGAGGTCCGCGCGCCCGCTGCTGCGAGCGCCCCGCTCGACGTGTTCGCCTTCGCATCCCCCCGGTCCATCTGTGCAGTCTCGGCGCGCGCGACGGCCGGCGTCTGAGCCAGGGCCTTGTGCTCCGCGGGGGCGTCGCGCTTGACGATGTCCGCGGCGCGCCGGGCGGGGGCGATCGACTCGGGCGTCACGAGAACCTTCTGCTTGGCCCCCGCCGGTGGGGCCGGCGTTCCCTTCTCGCTGGCCTCATCCTTCGCCAGGTCCCCCTGCGCCGGTGGGCGCTCGGTGTCGGCACGGGCGAGCGCATCCGAGGGGCGCGCGGCGGGCGCCTGTGCCTCGCCTGCGATCTGCCGGTTCGATGGGGGAAGCACGAGCCAGACCAGGGCGAGCGCGGCGACCGCCGACAGCACCCCCAGGATGCGCAGACCCCCGCGACGGGAACGGGCCCGCGCCGCCGCCTGCTCCCCGTAGGCGAGGAGCGAGTCCAGCCCGCGGTCGGGCGCCGGCTCGGACGGGATGGAGCGGAAGGCGGTCCGCACCTCGGCGATGCCGTCGAGCACGGTCCGACAGCGCGGGCATCCGTCGACGTGCGT
>JADGQZ010000318.1 GCA_017881345.1 Myxococcaceae bacterium | reverse complement strand
GGGCGCTTCCCTTGACCACAGATCACCGTGCGGCGAGCTTCTCCTGGAACGCGCGGACGGCCGGCTGGAGCACCGTTCCCGCCGGGCCAGCCGCCTCGACGGCGCGCCGCACCTCCTCGACCAGCGCCGCGGCCTCGGGCTTCTGCCCGCGCTCGAGGAGACACCGGGCGTGCTCCAGCCGGACGCGGGCCACGGGAACGCTGTCGGCGTCCATGACCTGCGCGAGCAGCGTGACCGACTCGGCGAGCATCGGCTCTCCCTCGCCCGCACGGTCCGCTTCGCACAGGCTCAGCCCCCGTGCCTCGAGCGCCACCGCGCGCACGCGCGGGACCTGGGCGAGGGCCGGCGTCTTCACCAGCTCGAGCAGACGCTCCGAGGCGGTCACCGCCTCCGCGCCGCGGCCGGCGAGCACCGCCACGCGCGCCCGGCCTGCATCGGCCATCACCCGCCGGGTCAGGTCGGCCCGCGTCTCCCAGCCGGAGAGGGTGAGCGCCTGGGCCAGCGCGGTGTGCGCCTCGGCGGTCTCACCCCGGTCCACCGCGATGAGCCCGCGAACCAGGTGCACGTCGCCCTCGGGGACGAGCGCGGTCCGCGGGCTTCCGAGCACCACGGAGAGCGCCTCGTCGAGCAGCGTCCGGGCAGCGGCGTCCTGGCCCAGCGCCGCGCGGGCGTGGGCCAGCGCCAGGGTGGGGACGACCCGCAGGAGCGTCTCGCCGCGCTGGGCCCACAGCGTCCGGGATTCCTCGAGGATGGGGATGGCGCGCGCGAACCGACCCACGCGGACGTACGCCAGGCCAACCCGCTCGAGCGCTTGCGCGTGGGTGTTGCTGCCCTTTCTTCCCCGCGCCAGTGCCTCGGCGGAGGCTTCCACGCGCCGGAGCCCGTCGTCGCGGGAGCCCATCTCGAGCAGCGTCGTCCCGCGTAGCCCATCGTTCTGAACGGTGAGGAAATGCGTTGGCCCCGTGGTGCGGAGGTAACCGGCCGCGGCCTCGCCGAAGTCCTGGTCCGCCTCGGCGAGCTTGCCGTTGCTGTCCCGGATGACCGCCCGGAGCGAGAAGGCGTTGGCGCGCTCGAAGCCGACCTGGGCCCGGCGGTTGGCCAGGGTCACCGCCTCGTCGGCGATCGCCTCCGCCCGCCCCGGCAGGTTCGAGGCCCGGAGCGTCTGGGCCAGGTAGAAGAGCGCCCCGAGCCGCCCGTCGCTGTCGGGGTACCGCTCGCGGAACAGCGCCGTCGACCGTTCGAGGAGCGCCGCTCCGGCCCGGAGGTCCGGTGTGTTCCCCCGGCGCACGAGATTTCCGCGGATCTTCAGCAGCTGCGCGTATTCCTCCGAGGTCGTGTCCCCGAGCGCGGCGAACACCGGCTCGGCGCGGTCCAGCCACGTGGCCGTCTGGTCGAACCTTCCCCCGAACATCGCCACGTTCGCGAGCTCGGTCAGGACCGCGGCCTGCTCTCCGTTCGGGACGGGCTGGATCTTCCCCGCGACCTCCAGTGCCTGCTGCAGGAGGGCGATGCTCCGGTCCGGCATGTCCAGCGAGGAGTACACGCCGGCGAGCGTCACCAGCACGGAGACCTTCTCGTGCGGCTGACCCTCGAGGGCCGACCCGATGCGCGCCGCTGCGGAATCGACCGCCTGCTGCACGCTCCGCTCCCGCGCCGGGGTGGTGCCCGGGGTCTGCGGGTCCGCAGCCGACAGCACCTCGGTCAGGAAATCACGAACGGCGCGCGCGTTACGGGCCTCGGTCCGGGCCAGCCGACCCTCCTCGCGGGCCCGGCGCGCCTGGACCACCGCCGCGGTGGTCGAGACGACGAGCGCGCAGGCAACCGCCGCCGACCCGAGCACCACCCAGCGGTGCCGCGCGACGAAGCGCTCGACGCGGTACAGCCGTGAGCCGGCGCGGGCCTGGAGCGGAACCCGGTCGAGCGAGCGGCGAAGGTCGTCGGCGAGGGCGTCGGCGCTCGGGTAGCGGGTCGTGGGTTGCTTGCCGAGAGTCCGGAGCACGATGCCATCGAGGTCACCCTGCAGACGGCGCCGGAGCTTCGCCGGGGTGGTGCCACGCGCCTCGGCCCCGGCCTCGCTCACCGCGTCGCTGGGGCGGAGCGGCTGCGAGGCGAGGATGGCCGACGCGAGCTCCGCCGGCGACTTCCCGGGAAGCTCGTACGGCCGGGCACCGGTGAGCAGCTCGAAGAGCACCACCCCGAGCGAGTACACGTCGCTGGCCGTGGTGAGGGGGTTGCCGAGGATCTGCTCGGGGCTCGCATAGGCGGGCGTCAGGGCGCGGCCGCTCGCGCGCGTGAGCGCCGTGGCGCGCGCCGGGCCATCGGGGTCGAGCAGGGTCGCCACCCCGAAGTCGAGCAACCGCACCTGTCCCTCGTCGGTGACCAGGATGTTGGAGGGCTTGAGGTCCCGGTGCAGGACCAGGCCGGTGTGCGCGGATTGCACCGCGGCCAGCACCTGGAGGAAGAGCCCGAGGCGGCCCTCGACGTCGATGCGCCGGGCATCGCAGTAGGCCGTGATGTGCCGCCCGTGCACACGCTCCATGGCCAGGAACGGCTGGCCCTGGGCGACGCCGGCGTCGTAGAGCCGGGCGATGTTGGGGTGCTCGAGGCGAGCGAGGATGTCCCGCTCCCGGGCGAAGCGCACCGCCACGTCACGGCGCGCCGGGTCGAGGAGGGGGAGCTTCAGCGCCACGTCCCGCCGGAGCGCTCCGTCATCCCGCCGCGCGAGCCACACCTCGCCCATCCCCCCGCTCCCGAGCGGCTCGAGGAGCAGGTAGGGACCGATCCGCTCCCCGGCGCGGTGCGCCGCTGTGCCATCCACGGCAGGTGCGGTGGCGCGGGTGTCGGCCTCCGCGGAGCGGGCCGCGATCAGCCGCCGGACGGCGGGCGCGAGCGCGGGCTCTCGCCGGGCGAGCCCCTCCAGCCAGGTGGCGCGGGCAGCAGGGGCCATCGCGAGGCCCTCGTCGACCAGCTCGGCGATGCGGCTCCAGTCGGAGGATCGAGAGGACACGCTCTTGACGGGGGACACCCCCGGGGACTCCGGTTGCATTCTCTCCCGATTCGCTGGCCGATGCCCGTGCGTCGCCGCCGGGAGCGTCACGATGTGCTCCCGCCGGCGAGCGCGTTCTGTACCGGGAGTGGGGATCGCTGCGCGAAGGCAGACACTCGCCTCAGGGCCGGGCGAGCGCTCGCAGCGCCTCGCCATCGAGGCGACAGGTCAGCCACTCGCGGACCACCGTGGCCCCGAGCGACTCGTAGAACTCGATGCTCGGGGTGTTCCAGTCCAGCACCTGCCAGATGAACCGGCCGCACCCCTCCTCCACGGCGGTCCGGGCCAGGTAGCGCATCATCTCCTTGCCGATGCCCCGCCCCCGCGCCTCGGGCCGGACGAAGAGGTCCTCGAGAAAGAGCGTGGGCTGGCCGCGCCACGTGGAGTAGGCGAAGAACCACAGGGCGAAGCCCACCGGCGTCCCGTCCCACTCGGCAATGGTGGCCCGGAACAGCGGGCGCGCGCCGAACCCGTCGCGGGCGAGCCCGTCCTCGGTGGCCACCACCGCGTCCGGCGCTCGCTCGTAGGTGGCCAGCTCGCGGATCAGCGAGAGAATGAGCGGGACGTCGTCGCGAACGGCGGGTCGGAGGTGGAGCACGGGCGCATCATGCCTCGGGCTCCCCCTCCCCCGCTCGGACAGTCGCAGCCGTCAGCAGCGAGTCACGTGCGCGGCGATGGCCAGCCATCGCCCGGCCCGGCGCGCCCAGACGTCGGTGTACCTCCCGTGCCCGGGACGGCCCCCGTCACGAAACGTGGTCCGGGCGTGGACCAGCGCCACGTCGTCGACCAGCCGGACCAGGACGTCGTGCGCCTCCAGCTCCGAGAGGGACGAAGGGGCCGAGACCCGGACGAGAAACGCCGCCCGGTCGAGCAGTGACCCGTCCGGGCGCGAGCAGAGGAAGTCCGCCGCCAGATGCTCCTCGAACCAGCCGCGATCGGAGCGCTCCGACGCGCGGAGGTACTCGGCGTTGAGGCGGAGCAGGAGCTCGTCGTCGGACGATGGCGCTGCCGACACGGTCAATCCTCCCCCTGGTCGTCCCCGTGCATGCCACGGTGGGAGACGCCGGCGGGAATCGCCCGGAATGCCGTCGTCGCGCCGGTGCTGGAGTCGAGGAACTGGCCTCCGATGCGACCCAGGTCGTCGATGTCCCCGGCATTGGTGATGGTGCCGGTCAGCCCGGTGAGCACGTGCGAGGTGAGATCGATGACGTTGCCTCCTTGCCACAGCACCCCCTGGCAGCTGCTCCCCGCGCAGGAGACACCGACCACCTGCCGCCAGACGTTGATGCCCAGCGCCTGACCGTTGTCATGACCGGGCAGCAGCGGCAGCGGCTTGATCCCGTCGCGGCGGGTCCAGAGGAACGGCCGCGGCACGAAGGTGTCGACCGGCGTCCCGGCAGCGTTGGCGAAGCCCACCACGTCCCCCCAGACGTTGAGCGCCATCGGCGTGTTCCACCCCTCGCCGCCCAGCGTCCCGAGGTCGGTGATCGATCCGCCTTCCCACATCACCGCCCGCCGGGCGCTGACGCCACCCACTGCGATGCCACAGGCTCCGGAGATTCCGATGGCCTGGCCGCGGTCGTTGATGCCCGTCGCAGCGCTGGTCGAGTCGCCAGGCAAGGGCGAGAGCTGGTGCATCTCGTCGTTGCCCGGGCCCCACATCGCCGCGATGAACTGGCGCTTCTGCCGGCCGGTGCAGCTTGGGTCGAGCACCGGGGTCTCCGCCCAGCCGACGATCTGGCGGAAGTTGTTGGCCGAGGTGGCGAAGCCGTTTTCTCCGCCCCAGGTGGGAAGGGCGCGGATGTTTCCGTGCTCCCAGACCACGCCGAGGCACGTCTTCCCGGTGCGGGAGGGAAAGAAGAAGCGGCAGCTCCAGGTCTCCCCGAGCGGCTGGTCCTGATCCGTCTCGGCGACTCCCGCGACGAGCCCGATGATGTTCTTCGACGGCCAGAGCACCGCGCTGTTGGGTCCTCCGAGCGTCCCGAGGTCCGTCGGGGTCCGTCCTTTCCAGATCGTCGCGTGCACCGTCGCATTGCCGGCGAGGGCGGAGAGGCCGCCCACCCATCCCAGGTCGTTGATGCTGTTGCCCTGACTCAGGGTGCCTCCCAGCGAGCCCAGCGGAAGGACCACGTACCGCGGCCCATCCACTTGCCCGAGAGCGGCGGTGCTCGCCGCGGTGGGCGTTGCCTCCTGGCTGCAGGCCAGTGCGCCCAGCATCACCACCGCCCACCACCACGTCATCTCGCGTCGCATGCGACCTCCTCCGGGGCGCCGAGCGCCCCTGTCGTTGACAGCGAGGCAGATTGGGGGACCGGGGCCGACCTCTGCTGTCAGCTCCTGGGCGAGGACTGTCACGGAATTCAGGGGGCCATTCCGGACGGCGACGGCCGGCGTAGGATCGTTGCCCATGACATCCGTTCGCCTCACCGCCGAGGACTCCTGGGTCCAGCAGCGCATCCCGGTGCTCGACCTCTCCATCGCCCAGGTCGAGGACGTGCGCTCGCAGGTCCCGGCGGGCTGGGTGGGCGCCGAGGGCTTCTCCCCCGAGTTCCAGCTGGTCCTGCCCTACCGGGGCCACTTCGTCTGGGAGGTCGGACGCGACGAGGTGGTCGGGGACCCCAACCAGGCGCTGTTCGTCACCGCCGGCGAGGCGTTCCGGATGCGCCAGCCGCTCGCTGGCGGCTATGCCGAGCTCATCGTGACTCCCGTGGAGGCGCTGCTCGAGGAGCTGGCGCGCGGCGAGACGCGGGATCTGCTCCTCCACCCGCTCTTCCGGCGTCGGAGCCGGAGACTCGATCCGCACCTGCAGCTCTTGCGTGCTCGCTTCCTCTCCTGCACCGCGGTGGACGGGGCTGTCGAACCACTCGCCGCCGAGGAGCTGGTCGTGCGCCTGCTGCGCGCCGCGCTCGACGGACAGAGCCGGGCGCGTCTTCCGGCGCGAAGCAGCCAGCGGCTCGTCGACCGCACCAAGACCCTCCTCTCCGCGGAGCTGGGTCGCTCCCTGACGCTCTCGGAGATCGCGCGCACCGTGGGCGCCTCACCGGGCTACCTGACGCAGCTCTTCCATGATCTCGAGGGGGTGCCGCTCCACCGCTACCTCACCCAGCTGCGCCTCTCGCGGGCACTCTCCGAGCTGCCCCACGCCGACGACCTCACCGAACTCGCGCTGGAGCTCGGGTTCTCGAGCCACAGCCACTTCTCGGCGCGGTTCCGTCAGGCCTTCGAGCTCACCCCGTCCGAGTTCCGGCGGGGTTGCCGCCTTCGCGCGCCGCCCCTGCTGGCCTAGGTCAGCACGTCAGGGTGACGTCAGGCGGGCTGCGGTCGGCGAGGTCAGGGCGGCCGCGGCGAGCCGCGCCCGGAGCCGCTCGATCTCCGCGCGGGTGCGTGCCTTGAGGGACTCGACGTCGGCGAGCGTCATGCCGGCGGTGGAGATGGGAGTCCCCACCGTGACCCGTCCCTCGGAACGGCCGAACCTCCAGCTGTGCTTGGGGAGCGCTTCCCGCGTGCCGGCGAGCGCCAGCGGCAGCACGTCGGCCCCGGTGTCGATGGCGAGCCGGAACGCGCCGTCCTTGAACGGGAGCAGCTGTCCGTCCTTGCTCCGGGTGCCCTCCGGGAAGAGCATCACCGGCACCCCGCGTGCGAGCCAGTTCGCGCAGACCGCCATCGCCGCCTTCGCCGAGTCGCTGTCCCCGCGCTCGACCGAGATGTCACCCGCCATCCGCATCATCCAGCCCACCACCGGGATGCGGAACACCGAGGCCTTGCCGAGCCACTTCATCTCCCAGGGAAGGAAGGACACCAGGAACGGATCGGCGTTCGACTCGTGGTTGCTGACCACCACGGTCTTGCGCACCGGGGCCGAGGCCGGCCCCGCGATCCTGAACCTCCAGAACGGATTCAGCTTCGCCGCCACCACCCCGACCAGGCGGAACGTCCGCCCCGCCGCCAGCCTCCGCCGGTCGAAGGGCCAGCTCACGAGCCAGACCGCCGCCTGGACGAAGAACCCGACGAAGGTCACCAGGCCGATCTCCAGCCACGCCCAGAGGGACAGCACCGCGGTCATCGCTCGCCTCTTCCCTGCTGCCAGGGTGCAGCGAAGGCCTCAATAGCGCACTCCGGCGGCGACATACCCTTGGGAGTTGCCCCGGAGGCGTCTACTCTGGCCACCGCCAGGGGAAAGGACATGGCACCGCCGCCGGACAAGAGCCGCGCCGCCGAACCCGCACTGTGGGCGTTCACCGTGTCGCTGGTGCTGCTGGCCGGCCCGGCCCGCGTCCTCTGGGCGGCGCCGGAGCGTGGCTGGGCCGCGCCCTTCCTGGTGTGGCTGGGGATCATCGCCCTCGGCGCCTGGGCGGTGCACCGTCCGAGCACCCCGCCATGAGCCCTCCTCTCGGCGCACTGTTCGGCGTGGCCGTCGCCTATCTGCTCCTGCTCTTCGGAGTGGCGTACGCGACCGAGCGGGGGCTGGTGCCGGTGCGGCTGGTGAGGCATCCGCTGACGTACTCGCTCTCGCTCGGGGTGTACGCGACCTCGTGGACGTACTCCGGCAGCGTGGGCTTCGCGCGGAGCCAGGGCTACGCGTTCCTCACCATCTATCTCGGGGTGACGCTGGCCTGCCTCCTGGTCCCGGTGCTCTGGGAGCCGGTCCTCCGGCTCTGCCGCGAGCACCAGCTCACCTCGCTCGCGGACCTCTTCGCCTTCCGGTTCCAGAGCCAGGGCGCCGGCGTGCTGGTGACGGTGTTCATGCTCGCCGGCAACCTCCCGTACCTCGCGCTGCAGATCCACGCGGTGACCGCCGGCTTCAAGGTGCTGGCGCAGGCCTCCCCACCGAGCGGGATCGCGCTCATGTTCTGCGCGCTGGTGACGCTGTTCGCGCTGCTCTTCGGCGCACGCCACGTCACCCCACGCGAGCGTCACGCCGGGCTCGGCGTGGCCATCGCCTTCGAGTCGATCGTGAAGCTCGTGGCGCTGCTCACCGTGGGCGCGGTGGCGGTGACCGGGGTCTTCGGTGGCCTCGGCGGCCTGTCGCGCTGGCTCGCCGAGCATCCCGAGGCGCTGCAGCGCGCGTACGGCCCGGTCCAGAGCGGACCCTGGTTCACGCTGCTCCTGCTCTCGTTCGCCGCGGCGTTCCTCCTTCCCCGCCAGTTCCACATGGCCTTCACCGAGTCGCTCGACGGACGGGCGCTGAGGGTGGCGGCCTGGGCCTTTCCGCTCTTCCTGCTGCTGCTCAACGTGGCGGTGATGCCGCTGCTCTGGAGCGGCACGGTGCGCTTCCCCGAGGGGAACCCCGACAACCACGTGCTCGCGCTGGCGAGCGCGAGCGGCCACCGGCTGGTGGTGGCGCTCGCGTTCGTGGGCGCCATCTCCGCGGCGAGCAGCATGCTCATCGTGGACACGCTGGCGCTGGCGGCGATGTGCCTCAACCACCTGGTCCTCCCGCGCACCGACCTCTCCCGCTCCGGAGACCTGTACGCGGGGCTGCTCTGGGCCCGGCGGGCGCTCATCGTCGCCGTGCTGGCGCTTGGCTACGCCTTCAGCCGCCTCCTCGCGACGCGCCAGGGGCTGGTGGAGATTGGCCTCACCTCGTTCGTGGCCGTGGCGCAGGTGTTGCCCGGCCTCCTGGCGCTCCTCTTCTGGCGCGGGGCCACCCGGGTCGGGTTCCTGGTGGGGCTGTCGGCCGGGGTCGGGGTCTGGGCAATGACCCTCTTCTTCCCGCTGCTCGCCCACGGCCGGCTCCTGCCGGCGGCCTTCGACCTGGGCTGGGTGTTCGGCATCCGGCCGGGGATGGAGCCCTGGAGCGCGTCGACCTTCTGGTCGGTCTTCCTCAACGCGCTGCTCTTCGGAGGGGTGTCGCTGCTCACGCGTCCCACCGCCCGGGAGGACGAGGCCGCCGGATGGTGCACCCGCGGCGCCGTGCCCGCCCCTTCGATGCTCGAGCCCTCGTCGGCGCAGGAGTTCCAGGCCCGGCTCGCCCCGCTCCTCGGCGAGGACGTGGCGTCCACCGAGCTGACGCAGGCGCTCGCCGACCTGGACATGGTTCCCGGCGAGCGCCGCCCGGCCCAGCTCGGCCGGCTCCGCGAGCGGCTGCTGCGCAACCTCTCCGGCCTGATGGGTCCGCTGGTGGCGCGCCTGGTGGTGGACCGGAGCATCCGCATCAACCACGGCGCGCGCGCCCCCCTGAGCGATCGGATCCGCGCGCTGGAGGAGCAGCTCCGGGCGAGCCGCGCCCAGCTGCAGGGCGCGCCGGCCGAGCTCGAGGCCTACCGGCGATACCTGCGCCGCGTGCTCGAGGATCTGCCGCTCGGCGTCTGTGCGCTCGGGCCGGACCGGGACGTGGTCATCTGGAACCGCGCGCTCGAGCACGCGACCGGGCTCGCAGGGCAGGAGACGGTGGGGACGCGGCTCGACGCGCTCGCCGGTCCCCTGCCGACGTCCATCCGCGCCTTCGTCTCCGGGGTGGCCTCGCAGGCAGAGGTCCACGTCCAGCACGGCGGCAGCGAGCGCGCCTTCTCGCTCACCCGGAGCCTGGTGCGTGAGCCCGGGGGCGCGACCGGCGAGACCACCGGGGCGGTGGTGCTGGTGGAGGACCTGACCGAGCGCAAGCTGCTCGCGTCCCAGGTCGTGCACCAGGACCGGCTGGCATCGGTCGGACGGCTCGCGGCGGGGGTGGCGCACGAGATCGGCAACCCGCTCACCGGCATCGCCTGCCTCGCCCAGAATCTCGTGCGTGAGCTCCAGGAACCGGACCTCCGCGAGCGGGTGGGCCTCATCCTCCGCGAGGCCCAGCGCATCGACGCCATCGTCCGGGTGCTGCTCGGCTACAGCCACGCCGGCACGGCGGACGGGATGAAGCGCGACACGGTCGACCTGCACGCCTGCGTCGGCGAGGCGATCACCCTGGTGCGCCTGTCACGCGAGGCGAAGGGCGTGCCGTGTGACAACCAGGTGCCCCCCGGCCTCCACGTCTCCGGCGATCGGCAGCGGTTGATCCAGGTCTTCGTCAACCTGGTCTCCAACGCCTGCGACGCGAGCCCGCCGGGGACGCCCGTCACGGTCGGCGCTGCCTCCACGACACAGGGCGTCATGCTCTTTGTCCAGGACCGTGGGACTGGAATGGACCCGTCGACCCGCGAACGGATGTTCGAACCTTTTTACACGACGAAACCCCCAGGGCAGGGTACGGGATTGGGGCTCCCGCTCGTCGCGGCCATCGTGCGCGAACATGGGGGCTCGCTCCGGGTGGACACACGGCCCGGTGCAGGGACGACGGTCGAGGTGGAGTTGCCGGACGTGGACGCACCGGCGACTCCGGGGACGAGGGTGGCCGAGGCCCTCGGGGGAGCACGCGCATGAGCCGCATCCTGGTGGTCGAGGACGAGGAGATCATCCGCTCGGAGCTGGCACGGCTCCTCGCCCGGACCGGACACGACATCGTCGAGGCGCGCTCGGTCCCGGAGGCCGTCGCCGCGGGCGCCGCCGACGGCTTCGACCTGGTCATCGCCGACCTCCGGCTCCCCGGGGAGCTGGGCACGACGCTGATCGACACCTGCCGTCCGACGCCGGTGCTGGTGATGACCAGCTACGCCACCGTGCGCTCCGCGGTGGAGGCGATGCAGAAGGGAGCGGCGGACTTCGTCGCCAAGCCCTTCGACCACGACGAGTTCCTCCTGGTGGTGGACCGGGTGCTGCGGCAGTCCCGGCTCCAGCGACAGAACGCGGCGCTCAAGCAGGACCTCGAGCGGAACTACGCGGTGCACGGCATGGTCGGCAGCTGCCCGCCGATGCGCGAGGTCTTCGAGCGCGTACGCAAGGTGGCCGCCACCGATGCGACGGTGCTCATCCTCGGCGAGTCAGGGACGGGAAAGGAGCTCGTCGCCCGCGCCGTCCACGACCAGAGCAGCCGCCGCGACGCGCCGATCATCGCGGTGAACTGCGCCTCCATTCCCGAGACGCTCATCGAGTCCGAGCTCTTCGGGCACGAGAAGGGCGCCTTCACCGGCGCCCACAAGACGCACCCCGGACTGGTGGAGGCGGCCGAGGGGGGCACGCTCTTCCTCGACGAGATCGGCGAGCTACCGCTGCCGGCCCAGGCACGGCTCCTGCGCGTGCTCCAGGAGGGTGAAGTGCGGCGGGTGGGTGCCACCGGAAGCCGCCGGGTGAACGTGAGGCTCATGGCGGCAACCCATCGCGACCTCCGGCAGATGTCGTACGACGGTCAGTTCCGCAATGACCTCTACTTCCGTCTGCGGGTCGTGGAGATCAGCCTTCCGCCGCTCCGGGCGCGCGGCGCGGACGTGCTCGAGCTGGCGGACTTCCTCCTGAGCAAGACCTGCCGCCGGCTGAACAAGCCTCCCCTGGCGCTGACCACCGAGGCCCGCCAGGCCATCTTCGAGCACCCGTGGCCGGGGAACGTGCGCGAGCTGGAGAACGCCATCGAGCGGGCGGTCATCCTCAGCGACGGCGGACAGCTCACCCCGGACCTCCTGGCCATCGACGGCCCACGTCCCGAGGCGCCCCCCGGGATCGAGGCCGACGACGGCGGCGGCTCGGGCGCGCTCACCGAGTACTTCCGCCGCTTCGTGCTCGAGCACCAGGGACACCTGTCGGAGACCGAGATCGCCCGCCGGCTGGGCATCTCGCGCAAGGCCCTCTGGGAGAAGCGGGCTCGCCTGGGGATACCGCGGAGCAAGCTCCCGGCGTGACGCGGAGAGACCGAGCGGGCTGCCGTTACGTTCGGTAACGCCCTGTTCCGGAACGACACGCCGGGGCAGAGCGAAGTCCGCAAGGGAACGTGAGCGACGGGCTGGCGTATGGCTTGCCTGCCGCGGTCGCTTTCCCCCGTGAACCGCCTCGTCGAAAGCAGTCTGGAGGAGCGCCTCGAGGCTTGCCGGCGGCTCGCCCGCGAGAGCCTGGAGAGCCCGCGACGCTTCTGGCTCCGGGAGGCTGGGCTGCTCGACTGGGTGCGGCCGCCGGAGGAGGCCTTCGTCGGGGAGATGCGTCACGGCGACATGAGCTGGTTCTCCGGCGGGCTCCTCAACGCCGCCTGGAACGCGGTGGACCGGCACGCCGTCGCCTCCCCAGAGCGGACGGCACTGGTGTGGGCCCGGACGGAGGGCGACCTCGTCTCCTGGAGCTTCCGCGACCTCCGCCAGGCGTCGTCCCGGATGGCCCAGGTGCTGCTCTCGCAGGGGGTGCGCTGGGGAGACCGCGTCGTGGGGCACCTGCCCGAGACGCCCACGCTCGCCATGCTCCACCTGGGCTGCGCGCGGATCGGGGCCGTCCCGGTGGTCGTCCCTGCCGGGTCCGGTGCCGCGCTGGGGCGGGTTCTCCGGGCCACCCGTGCCCGGGTCCTGGTGACGGCGGACGAGGCGCCCACGCCCGAGGGACGCATCCCCCTCTGGGACCGGGTGGAGGACCTGCTCGGCGGGCTGGGGCGGGTCGAGTCGGTGCTCGTGGAGCGGCGCACCGGGGCCGCGGTGACCCTCGTCTACGGGAGGGACCAGGAGCTGGGGACGGCGCTGCTCCGGGCGCGGCCGACCTGCGCGCTGCGTCCGTGCGATGGCGAGGACCCCCTGCTGCTCGTGCCAGGCCTCGAGGACGGGCCCCCGGTGGTCCACGGGCTCGCCGGGTTCCTGCTCTGCTCGGCGCTGGCCCTCCGGGAGGCGGCAGGGGTGGGCCCTGGCGCCCAGGTGCTGTGCACCGAGGGTTTCTCGGCGGCGCGCGTGGACGTGCTCTGGGGCACCTGGGTGCTCGGCGGAGCGCTGGTCTTCGACGAGCGGGGGGACGGGGCGCACCGACCGCGCGCCCTCGGCGTCACGCATCTCCTGGGGAGCCGGGGGGCGCTCGCCGCGGCCGGGCCGGGTGTGCTCGGCACCTCGCTCGACGGCTCCGACGCCTCGGTCGCGCCGGTGTGGAGCCCCGAGGGCGGGGGGATGCTCGCGGTGCGCTTCGGGGACGTCGGCGGCACGGCTCTCGTCGGGGTGGAGCCGGTCCTGGTGGACCTGGTGGGGCGTCGGGCGAGCGGCACCGGCGCCGAGGGCGAGCTGTGCATGAAGCGCTCGTGGCCCGGGCAACCGAGGAGTCTCGAGCAGGACCACGCCGTCTTCGTCTCCCAGCGGCTGGAGCGCTTCCCTGGCCTCTACCGGACGGGCCTGCGCTGCCGGGAGCTCTCCGACGGCAGCCTCGCGCCGACGGGCCCCATTCCCCTTGCCGCGGCGACCCCGAGCAACGTCTTTCCCATCGAGGGCCCCATGGGACGGGCCTGATGCCACACGGTGGTCGGTGCCGTTACCGAACGTAACGGTGACTGTTACCGTTCTGCGCGATTCTTGCAGTGCGTCAACGTCGAACCGAGTGACAGTCCTGATGTGTGCAACTTGGCTTGAATGTTGCGGAGTGCGGAAGATGCGCACCCGTCTCTCCTGAAGGAGGCAGACCGATGGCCGTCGCCGCGTCATCCCTGCCCATGGTCGACAAGAGCGAAGAGCGTCGCGTCATCTTCGCGTCGTCCCTGGGTACCGTCTTCGAGTGGTACGACTTTTATATTTACGCCGTCCTGGCGCCGTTCTTCGCCGTCGTGTTCTTCCCGCCCGGGAACGCGACCACTGCGCTCCTCAACGCGTTCGTGAACTACGCGGCCGGCTTCCTGGTGCGTCCGTTCGGCGCGCTGGTGTTCGGCCGGATCGGAGACCTGGTCGGCCGGAAGTACACCTTCCTCGTCACCATCACGGTGATGGGTCTGTCCACGGCGCTGGTCGGGTTCCTTCCCACGTACGCTGCCATCGGGATGGCGGCACCGGGACTCCTGCTGCTGCTCCGGCTGGCGCAGGGCCTCGCGCTGGGTGGTGAGTACGGCGGCGCGGCCACCTACGTCGCCGAGCACGCTCCTGAGGAGAAGCGCGGCGGCCACACCGCCTGGATCCAGACCACCGCCACGGTCGGTCTGTTCCTCGCGCTCGTCGTCATCTGGATCTGCCGCACCACGATGAACACGGCCGACTTCCAGCGGTGGGGCTGGCGGATCCCGTTCGTCCTCTCGATCATCCTGCTGGTCATCTCGATCTACATCCGGCTCAAGCTGAACGAGTCGCCGATGTTCCAGAAGATGAAGGCAGAGGGGAAGGGGTCGAAGGCGCCGCTCTCCGAGAGCTTTGGTCAGTGGTCCAACCTCAAGATCGTCATCCTCGCCCTCGTCGGCGCCACCGCCGGGCAAGGCGTGGTCTGGTACACGGGCCAGTTCTATGCGCTGTTCTTCCTCCAGACGACGCTCAAGGTCCCCTTCGAGACGGTCTATATCCTCATCGCCGCCTCGCTGGTGATCGGCACCCCGTTCTTCATCGTCTTCGGCCGGCTCTCGGACAAGATCGGCCGGAAGTGGATCATGATGCTGGGCTGCCTCCTCGGGGTGCTGACCTACTTCCCGCTGTTCAAGGCGCTGACCCACTACGCCAACCCCGCGCTGGAGCGGTTCAACGCGAGCAACAAGCTCACGCTCACGGCCACCGACTGCCAGGTCCACATCTTCGCCCTGCCCACCACCCGGTACAGCGACTGCGATCGGGTGCGGAACATCCTGACCTCGCGAAGCGTGAACTACACCAATGTCGACGCCGCGCCCGGTGCAGCCCCGGTGCTCCGGATCAACGACATCGAGCTCGCAGCGGCGAGCGGCATGGACGCCGCAGCGGTCAAGGCCTACGAGGGCAAGGTCACGGCCGCTCTGGCGACGGCGGGCTATCCGGCCAAGTTCGATCCCGCGGGGCTGAACTTCCCGATGGTCCTGCTGATCCTGGTGATCATGGTGCTCTACGTCACCATGGTGTACGGGCCCATCGCCGCGTTCCTGGTGGAGCTGTTCCCGACGAGGATCCGCTACACGTCGATGTCGCTGCCGTACCACATCGGCAACGGCTGGTTCGGAGGCATGCTCCCGCTGACAGCAGCCGCCCTGGTCGCGGCCAACGGGGATATCTACTACGGCCTCTGGTACCCGATCATCGTGGCGGCGATGACCTTCGTCGTCGGATCGATCGCCGTTCGCGAGACGAAGGACCACAGGATCGGCGTCATCTAGTCGGCTCGCCTTCCCGGAAGTCCGCCGGCCGGCCCGCGCCTCCCCCCCGGGACGCGGTGCCGGCCGGTTGTTTTCTTGGCGCGACCGGAAGGGCGCCGGCCCGCAGGTCCGTCAGGCTTGGCCCCTGGCCCGGGGGACGGCCCCCCGACGCGAGCCCGCGGCTCCCTGGGCTCGTCTCGTGAGACCCGCGCACGGCGTTGGCGTCGTCTCCTGACCCCGTGGTGGCCCGCGCACGGCGCAGGGCACCACTCGGTGCTTCCTCGGCCTCCCTGGCGCCCCGGGAGGCCCTGCAGAGCGGCAGGCAGCGCCGGTGCGCCTTCAGCCCCGCGTGAAGGGGAAGATGGCCGGCACGGGGCTGGCCGTCGATGCTCAGGGCTGGAAGAGCTT
>JADGQZ010000317.1 GCA_017881345.1 Myxococcaceae bacterium | reverse complement strand
CTTCTCCCGCGCGGACGCGACGTTGATGGCCTCGAGCGGGAGCGCGACCTCGATCAGCTTCTTGCGCACCTTCACGGACGCGTCCGTCACCCGATGGTCCTCCAGTCGATGCCCGGCGTGGCGAGGTTATCGTTCCCGCATGACTTGCCTAAGATCCGCATAACTCGGCTCCGCCCAGGGCTCACGGTTCGCGCTTCGGTACGCCGTCGAGGACGGGCAGCGCCTCCTCGAGGAGCCATTCCGTGGCCGGCATCCAGGTGATGCCCGGCGGGAGCGGCCGGGTTGGCGGCGCGGCGTCGAGCGTCACGAGGATCGGTCGCGCATCCGGATGCCCCGGGGCGGCGGCTTCGATGGCGCGCAGCTCGCGGTCCCAGGTCACGTCGCCCTCGGTCTCCAGGGAGACCTGCACGAGCAGGGGCGCGTCGCCCGGGCGGTGGGCGAGGAAGTCCACCTCGAACCCTCCCGGCGTCCGAACGTAGGAGACCTGGTACCCGCGACGCTCGAGCTCCAGCATGACAACCGTCTCCAATGCCATCCCCTGGTGCGTCAGGCCGCTGCGCTCGAAGAGCGCGATCAGCCCGGGGTCGATCGGGTAGGCCTTGCGCGGGTTGACCATCCGCTGGCGCTCGGAGGCGCTGTGCATGGCGACTGTGCGAACCAGGAAGGCATCCTCCAGGTAGGCCAGGTAGTCGTGGAGCGTGTCCTTGCCGACCGGGACGCCCTGGGATCGCAGCGTGTCGTACTGCTTCTTCACCGAGAACGTCCCACCGGGGCTGGCAAGCAACTGGCGCTCCACCCAGCGGAGGGCGAGCGGGTTGCTGACGGCGTGGCGCTCGATGACATCCCGGAGCACCACGACGTCCACGTAGCCGCCGAGCAGCGCCGCCCGGTCGGCCGGCGAGGCGCCCTGTGCCTCCGGGAAGCCACCCTCGGCAAGGTAGCGCCGGAGCCGCTGGTCCAGCGCCGCACGGTCCACGGGTCCCAGCCGCTCGAACGGCTCGGCGGGTTCGGCCCCGGCGTGGCGCAGGGCCTCGCGGAAGCTGAACGGGTGGACCAGCACCTCCATGGCCCTGCCGCGCAGGCTCGTCGCCACCTCGCGAGAGAGGAGCTTGGCGGAGGAGCCCGAGACGAACACCTCCACGCCCCCGGCATCCATGAGGCGGCGGACGAGGCCCTCCCAGCCCGGCACCGTTTGGACTTCGTCCAGGTAGATCGTCATCACGCCGGCCTCGCGCAGACCCGGGAACTGGCGGGCGTGCTCCTCGAGCAGCCACCCGAGGTCCGCCACGGACATTCCCGCGAGGCGCTCGTCCTCGAGGGAGAGCATGAGCTGACCCTCCGGCGAGCGACCCGAGGCCAGGCGGTCTGCCCGGTTCTGGGCCAGGAACGAGGTCTTGCCACTCCGGCGGACGCCGATCACGGCGAACGCCTTGCCGGCGATTCCGGGCAGGCGCACTTCTCGCCGCGTCAGGTCGCCCGTTCGGGCCGCCAGCGATTCGGCGAGCTTGAGGCGCAGGAGATCGTGCGAGATTGTCATTTCTGGAAGGACACTATAGTCCCCTGTTGTCCTGCGCAAAGTGACAATCTGCCTGCTCGGTCCCGCTGGATCACCTGGGAGGCCCCGCACGGGCGATCCACTCCGCCATCAGGTAGTTGCGGCTGGTCTCGCCGAAGTCGGGCTCGCGGTGGAAGGGCCGGCGCAGGTAAGGGCCCCGTCGGCCGGCGTGAGGAGGAACATCGGCTTGCGGGCCTCCTGCGCGAGAGGCATGAGACTCCGGTAGTGCTTGAGGGTTCCAGCCGGTCCTCGTACCAGGTCACCCGCACCGGGTAATTGTGTTCTCGTAGGTCCGATGGAGCACGGCGTTCCGGGTCAGCTGCTGGAGCGCGACCAGCGTCAGTGCCGGGGACGTGCGCGCGAGCCGGCCCGGGGCCTCCGTCACCAGACGGCCCTCCAATCGTTGCCCGGCGTGGCGAAGTCACCTTCCCGGGATAACTTGGCTACGGTCCGCATCATTCGGCTCCGCCCAGGGCTCACGGCTGTTCGCCGTCTGACTTGACGCCCAGCAACCGGGTCAGCCCCACGCCCACCCGCTCCGCATCGGCCAGAGAGAGCCTGCCGAGTTCGCCCCTCACGAGACGATGGTCCAACGTGAACAGCTTGAAACGCACCTTGGACGGGGCCGGGAGACCGGCGGACTCAAGATCGGCGATGGTGCAGTCAAGCGGCCATGGCGCGTTGTCAACGGAAGTGATCATCGCCATCACCGAGTGGCCGGCGGGCGCGTTGAACGACACCGGATCCGAGAGCACGAGGGCGGGGCGGTTCTTGGTGGCCGCGCGATCCGTGAACGGGAACGGGACCCGCACGACGGCGTACCGCTCAAAGGTCACGGTAGGCCTCTTCGTCGGCAGCGCCCGCCCATTCGCCCAGCGTCCCCTCGAGGGCGCGCACGTACTCGATGTCCATGGGCTGGACACGGCGCACAGTCGCTGTGCCGTCCTCGCTCACCTCCCACGCGATGAAGTCACCCGGCGCGACGTGCAGGGCGGCGCGAACGTCCTGCGGAATGGTGGTCTGACCCTTTGTGGTGATCTTCGCGACTGCCAGCATGGCGACCCTTCAGTAATGCGATGCTTACTGCCTTACTATACTGCGACACTGCGGCGACGTCACCCGCGACGGTCTGTCACCGGGGCGCTTCGGCACGGGCGATCAGCTCCGCCATCAGGTAGTTGCGGCTGGTCTCGCCGAAATCGGGCTCGCGGTGGAAGGGCTGGCGCAGGTAGTGGATGCGCTCGGCTCCGTCGTCGGCGAACTCGACGATGGCCAGGATGAAGTCCTCGGGCTTGTTGAGCGAGTACAGGATCTCGTTGCGGGTGACGGTGATCGAGTCGGCGCCGGCGACGCGGCCCTTCACCTCGATGAAGCGAAGCTTGCCAGTGCCCGGGATGCGGCTCTCGACGTCGTAGCCGAGCCGCTCGAACTCGCGGTCGACGGGCTCGAAGCCCAGGGCCTGTTCGACGGCCATCACGGCGTTTCTTGCCCTGGCGGCGGATGCCTGCGTCTCGGCGGTCCGGGCCGCCATTGGGACCGCGGTCCCTGCCATCGCCGCGAGCAATCCGGCCGGAACGACAAGCAGGCCACCCAGGGCGACCGGCGGCAGCGGGGAGATCTGGCGCTCGAGCGCGATCTCCTCCATGCGCTTCACCAGGCGCGCCTCGAGGGCGTCGGCCCGCTTGCCGGCCTCGCCCGAGTTGAGGCGGGCGTTGACCTTGCCCGCGAGCTCCTGCGCCCGGAGCTCCGCTGCCCGGTGGTCCCAGTAGGTGATCTCCTTGGTCAGCCGGTCCTTGACCGCAGCCTCAGTCTTGGCCAGGAGCGCGAGCTTCGGGTCCCGGACCTCGGCGAGATGCTCGGGCACGACGTTGGCGATGGTGTGTCCAAGGGCGCGGTGCTCGACGTCGCGCGTGATCCAGGCGCACTCCTCGCGGGCGAGGAAGGCCTCGACGTTGGGCTCTCCGGGCGCCAGCGGGCGGTAGTCGAGATAGGGCGCGTAGGCGATGTGGCGCGCGGCGCCCTCGGCGTCGAGCTCGACGAAGAGGACGCGCTTGGAGATGACCCGCCGGTCGCCCGAGCGGGTGAGGCTGGCGTCCTGGATCGCATGCTCGAGGTAGAAGAGGACGCGCGGGCTGGTGCCGGGATCGAGCTCGTCGACGAGGACCGTGCCCCGCCGGAGGAGGTCGCGGTGGCGCTCGAGCGTCAGGTCGATGGTGGCGCCCAGGAGCGGGTGCCCGGGATGGACGAACGCGGCGAGTGGCAGGCCCGGCGGGTTGACGAGCGGCTTCTCGAAGGCGATCCGCTCGTAGCGGGGCATGATCGGCTCGCCGAGGCCGATGAGCCGGTCCCGGTTCCGCACCGGCGCCGGGACGTGAGTGACCTCATACCGGCGCGGCTCGCGCTGCTTGACTGAGCCGCCGAGCCTCGCGAACGCCTCGAGGAAGAACGACTCCACGTAGTGGGGCTGGAGCCGGCGGGCCTCCGCGCGTTCCATGTCCTCGCGGATGTGCATCACTCGGCTGGCGTCCATCGCGTCGTGGACGAGGACCTTCTCCTCGAGCAGGTCCCGGATCTCGTCGAAGTTGAAGGCGTGCTCCACGACCTGGGTGAGGCGGGCGCGAACGTGGGGCTGGTCGCCGTAGCGGATGGCCTCGATCAGCAGCTCGCGAAGGGGCTTGCCCTCGAACTGGACCTTGCCCAGGACGTCGAACACCTGGCCGCCGAGGGCGGTGCGCGCCTCCTCGAGCTTGCCCAGGAGGGTGCGGTAGACGTCGCCCTCGCGGGTCTCCTCCGCGACGAGGTTCCAGAGGTGGCAGACCTCGGTCTGGCCGATGCGGTGGATGCGGCCGAAGCGCTGCTCGATCCGGTTGGGGTTCCAGGGCAGGTCGTAGTTGACCATGAGGTGGGCGCGCTGGAGGTTGATCCCCTCCCCCGCCGCGTCGGTCGCCAGCAGGACCGCAACGTCCGGGTTGGTCTTGAACGACTCCTGCACCCGCAAGCGGTCCTCGCGTCCGATGTTGCCGTGGATCACGACGACGGCCTCGGGGCGCCCGAGCAGGGTCGAGATCTTGCCCTGGAGGTAGGTCAGGGTGTCGCGGTGCTCGGTGAACAAAACGAGCTTCTGGTGCGGCGAGGGGGTGGGCGGCGGGATGGGGCCCGAGCCGTAGGGGCGCAGGCCCTCCGACGCGCCCTTCACCCCGGCGGGCGTGAAGATCTCGCCCAGCAGCGCCGCGCTCGCGCAGGGGCCGGCTCTCGACAAGGAAGATGTCGAGGACCTGGAAGACGCACCGGACGCGGAACTTGAAGCAGCCGAGGAGCAGATCCTCGACCAGGCCACCGCGGCCCGCTCCATCGAGGAACTGCGCATCG
>JADGQZ010000316.1 GCA_017881345.1 Myxococcaceae bacterium | reverse complement strand
CGGGACGCTACCACCCGTTCCCCGTCTTGACGGGCCAGGGTTCTTGGTCCACATGCTTCGCCCCCGCCGCCATGGACCGAACCGAACGCCTGCTCGATCTCGTGGCGCTGCTGCTCGATGCCCACGAGCCGGTGTCCTGGGCCGAGCTCAAGGAGTCCTTTTCCGAGGACTACGGGAGCGGCAGCGACGAGGCCACCGAGCGAAAGTTCGAGCGTGACAAGGCGGAGCTGCTCGAGCTGGGCATCCCGCTCACCTACGTCCAGGGCGACGAGGATCGGAAGGACGGCTACCTCCTCGACCGGAGCGCCTACTACCTCCCCGAGCCCGGCTTCACCCCCGAGGAGATGGCGGTGCTGTACGCGGCCGGCTCGGCCGCGCTGGCCTCGGGCGCATTCCCCGGTCGGCACGACCTCCAGCACGCGCTCCGGAAGATCGGCTTCTTCGCCGGCGGCGAGCTCGCCATGCCCCGGGTGCGGATGGAGCTCGGCGCGGTGCGGGAGACGGCGGCGCTCCCCGAGCACCTCGAGACGCTCTGGGCGGCGGCCAGCGCCCGCAAGTGGGTGGAGCTGGTCTACGCCTCCCCCAAGACCCCGCAGCCGTCGACGCGCAAGGTGGACCCGTACGGGCTCGTGCTCCGCCGGGGGGTCTGGTCGCTCGTGGGTTACTGCCACCTCCGGCAGGGGCTGCGGACCTTCCACGTCCACCGCATCCGGGCGCTGAAGATGAACACCAGCAAGCCACGGACGCACGACTTCGAGGTGCCGCAGGAGTTCGTCATCGACACGCACGTGCCGCACGCTCCGTGGCAGTGGGGCATCGAGGCGCCGGTCGAGGTCCGGCTCGAGCTGCAGGGCCCGCTCGCGACCCAGGCCGGCGCACATTTCCCCGACGGGCGGCTGGAGCGCACGGGCGGCCGCACCGAGGTGGTGCTCACCGTCACCCTGCTCGACGCGCTGCTCAAGCACGTGCTCGCGCTCTGGCCGCAGGCGCGCGTCCTCTCGCCCGAGCCGGCGCGGGCCCGGTTCCGGGCGCTGGCCCAGGCCGTCGCCGCCCGGCATGGAGGCAAGGCGTGAGCGACGTGCACGAGAGACTCCGGCGCCTCCTCTTCGTGGTCCCGTACGTCGCCCGGCACCGCGGGGTGACGGTGGACGCGCTGGCCAGGCAGCTGGGCGTGAGCCGCGAGGAGCTGCTCCGCGACCTCGAGCTGCTCACCATGGTGGGCCGGCCGCCGTTCCAGCCTGACGACTTCATCGACCTGCACGTCGAGAACGACCAGGTCTGGGTCGACCTCGATCAGCGGTTCAGCAAGCCGCCGCGGCTGACCGGTCCCGAGGCCGCCGCCCTCGCCTCCGCCGCCGAGCTGCTCCGTCCGGCGGCGCAGACCGCGCTCGCCTCGGCGCTGGCGAAGCTGGAGAAGGTGCTGCCCGCGCAGGCCAAGCGGCTGTACCGGGAGCTGGGGACCGCGGTGAACGCGCGCTCACAGGCGTCAGCGGAGCTGGGCATCCTCACCCGCGCGGTCGAGGAGCGCCGGGTGCTCGAGTTCGAGTACGCCGGCCGCGGGAGCACCGCCGTCGAGCATCGCCGCGTCGAGCCGGTGGAGGTCTTCAACCACCGGGGGCAGTGGTACCTCTACGGCTGGGACCTCGGCCGCGGCTCGGAGCGCCTCTTCCGCCTCGACCGGATGACCGGCATCCAGCGCACCGAGCTGAGCTTCTCTCCGCGCTCGATGCCGCCGGCCCGCGTGCCGGATCCGGCGGAACGTGGCGAGGTGCGGGTCCGGTTCACCGCCATCGCCGCGCCGTACCTCCGCGAGCGCTTCGGCGGCGAGGCCCGGGAGCTCACCGACGGCGGCGTCGAGGTGAGGGTCACCGGCGACGAGCGCTGGCTGGTGCAGTGGATCCTTTCCTTCGGTGGAGAGGCCGAGGTCATCGAGCCGGCGTCGGCGCGGCAGGCGGTCGCCGCCGCGGCGCTCCGGGCGCTCGGCGAGACCGGCTAGGCGCTCCCCGGGGAACGCCCCTCGAGGTGGAGCTCCGCGGCCCCCCCGACTCAGATCCGCGGTGGCAGCACGTCGCCCTCGAGATCGACCTCGTCGACGTAGCACCAGCCCCAGTCCTCCCCCGGCTCCATCGACTGGACGATCGGGTGCTTCGTCTCGTGGAAGTGCTTCGTTGCGTGGCGGTTGGGGCTCGAGTCGCAGCAGCCGACGTGCCCGCACGACCGGCACAGGCGCAGGTGCACCCAGCGGCCGCCCATCTTCAGGCAGTCCTCGCAACCCTTCGTGGTGCTGGGGTGCACCGGCTTCAGCGTCTCGACGTGCGGGCAGTCGACCATGATGGCCGCGGAGACTGCTTGGCCGGAGTCGGGCCGGTCAATCCGGTCATGCTGATTCGTTCCACAGGTGACCAGGGGCTGCGACAAGGGTCCCGGCGCAACCTGGCTCGACGAGGGGCGCCGCGGCCGGTCTCCAGGGGCGTCCTGGTCGGCCGTGTCAGGGGAGAGGGAGGCCGGGGGCCCGTTGCCCGTGCGTGTGGCGCATGGGGCCCATCAGGCGCGCGGTCGTTGCGCCGGTTGCTTCCGTGTTGCATACCCCCTCACGGCCATGACCACCGATTCGTTCAAGACTCGAGGCAGCCTGCAGGCTGGCGGCAAGACCTACGAGGTCTTCTCGCTCGACGTGCTGGCCAAGTCGCACCCCGCCGTCCGCCAGCTGCCGTTTTCGCTGCGCGTTCTCCTGGAAAACCTCCTCCGGCACGAGGACGGGCGGGTGGTGAAGCGCGAGCACATCGAGAAGATGCTCGCCTGGAACCCCAAGGCTGCGCCCGAGACGGAGATCTCGTTCCACGTCGCGCGGGTGCTCCTCCAGGACTTCACCGGCGTGCCCGCGGTGGTCGATCTCGCCGGGATGCGCGAGGCGCTCGCCGCGCTCGGCGGTGACCCGAACAAGATCAACCCCCGAAACCCGGCGGATCTGGTCATCGACCACTCGGTGGTGGTGGACCAGTTCGGGACGATCCAGGCGTTCCAGGCCAATGCCGACCTCGAGTTCGACCGGAACCGCGAGCGCTACGCCTTCCTCCGCTGGGGCCAGGGGGCGTTCCGGAACTTCCGCGTGGTGCCGCCCGACACGGGCATCTGCCACCAGGTGAACCTCGAGTATCT
>JADGQZ010000315.1 GCA_017881345.1 Myxococcaceae bacterium | reverse complement strand
GCTCTGCCGGGAGTTCGCGGCCAAAGAGCTGATCCCCAACGCGCGCAAGTGGGACGAGCACCACACCTGGCCTGAGGCCGCGGTGAAGAAGCTCGGCGAGCTCTCGCTGCTGGGCGTCGCGGTCCCCGAGGCGCTGGGCGGAGCGGGCCTCGACAACGTCTGCTACGCGCTGGCGATCGAGGAGATCAGCCGCGGGTGTGGCAGCACCGGCGTGATCATGAGCGTCAACAACTCCCTCTACTGCGACCCAGTGATGAAGTTCGGCACCGACGCCCAGAAGAAAGAGTTCCTGATCCCCTACGCGCGCGGCGAGAAGCTCGGCTGCTTCGGGCTGACCGAGCCAGAGGCCGGCTCCGACGCCGCCGCCCAGAAGACCACCGCCGTCCGCAAGGGCGACAGCTACGTCATCAACGGCAGCAAGAACTGGATCACCAACGGCCCGGTGGCCGACGCCATCGTGCTCTTCACCATGACGGACCGGGCGGCGGGCCACCGCGGGATCACCGCCTTCGTCGTTCCAACCAGCACTCCGGGCTTCAACCGCGCGCCACCGGACCGGAAGATGGGCATCTCGGCCGCCCTGTCCTGCTCCATCTTCTTCGAGGACATGGTCGTCCCGGCGAAGAACCGTCTCGGCAAGGAGGGGGACGGGTTCAAGGTGGCCATGTCCACGCTGGACGGCGGGCGGATCGGCATCGCCGCACAGGCCATCGGCATCGCCCGGGCCGCCTTCGAGGAGGCGCTCCGGTACGCGCAGGACCGGAAGACCTTCGGACAGCCCATCGCCAACCACCAGGCGATCCAGTTCATGCTCGCCGACATGGCCACCGAGATCGACGCCGCGCGGCTGCTCACCCTGAAGGCGGCGGCGATGAAGGACCAGGGCGTGCGGCACAGCGCCGAGTCCGCCATGGCCAAGCTCTACGCGAGCGAGATGGCCAGCCGGGTCGCCAACAAGGGGCTGCAGATCCACGGCGGGCAGGGCTACAGCAAGGAGTTCGACGCCGAGCGCCACGTGCGCGACGCGCGGATCACCGAGATCTACGAAGGCACGAGCGAGATCCAGCGCATCGTCATCAGCAGCGCCCTGCTGAAGGAGTGAACGTGCTCGTCCCGCTGCTGCTTGCCCTCCTCGCCGCCCCGGCTGCTCCCGATGCCGGCACCCCGGACAGCACCGTCGGGACGGGTACGCCCGCCCGCGGCTCCGGCCCGGAGAAGCTGCCCTTCACCCCCGATACCCTGCGCGAGGTCGTCCGCGCCAAGCAGCCGCAGATCGAGCGCTGCTGGGAACAGACCCTCGCCACGCAGGACAAGCCGGTGGACGGCACGCTCCAGACCCACTTCATCATCACCCCTGCAGGCACCGTGCGGCAGCCCAAGGTCCTCAAGAAGGGCACCACGCTCAAGGACCCGACCCTGCACCGGTGCGTGGAGACGGTGCTCTCCACCATGGTCTTTCCCGTGCCTCCCGATGGGAAGGACCACCCGGTGGACTACCCGTTCAACCTCAAGGCCGTCCGCTGATGGAACTGCACCTCACCGAGACCCAGGCGCTGGTGCGCAACACCGCACGGACGTTCGCCCGGGAGCGGGTGGCACCGGGCGCCCGCGAGCGCGACCGGACCGGAACCTTCCCCGCCGAGCTGCTCCGCGAGATGGCCGAGCTCGGGCTGCTCGGGGTCAACGTTCCGGCGGCGTACGGCGGGGCAGAGGCGGGGGCCACCGCGTACGCCCTGGCGATGATGGAGATCGCCGAAGCCTGCGCCTCGACCGCCGTCGCCATGGCGGTGACCAACATGTGCGCCGAGCTGATCAGCAAGTTCGGCACCGAGGCCCAGAAGCAGAGGTACGTGACGCGCCTCACCTCGGGAGCCGCCGTGGCCGGCGCCTTCGCCCTGTCCGAGCCCCAGGCCGGGAGCGACGCCTCGGCGCTCGAGACCCGGGCCATGCGCAAGGACGGCGGCTGGGTGCTCGACGGCGCCAAGCAGTGGATCACCTCGGGGGACAGGGCCGGGGTCATCGTCGTCTGGGCCCGGACCGGAGCCGGCGGGGCAGGGGGCCTCTCGGCGTTCATCGTCGAGGGTGGCGCGCCAGGTCTGCTGGTCGGGAAGCACGAGGACAAGATGGGCCTCCGGGCATCCTCGACGGTGCCGCTCCAGTTCGAGGACTGCCGGCTGAAGGGGGATGCTCTCCTCGGAGGGGAAGGCGAGGGGTTCAAGCTGGCGATGATGGCGCTCGACGGGGGGCGGATCGGGATCGCCTCCCAGGCCTGTGGCGTCACGCGGGCGGCGCTCGCGGCGACGGTGCGCTACACGCGGGAGCGGAAGGCGTTCGGCAAGCCGGTCGCCGATTTCCAGGCCGTCCGGTTCATGCTGGCCACCATCCAGACCGAGCTCGCTGCGGCCGAGCTGCTCACCTTCCGGGCGGCCAATCTCAAGGAGTCCGGGCGGCCGTTCACCCGTGAGGCGTCGATGGCGAAGTTGTTCGGCTCGGAGCTGGCGAACCGGGCGGCGGACAAGGCGGTCCAGCTGCACGGGGGATACGGGTACATCGACGAGTTCCCGGTGGAGAGATATCTGCGCGACGCGCGGGTGCAGACGATCTACGAGGGGACCAGCGAGATCCAGCGGCTGGTCATTGCCCGGGAGCTGCTGAGAGCGGCCGGCTGAAGGCTGAGCCGCCCCGAGGAGAGGCCGACGACGGTCACTCCGGGACGGCCCGGCCAGCGAGAGCCCTGGCGCTCCGGGGTTGAGGGGGTCTGCCCGCTCCCGAAGACGCGTTCCGGATTGTCCCCCATGTTGTGTTTGGGGGACAGTTCCAGCGGCGATAGCGTCACTGCAACGCGGGGCCGCCGCTGCGAAGCGACGCGCCGGCACCTCCGGACGCTCCTTGGAGATGACCGTCATGCTGAAGGTGGGCACCCGGTTCGAACGCTTCTCCGATGCGGGGACGCACGCCCGACGTGGGTACCCCGGCGCGACGCCGGGTCGCCTGCTCGGGGCGCTCGTGCTCGTGGTCGGAGGCGTCGGCCTGGGCGCAGGCCAGGACGCCGGTGTGCTGGACGCGCGGCGGTCCTTCGCCCCGCCCGGCTGGGAGGTCGGGGACTGCCCGCCGGCGTACGGCAAGGACTCCGTCCTCTGCGCGGGGACCGACACCGGACCCTTCAAGGTCGATCGCCACATTCCCACCATGTGGATCCGTGCTCCCGGTGGCGGCTGTGCCGAGGCCGAGAAGGACGCGGTTGGCCGCCTCGCCAAGTACGGGATGACCGTCTCCCGCAAGAGCACCGGGCGATGCGGCCCCAAGGCGGCTCCGTGCACCGAGATCCGCCTCGAGGACCCACGACCCACCGATCCGCTCGCGCCGCTCCTCTACGTCGTCTGTCCTGCCGCCGGACCGGTCGAGGTCGTCGAGTACGGCGTCTCTGCCAAGGTCATCGACGCCTTCGAGCCTGTGGCACGCGTCCAGGCGCGCTGGCAGCCCGATCGCTGAGTCGATGAGCCGCCGCCGAAGCGCGCGCTATCCGAGCCCGAAGCGCGCCAGCAACTCGGGCAATCGCTCGGTCAGCCCGAGGCGCGCAGCCGCCGCCTCGAGCATCCGCCGCTCCTGACGGTCCACCTTGCCGTCGACGAGCGCCAGCTGCACCAGCGTTCGGAGGAAGGTCTCGCCCCCGGGCCCGGGCTGGGGGACCAGCCGCTCGAACAGCGCCGGATCCGCGCTCAGCGCCAGCTCCACGTTCTCGTAGGGGACGCCCCACCGCTCGGCACACAGCTTCAGCATCCGGCGCTCGCGCTCGTCCACCGCTCCATCCGCCGCCGCCATCGCCGCCATCGTGTAGAGCAGCCGCTGCCGCTCTGCCGCGTCCAGCACCGTGTCCCGCGCTCCCGAGGTCGCTGGGCCCTGGAGCGGCGGCTGTGACCGTGAACGCGCTGCCCACACCTCGAACGGCTCGGCGTGCGCCAGCACCCAGTCGTGCGCGCCGTCGTTCAGCGTCGCCCCGCAGTGATCGCACGTCGGCTGCACCGAGTCGCCCAGCGGCGCCCCGCAGTTGCCACAGCGGGCCGTCGCCATGCCTCGCGCGGCATCCGTCTTCACGCCAGCCTTCCGCGCCAGGGAGAAGATCCACCGCTGGGGCAGCGTGGCCAGCGCCCCGGGCGGCGTCCCGGTCGGTACGACCCCCATCTGCGCGCTCCAGCGGATCTCGACGTGCGCCAGCGTGGTCGCCCCTCCGGCCTCGATGGCCTGGACCGCCACGCTCCCCACCGCTGCCTGCAGGAACACCCGGGCCCGCTGGCGACCTCGCAGGGCAGTCATGTCCGCCGACATCCCGGACACGAGGTCGGCCGTGGCCAGCTTTGCCATGCGCGGCGGCTCGCCCCGCGACTGGGCGTCGATCCAGCTCCAGAAGAGCAGCGAGGCCCGGTCCTCGAGGACCTCGAGCGAGAGCGCCGGATCCTCCGCGCGCAGCGACGCCAGGCCGGGCACCTCGACCGGCTCCGTGCCCGCCTCGATCCCCTGGGTGATCTCCGCCAGCACCCAGTCGTAGGCACCGCTGTTGACGATCGCCCCGCAGTACGTGCAGTTGCCCGCCGCTCCGCCGTCGAACGGGGCCCCGCAGTTCGGGCACTTGCCCGGCGGAAGCGCCCCGTCCTTGCGGGACCGCGTTCCCGGTCGCCGGACGAACGACCACACCTCCGTGAACGGGGCGAGCGGTGCACCCCGCGCCCGCGCCCGCGCCTCCTCGGCCGGGAGCCCCAGGGGGACGTCCGCGTCGCGCGCCTGCGCCCGGATCCGCACGTGGAGGGTGTCGAACGCTGCGGTCCGCTCAAGACCCACCGGCTGGAGATCCAGCACCGCCATCTCCTCGGTGACGTTCCGGACCGCCTGCGAACGGAGGAGCTCGAGCTGCACCCGGAAACGCTGGAAGGTCGCGTCGGACAGGTCGCGTCGCACCGGAGAGAGGTCGCCGGCTGCCCACGCCTCCTGCACCCGGAGGAACAGCGCCTTCACCTGGTCCAGGAACGCCAGCAGGTCGAAGCCCGGATCCGAGGCATGCAGCGCATCCACCCAGCCGGTGACGTCCCGCGCCGAGGGCTGGGCCAGCCCACGGCTGTCGGCCTGCTCGAAGGCCCGCTGCGTGTTGGCCGTCGCCCCGAAGTTCCGCGCGTAGGCCCGCCAGACCACGAACGCCACCCCGATCACCGCCAGGGTGAAGAGCGGGTGGTTCAGGAAGAAGAGGATGAATCCAAGGTCCCCACCCGAGGATCCGCCACCCCCGCCCGACCAGGACCCCGAGGAGTGGGAGCCGCTCGAGACGTGGGAGCTCGAGGAATGCGAGCTCGACGAGGAGGAGCCGCTGTAGTGCTGGCCGCCACCCACCCGCGCCAGGGCGGGAAGGGCCAGCAGGAGGAACAGGGCGAACAGGCTCGCGCGTCGGTTCATCGTCGCCGGTCGCCGGCGGGGAGGAAGTGTAACGGTGGACCACGCCACCTTGCCATCCGGGGTCCGGTCGACCTAGGTGCCTCCGGGGGCGAGAGAGCCAGGGAGATTGCACACATGGGAACGTTCCGGGAGGAGCGCCGGGGACCGGTCGAGGTCTGGACGCTCGATGCCGAGGACACGCGCAACGCCATCAGCCGTGCGGTGCTCGCCGAGCTCGAGGCGCGGGTGGGGCGGGTCTCCGCCGGCCGGGAGGTGCGCGTCGTCGTGCTCACCGGCGCCGGGGACAAGGCATTCTGCGCCGGCGCCGACCTGAAGGAGCGCGCCACCATGTCCGAGGCCGAGGTGCGCGCCTTCCTGGGCGGGCTGCGCCGCACCCTCCGCGCCATCGAGGAGAGCAACACGGTCTTCATCGCCGCCCTCAACGGATCCGCCCTGGGCGGAGGCACCGAGCTCGCCCTGGCCTGCGACCTGCGCATCGCTGCGCCCGCCGCCGAGCTTGGCCTCACCGAGGTCCGCCTGGGCATCATCCCCGGGGGCGGCGGCACCCAGCGCCTCCCGCGGCTCATCGGCCCGGGCCGCGCCAAGGACCTCATCCTCACCGGACGGCGCCTGAACGCCGCAGAGGCCTTCGCCATCGGCCTCGTCCAGCGCCTCGCGCCCGAGGGACGCCTCCTCGAGGTCGCCCTCGCCGTCGCCGAGCAGATCGCCGAGAACGCCCCGCTCGCCGTCGCCGCGGCCAAGCGGGCGGTCGACCGCGGCCTGGATCTCGAGATGGACGCCGCACTCGCGCTCGAGCTGGAACAGTACGAGACGGTCCTCCGCTCGGAAGACCGTCTCGAGGGACTCCGGGCCTTCGCCGAGAAGCG
>JADGQZ010000034.1 GCA_017881345.1 Myxococcaceae bacterium | reverse complement strand
GCCGACGGCAAGCTGCACAGCTCGCCGTGGGGACTGATCGTCGGGCTGTTCCTCGGGATGGGCGCGGGCTTCTACGGCCTCATCCAGGGGCTCAACTCGCTGAAGAAGCGATGAAGCTGCTCGGGTTCATCGGCGCGCTGGCCGTGGTGGGCGCGGTGGCGTGGTGGCTGACGGGAACGGTGGCGACGCGCGCCGGAGTGGTGGTGTCGGTGCTGGCCAGCGCGGTGGTGCTGGTGGGGAAGTCGGTGGCGGTCCGGCGCAGCATCCAGGTGGCGCTGGGAGCGAGCGTGGCGGGGCTGGTGCTGCGGCTCGGGGCGTGGTTCGGCGGGTACCGGTGGGTGCGGGCGCAGCACGAGGACGTGGGGGCCTACACCCTGGCGTTCTTCGGGCTGTTCGTGGTGGCCCTGTGCCTGGAAATGACGTACGTGCTGGTCGCCGCGCGGGGCCAGCGGCGAGGAGCGACGTGATGCGGCGGTGGCTGTGGTGCGCAGTGCTGGCGGTGTCGGTGGCCGCGCGGGCCCAGGAGGGTCACGCGCCGGCGCACGAGACCGCCCCTGCGTCCGGAGAGCACGCGGCCGGCGGCCATGGCGAGGAGAAGGTCGACACCTCGTCGTACATCCTCGAGCACGTTGCCGACTCACCCGAGGTCGGCTTCCAGGTGCCGCTCACCGACAAGGAGTACGTCATCCACTTCCCGGTGTGGCGCGTCCCGTTCAAGGCCGGCGCGTGCCCCCTGGACCCGGAGACGCCGGCGAGCCTCACTGCCGGATGCCTGGACCTCACCTTCACCAAGCACTCGTTCTGGATGATGGTGGGCTCGCTCATCGTGGTGCTGCTGTTCGCCTTCGGTGCCAACCGGAACCCGAAGCAGCCGGTCCCGCACGGCCCGCGGCAGAACATCCTGGAGATGCTGGTGATCTTCGTCCGCAACGAGATCGCCATTCCCAACATCGGAAAGCAGGAGGGGCCTCGCTACACCCCGTACCTCCTCTCGGTGTTCTTCTTCATCCTGACCTTGAACCTGCTCGGCCTGGTGCCCTGGGCGTCCACCGCCACCGGCAACCTGGGCGTGACGCTCGCCCTCGCGCTCTGCACCTTCGTCCTGACCCAGTTCGCCAGCGTCAAGGCGGCGGGTATCGGCGGGTACTTCAAGCACATGACCGGCGGCGCGCCATGGTGGATCTGGCCGATCATGATCCCGGTGGAGATCCTCGGACTCTTCACCAAGCCCTTCGCGCTGATGCTCCGGCTCTTCGCCAACATGCTGGCCGGGCACATCGTGCTCTTCAGCCTGCTGGGGCTGATCTTCATCATCGGGAACGTCGCGGTGTCGGTGGTCGCGGTGCCGTTCGCCATCTTCATCTACCTGCTCGAGCTCTTCGTCGCCTTCCTGCAGGCGTACATCTTCACCATGCTCTCGGCGCTCTTCATCGGCATGGGGGTGGCGATGGGCCACCACGAGGAGCATGCCCACGACGCGCACGCTCACGAGGAGCACGCCGAGGGCCACGCGCCGGGGTAATCGGCTCGAAAAGGACCCCGCGGCCGGATGCGGCCCGCGGGAGGTCGTCCCAAAGGGCACCCACGACCCCCCCACAAGCGGGTCCTGACGTCGAAAGTTAGAACAAGAAAGTCATGACCAACCTCGCATACTCGTTCCTCTCCGCGGGCATCGGCGCCGGCCTCTGCGTGCTGGGCGTCGGCCTGGGCATCGGCCGGCTCGCTGCCTCTGCCCTCGACGCCACCGGCCGTCAGCCGGCGGCCACGGGCGACATCCGGACCACCATGCTCATCGCCGCCGCGCTCATCGAAGGCGTCGGTCTGTTCGGCCTCGTGGTCAGCATCCTCCTCGCCACCAAGGCCGGCTGAGTCACGTCGACCGTGGCCCGGGGCCCCCCCCAGCGGGCGCTCCCGGGCCCACTGACCTCCGAGACATGCACATGCCCATCGTCCTCGCCGCCTCCAACCTCGTCGATGTCCGTCCGGGCCTCATCTTCTGGACGCTGGTCACCTTCTTCCTGGTGGCCCTGCTGCTCCGTCGCGTGGCGTGGGGCCCGATCTTGAAGGTGGTGGACGAGCGGGAGAAGGCCATCGCCGCGTCGATCGAGTCGGCCAAGCGCGAGCGGGCCGAGGCCGAGCGCCTCCTGGCGGAGCAGAAGGACGCCATCCAGAAGGCGCGGTCCGAGGCCGCGGAGATGATGCGGCGCAACGTCGAGGACGTGGAGAAGCTCCGCACCGAGCTGGTGGCGAAGGCCCGGTCCGAGGCCGCGGCGCAGAAGATCGATGCGCTGCGGGAGATCGAGAACGAGCGCGTTCGGGCAGTGCACGACATCAAGAAGACCGCCGCCGACCTGGCCATCCAGATCACCGAGAAGCTCCTCAACAAGCAGCTCGACGACAAGACCCAGAAGGACCTCGCCAACCAGTACCTGTCGGACATCTCTCGCGTCACCGGCACCGGCCGGCCCGAGCCGAAGGTCTAGGCAAGGGACAGGTCCGGAGTCGTCGTGGCACTCGGAATCGGCATCGTCGGACTGCCCAACGTGGGCAAGTCCACGCTCTTCAATGCCCTGTCGTCTGCGGGTGCGCAGGCGGCGAACTACCCCTTCTGCACCATCGAGCCGAACGTGGGAGTGGTGCCGGTCCCGGACGAGCGGCTGGACCGCCTCTCGGCGCTGGTGAAGCCGCAGAAGACCATCCCCACCTCGCTGGAGTTCGTGGACATCGCCGGGCTGGTCCGCGGAGCCAGCAAGGGCGAGGGGCTGGGCAACCAGTTCCTGGCCAACATCCGCCAGGTGGACGCGGTGCTGCACGTGCTCCGCTGCTTCGAGGACCCGAACGTCACCCACGTCGAGGGCGGGGTGGACCCGCGGCGCGACCGCGACATCGTCGACACCGAGCTCTGCCTCAAGGACCTGGACACCGTGGAGAAGCGCCGCGAGCGGGCCCAGAAGACGGCGAAGGCAGGGGGCAAGGCCGGAGACGAGGCGAAGGCGGAGCTCGCGCTGCTGGACCGGGTGAAGGCCGGTCTCGACGCGGCGATCACCGTGCGCGCCCAGAAGCTCTCGGCGGACGACCACAAGCTGCTCCGGGATCTGTTCCTCCTGACCGACAAGCCCGTGCTCTACGTGGCGAACATCGGCGAGTCCCAGCTCGGCAAGGAGGCCACCGACCCGCTGGTGGCGCAGGTGCAGGCGCTCGCCGAGTCGGAGGGGGCCGCGATGGTCGCGCTGGCCGCCGGCATCGAGGCGGAGATCCAGCAGCTGCCTCCGGAGGAGCGCCCCGGCTTCCTCGCATCGGTGGGGCTGTCCGAGCCTGGGCTGCACAAGGTGGTCCGCGCCGGGTACCGGATGCTCGGTCTGCAGACGTTCTTCACCGTCGGGGAGCAGGAGTGCCGCGCCTGGACCTTCCACAAGGGCGCCAAGGCGCCCGAGGCCGCCGGCGTCATCCACTCGGACTTCGAGCGGGGCTTCATCAAGGCCGAGGTGTTCGGCTGGGAAGAGCTGATCCGCCTGGGGAGCGAGGCCGCGGTCCGGGAGAAGGGCCTCTTGCGGATCGAGGGCAAGGAGTACGTCGTCCGCGACGGCGACTGCATGCACTTCCGCTTCAACGTGTAGCCTCTCGCCGGGAGAACCCGGTGATGACCCACTACGCGGCTCTCGGCCCCATCGACTACTTCAGGGAGTTCTCGTTCCCCGCGTTGCGCGCGGTGGGGTGGCTCGGATGGAGCTATCCGTACCAGCAGGGTGAAGTTCGCCCGGAGTTCTTCGAGCGTCTCTGTCTGATGCTCCTCGACCCCTGGGCCCCGGTCATGTTCAGGGGCCGTCACCAGTGCGAGCTCTGTTCCTGGGAAGTCCCACCGGCCTCCGAGGATACCGTTGCGCTGGAGGAGGAGCTCAAGCGCACCCTCCAGCCCGGCGAGGAGAGGTCGGCCCGGTACCGGGAAATCTATGCTCGTATGGGTGGTATTCGCAGTCGGCCGGAGCCCATCCGCGTGGGTGACCGTGTCCTCTCCATGGGACAGCTGAACCTCTTCATCCCGGGTGAGGGCTGTGTCTACGTCGCGCCCTCGCTGATCGCCCACTACATCCGCTCCCATCGGTATGCGCCGCCCGCTGAGTTCGTGGAGGCGGTGCTCGAGTGCCCGGAGATGCATTCGGAGGAGTATCTGCAGGCCCGCCGCGATCTGCCGCAGGATGAGTTCTTCACCTGGTCACTGCGCTGCCGCGAGCCTCTGTCGAAGCAATATCGCGACGCGCTCCGCGCCGGCGGTGCGGAGGACCTCGCGAACTGGACCCCGTGGTGGCTAGATGACCGAAGGTTCAAGGGGTTACCCTGACCCGCGCGAGATTGCCTGGGCACCGCAGACTCCGCTCGCCCCGCCCGGTCGGGGACCGTACAGTTCCTCGCGCCGTGACGTTCCCCGCCACGCACTGGCTCCAGCGCGCGATCGCCGGTCTCCTCGGGCAGCTCGCCCCGGAGACCGACCAGATGATCCTCCGCGCGCGCGTGTCCGGGGAGCGCTGGGTCGCCGGTGTGCGGCTGTTCCTGGTGGCAGGACTGGGCGCGCTGGTGATCAGCCTGGCCCCTCCCCCGGGTTGGACCGCCCTGACCGCGCTTCTGGCGGCCGGCCTCGCGTACTCGGTGCTGCTGGCCTGGCTCGCGTTCCGGGTGACGGACGGCTGGGTGCAGTGGCTGAGCTGCGCCGCCGACGTGACTCTCACCACCGCGGCGATGCTGTTCGTGCTGCTGGTCGGTGGGGCCGATGTGGCAGCGCACACCCGGACCTTCTACGAGCTCTACTTCCTGGTCATCATGAGCGCGGGGCTCCGCTACGACTGGCGGCTCTGCGCCTGGACCGCAGCGCTCTGCATCCTCGAGTACGCGGTGCTCAACGCGTTTGCCACGGGTCCCCTGGGAATCGATGGCGAGGAACACGAGGACTTCGCCTGGACGAGCCTGGCGGTGCATTTCTTCCTGCTCGGCCTCGCGGGGATCATCATGGCCGCGGTGGCGGAGCGGGCGAAGCGCCTGCGGCTGATGGTCGGGGTGGACCACCTCACCGGACTGTCGCAGCGAGCCCCGTTCGAGGAGCGGGTGGACGAGGAGCTGTCCCGCGCTCGCCGCCGGGGGGCCCCGCTCAGCGTCGCCATGCTCGATTTGGACGGGTTCAAGGCCTTCAACGACGCCTTCGGGCACCCGGCGGGTGACCGGGCGCTGCAAGTCGTGGCATCCAGGCTCCGGGCCTCGGTGCGCAAGAGCGACCTCGTGGCGCGCTACGGCGGCGAGGAGTTCGTGGTCGCGTTTCCCGAGACGGCGGTGGAGCAGGCCCGTCTCCGGGTGGAGCACATCCGGGCCGAGCTCGCCCGGGTCGCCATCCAGGTGGGCCGCGAGGAGCGGCAGGTCACCGTCAGCGCCGGCCTCGGGAGCTGGCCCGCCGATGGCGAGACGTTGGATGCGGTGCTGTCCCGGGCGGACGCCCGGCTGTACGAGGCCAAGCGCCGGGGCAAGAACCAGGTCGTCGCTCCGGAACCTCCGTTCCCACCACCGTCGCCCGACCCACCACGCGGCATCTCTCCCGAGCCGACAACTTGACCGGAGACCAGTCTGGACGCGCCGAGGGCGACCCGCTCGCGCTGCGCGGCTCGGGCGCCAATCGTGTGGTGGTGGCGCCCGCCGACCCGGAATTCGGCGCGGAGGAGTTGCGCCTGCCCGTTCCTGAGGGCAGACCTACCCTTCCATGAGCCTGAGGTCCGATCTCGAGCGCCTGGGACTGCTCGCCGATGGCGCGCACGTCCCACCGGAAGCACACGCCCTCACCGCGCTCTGCGACGCCGGCGTGCTGGAGGGCGGGCTGAGCATCGCGCTCGATCTCCGCCCCGACGAGCTCATCGGGCCGCTGTGCGAGGGGATCGGCGGTCGGGCGCGGCTCCTCAAGGTGCTCGACGTCCGGGACGATCCGGAGGTCGCGCTCATCGTCGACGCTGGCCGCGGCGAGGAGAGCTGGGACGTCCGGGATCCGCGAGACCTCGTCGAGCGCTGCAACGAGGAGTTTCGAGACGACGCCGAGGCCTGCGCGGTGGCGGTGCTCGGCGAATGGGAGGATTCCCTTCAGCTCTGGTGCATCCCCAAGCGCGCGCTGTCCTCCCTGCTACGCGCGCCGTTCTTCGAGGCGGAGAACCGTGCTCGGCTCTCCGCCCAGGTCCCGGCTGTTAGCCGCGGATCTCGATGACTGGCGAGACGAGCTCGCTGCGCCCGTGCCGTGCCATGTCCTGGTGCGCTTGCGCCGCCTCGGCGAACAGCGCGGCCGCCCCGAGCACGTAGAAGAGTGCAAGTGTCGCGAGCAGGAGCGGCAACGCGACGAAGGCGAATCGCTTTTCCGAGATGATCGAGTTCATGACTGCAGCGTGTCCTTCCCTCACCGGCGGCAACTCATCACCGCCGTGCCCTAGAGACGCCTACCGTCTCCCGCGATTGCTTCGGGCCTCTGGAGGGGTTCCTTTCTGCACGGTGACCTGCTGGGCGAACGGCCCGTTCGCATGCAGAAAGCGCCTGTACCCGTTAGCCCTCCACAGCACTGTATGAGCCCACGTCGCAGGTCCGGCTTCCTCGTACCCTTCCTCACCGCCATCGCGGTGTTCGCGCTTCTTCACGCGTATGTTGCACGCCGACTCTTCGTGGATCCGGGGCTTCCCGCGCCCGTGACGGTCGCCGGGTGCGTGCTGCTGGCGCTGCTCGTGCTCGCCGTCCCGGTGGGCTTCGTCTTCAGCCGGCGCGACCGGGGGTGGCCAAGCCGGGTCTTTCCACCGCTGGCCATTGGCTGGCTCGGCGTGTCCGGTGTCCTGCTCACGGTCACCGTCGTCACGGATCTGGGACGGCTGCTCTACGCCCTGCTGCACGGGTGGCCGGACGTCGCGGCGCAGCTGACGCAGGCCCGCGTGCAGGCAGTGGTCATCGCCCTGGGCACCGCGCTGCTCGTTCCGTTCGCCGTGTGGACGGCGCGGTGGCGCCTGGTGCTGAGCCGGGTCACGGTGCCGCTGTCGAAGCTGGCCCCCGGGATGTCCGGGCTCCGCATCGTGCAGATCAGCGACCTCCACATCGGCGACCGGATCGGCGAGGCCTTCCTCCGCCGCGTGGTCGACCGGGTGAACGCGCTCCGGCCGGACGTGGTTGCCATCACCGGTGACCTGGTGGACGGGCCGCCGGACGTCGTGGAGCGTCTGCTCCGGCCACTTGCAGACCTGGAGGCGCCGCACGGGGTGTATTTCGTCACCGGGAACCACGAGTACTACTGGGGCGGCCGAGAGTCGGTGCGGATGGTGGAGCAGCTCGGGCTCACCGTGCTCCACAACGAGCACCGGGTGGTCGAGCGTGAGGGCGGCAGGCTGGTGATCGGCGGCATGCCTGACCTGCACGGGGGCCGGTTCCTCGCCGACCACCAGAGCCGTCCCGAGCTGGTGTTCGCCGGTGCGCCGGAGGGAGTTCCCCGGGTGCTCCTTGCCCACCAGCCCAAGGCGGTGACCGGCGCTGCACCCCACGGGGTGGACCTCCAGCTCTCGGGCCACACCCACGGGGGACAGATCTTCCCCTTCCACCTCTTCGTCCGGCTCCAGCAGCCGGTGGTCCAGGGGCTCCGCAAGCTGCTCGGCGTCTGGGTCTATGCGCACCGCGGGACGGGCTTCTGGGGCCCGCCGATGCGGCTCTTCTCCACGCCGGAGATCGCGGAGATCACGCTCACCCCGGCGCCGGTCTGAGCCGACCGGTCAGTGATGCACGTCGACCTGCCCGTGCTGTGGAAGCGGCGCGACCCGGCGCACGTCCCCGGGGTGCGGCGAGCTGTGCGGCCTTGAGCAGCGCGGCCACCATCGGCTCGGCGCTCGCCCTGCCCTTCCCCGCGAGGTCGTAGGCGACGCCGTGGTCGGGCGACGTCCGTGGGACGGGCAACCCGAGTGTCACGTTCACCGTCTGGTCGAAGTCGAGCGCCTTGGCCACCACCAGCGCCTGGTCGTGGTACATCGCGAGCACCACGTCCGCCGGCATGTGGTCGGGTCGCGCGAACAGCCCGTCGGCCGGCCAGGGGCCGGTGCAGTCGACGCCGCGGCGGCGGGCGAGCGCGATGGCCGGGGCGATCGTCCGTACCTCCTCGTCGCCCAGGAGCCCACCCTCGCCGGCATGCGGGTTCACGCCGCAGACCGCGATGCGTGGCCGCCGCCCGAGCACCGGCTGGAGCGACGCCGAGAGGAGCTGGAGCTGCGCCGCGAGTCGGACCTTCTGCAGCGCCCGGGGCACGTCCCGGAGCGCGAGGTGGTTGGTGGCCAGCGCGACCTTCACCCGCGGGCCGTCCATCAGCATCAGCACCTCGCGGCCGAATGCCTCCGCCAGCAGCTCGGTGTGCCCCATGAAGCGCACCCCTGTCCGGGTGATCTGCTCCTTCGACACCGGCGCGGTGCACAGCGCGTCCAGCTCGCCCCGGAGCGCCGCCGCCACTGCCGCCCGGACGTACGCGAGCTGCCCCTTGCCCCCGGCGCGTGACGGCTTCCCTGGCGCGCGATCCTTCGCCGCGAGAGCGGTCACGGCCACCCGCGCGGGTCCCTCGGAGGGGAGTGCCGCACCCGGCTCGACGGGCGGGAGCTTCCGGAGAAAGGCGAGGCGCTCGAAGCTCGGGCCATCCCCGAACACCACCGGGACCAGCGCTCGGCGGACGGCAGGGGTCGCCAGCGCGCGGTCCACCACCTCGGGGCCGATTCCGGACGGATCTCCGAGGGAGATGCCGACCCGCGGACGGCTGGCCGCGGGGGGCGTGCTCACATCTTCTTCTCCACCACCGCGGCGTTGCGGAGCGTCTCCATGTACTGGGTCGTGAGCCGCTCGGCCTGCTGCCGGCGGAGCCGCTCCTCGATCTCCGGCCGGACCTCCGCGAGGGGCTTCATCCCCAGCTTCCGGATCTCCTCCAGCTTCAGCACGTGCCAGCCGAACTGGGTGCGCACCGGATCCGATACCTCGCCGGTCTTCAGGGAGAAGGCCACCTTCTCGAACTCGGGGACCATGGTGCCCCGCTTGAAGAAGCCGAGGTCTCCTCCATCGGACGAGCTGCTGCCCTCGCTCCGCTTCTTCGCCAGCTCGGCGAAGTCGACCCCGGGCTGCCGCGCCTCGACGGCAATGGCCGTGGCCTTGCGGCGGGCCTCCTCCACCTGGGGCTGCGGCGCGCTTCGCGAGACGGCGATGAGGATGTGCCGGATGTGGACCTCGTAGTCCTCGCCCTCGGAGCGCATCATCCGGTCGTACTCGCTCTTCACGTCGGCCTCGGAGACCTTGATGTTCTTGCGGACCTTCTCGTTGATGAGCTTGTAGCGGGCGATCTGCTTCCGCATCTGCTCCCGGTACTCGGTCAGGGTGAGCCCTTCCTTGGCCACCGCCAGGCTGAGCTGCTCGTCGGTGAGGTTGTAGCTCTTCTTCACCTCCTCGACCGCGGCGTCGACCTCCTTGTCACCGATGCTGACCTTCAGCTCGCGGAGTTCGCTGTCGACGAGCTTCTCGTCGATCATCGCGTCCAGCGCCTTCTTCATCACCAGCGACTGCTTCTGGCTGCGCTCCGTTCCCGAGGACTCCTGGGCCACGCGGGTGATCTCGGGTGCGGCGCGCTTCTGCAGCTCGGACAGGGTGATGATGTCGTTGTTCACCACCGCCGCCACCCGGTCCACCAGCTCCGCGCGGACGAGGAGCGGCAGGAGCAGGAGCGCGCCGGCAAGGCCGGCCTGGCTGGATCGCCTCATCGATGGGTCTCCTGGGATGCCCCGGCCGGCGCGCGCGGAACCACCTGTGCCACCAGGGCCTCGTTGATGCGGACGTCTGCCTTCGCGCGGAGCTGGCTCACGAACTCGGTCTGGGCCTGCTCCTGCTTGTTCCTCAGGAGCCGTCGCTCGACCTCCCCCCGGACGGAGGCGAGGTCCCGCTTCCGGGCTGGCCGGCGCTCGAGCACCTTGAACAGATGAAAGCCGTAATCGGTGGTCACCACGTCGGAGATCTGCCCTGGTCCGAGCGAGAATGCCACCGCGTCGAACTGGGCCGGCATCACCCCCCGCGGAAACCAGCCGAGATCCCCTCCGTCCTTGGCGTCGGCCGAGAGCGAACGCTCCCGCGCCAGGTCGGCGAACTTCGCCCCCTCACGCAGCTTGCTGCGGATCTCCTTGGCCTGGTCCAGCTCCTTCACCACGATCTGCGCCGCGTGCACCTGTTCGGGCTCCTGGAGCAGGTCGGGGTGGGCCTGGAGCTCGGCGCGGATCTCCTCCTCGGTGACCGCGACGCGCGGGTAGACCAGCTCGTGGAAGAGCCGCTCCTGGACCAGCTGGGCGCGGAGCTCGGCCCGGAGCTCGTCGAGGGTCTGCTGCCGCTGGGCGAGCAGCGCCTGGAACTCGTCGGCCGGCCAGTCGGCGCGCATGCGCTGGAGCCGCTCCTCCACGTCCGCCGGCGCGATCTCCAGCCCCCGTCGGGCCGCCTCCTGCGTGAAGAGGAGCCGGTCCAGCCGCGCCTGGAGCACGGTTCGCCGGAGGGCGGCGAGGTGATCGGGAGTCGGGGCGCTGGTCCCATCCGCCAGCTCGAGAGAACGGGCGAGCTCATGCTCGAATTCCGCCCGGGTGAGGGCCTGGCCATTCACCCAGGCCACCGGGGCGGCGCTGGGGTCCTCGGGAGGGCGGCGGTGGCAACCGACGAGCAGCAGGACGACCCACGCTGCCCGCCAGGCTCGGGCTCGGTTCATCGGGTCGGCGGGGGCGCTCCAGGGGCGGCAGGTGGGCCGGGCGTCGGCGCGCGCGGGGCACCCTGCATGCCGGGCATCCCCGGCATCCCCCCGTGCGGGCCGCTCGGCATCCCGGGCGTCGTCGGGGTGGGCACCGCAATCTGTGCCAGGGCTGCCTCGTCGAGCGTGTACCCGGACTGGGTCTTGAGGCGGTTCATCAGCTCGTCGCTCGCCGCCGTCCGCCGCTCGCTGTACATCCGGTTGCGGATCTGCGCCTTGACCTCGTCGAGGGGCAGCACGTGGGCGGGCATCTGAGCCTTGAGCCGGAGGACGTGGAATCCCTTGTCGGTCGTGACGACCGGCGAGATCTCCCCCACCGTCTTGAGCGCCTTCGCCGCGTCGGCCACCTCGGCCCCGTACCGGGCTTGGAGGTCCGGGAGCGGCATGGGCCGGAGGTCGCCGCCGGTCGACTTGGTCAGCGCGTCGTCCGAGCTCGCCTTCACCAGCGCTGCGAACCCAGCCTCGTCGTCAGGCTTCAGGCCGCGGGCCTTGGCCCGGAGCTTCTCCGCCTCGGCGAGACGGCTCTTGCGGCGCGCGGCGTCCTTCGAATCGGCGGAGAGGAAGAGGTCCTGAAGCTGGACCATGGCCGGCCGCTGGAAGTCGGCCTGGTGGTTCTCGTACCAGACCTTGATCTCCTCGTCGGTGGGCTGGGGCGCGCTCTTCTCCAGGGCCTGCAAGAGCGCCTTCTGGGCGAGCGTCTTCTTGAAGGTGTCGACCACCTCGGGGTCGTTCTGGAGGCCGTTGCGGACGGCCTCGCGGGCGAGCAGCTCCACCCGGACCTGGCCCTCGACGAAGTCCTTCTTCGGGGCTGCGCCCTGGAGCCGGAGCCGGACCATGGGTGGGAGGGCCGCCAGCTGGCGGTTGATGTCCTCGACGGTGATCGCCCCGCCGTTGAACCTGGCTACCGGCGTGCCGGTGCCCTTCGGGGCGAGATCCACGGTGACGCGTTCAGAGCTGCCCTTCTGACAACCGAGAAGGGCGAGGGCGGCGAGCGAGGAAACGAGGAAACGGGCCATGGGCGGGTCGGTGCCGTAGCATGGGCCCACCGGGGCTGACCAGCCTCTCCCCGGGTGCGATGCACGACTGGTGCGTGTACATCCTCCGCTGCCGGGACGGCTCGCTCTACACCGGGGCCACCAACGACCTCGAGGCGCGGCTACGGGTCCACCAGCGAGGGCGGGGTGCCGCCTATACCCGGAGCCGCCTCCCCGTGCGGCTGGTCTACGCCGAGCCCGCCGTCGACCGCAGCGCGGCCCTGAAGCGCGAGTGGGCGCTCAAGCAGCTCTCCCGGCCCGAGAAGGTCGCGCTCCTCAGGCGGCGGCGGCCGGGGGCGTCGCGGGCGCGGGCGGCTCGACCTTCCGCTTCCGACCGGCACCGAGGACGATCGCCAGGACCAGCCCCAGCACCGCGCCGGCGATCATCCCCGCTGCCTCGAAGGTGATCATGTGCGCCACGGTCTCGTGCGTGATCGGGCCGCAGGCGCACTGGGACTGGATGCCGCCCCCGGGGGTATTGAACCATGGCACCCAGGACCGTCCGATCAATCCTCCGGCCCAGGTGCCAGCAAGGGCACCGAACAGGATCCAGAAGAGGACGCTGCGGACCACGCTCATGTATAGAGACCTCCCCTGAGCAGGGGATCTTCGCACGATGCTGGCCTGGACGGGTGCACTCTTCGCAATCGTGGCGGCGGCCTTGACGCTGCCCATCCTCCGGCACGCCTTCGCTCGCAGTCTCGGGACCGGCCTGATGGTGTTGCTCATCCCGGCCTACGTCGCCTGGTTCGCGGTGGGGCAGTTCGAGCACCGGCGGAAGGGCTTCCTGGTGCCCGCCTGGTTCGCCTGCGTGGGCGTCGCCGCGGTGTGCCTGGGAATCCACGCGACCCGGGTCAGCCTGGCCGAGCTGCTGGCCCCTGTTCGCTGAGGCGCGGACCCCTTCGTTCGACGCAGTTGCAGCGAGCGCGGTCGGCGATGCGGGCGTTACGAGAGTCGCCCATCCCGGTGCCTGCGGGCCCCGGCAACCGTCCAGTCGAGGAGCGTTGCCAATGAGAGTTCCGGCGTATGCCGCACCCGGCGCCCGTGCGCCGCTCGCCCCGTTCGCCGTCGATCGCCGCGATCCAGGGCCCACCGACGTCCAGCTGGAGATTCTCTTCTGCGGGGTGTGCCACTCGGACGTTCACCAGGCGCGTGATGAGTGGGGGAGCGCGAAGTTCCCGATGGTGCCCGGCCACGAGATCGTCGGCCGCGTCACGCGCGTCGGTCAGGGCGTGACGAGGTTCAAGGTGGGTGACCTGGCCGGCGTGGGCTGCATGGTCGACTCGTGCGGGCGTTGCGAGCCGTGCCGCCGCGGGACCGAGCAGTACTGCACCCAGGGCGCCGCCTTCACGTACAACAGCACCGAGATGGACCGGACCACGCCGACCTACGGCGGGTACTCGACGCAGGTGGTGGTGAGGGAGAGCTTCGCGCTTCGTATTCCTGCGGGCATGGACCCGGCCGGCGCCGCCCCGCTCCTCTGCGCCGGCATCACCACCTACTCCCCGCTCCGGAAGTGGAACGTCCAGCCCGGCCAGCGGGTGGGCATCGTCGGGCTCGGCGGTCTCGGCCACATGGGGGTCAAGCTCGCGAAGTCCATGGGCGCGGAGGTCACGCTGTTCAGCACCTCTGCCTCCAAGCAGGCCGACGCCCGCCGGCTCGGGGCCAGCCACTTCGTGAACACGAAGGACCCGGAGGCGCTGAAGGCCCACGCCGGAAGCTTCGACTTCCTCCTCGACACCGTGAGCGCGGCGCACGACGTCCAGGGGTTTCTCTCGCTGCTCCGGCCGGGCAGCGTGATGGTGCTGGTGGGTGCACCACCCGAGCCGATGAAGGTCGGGGCGATGGCTCTGATCTGGGGGAACAAGGCGCTCGCGGGATCGCTGATCGGCGGCATCCCCGAGACCCAGGAGATGCTCGACCACTGCGGCAAGCACGGCATCGTCTCGGACATCGAGGTGATCTCGATGCAGAAGATCAACGAGGCCTACGAGCGGATGCTCCGGAGCGACGTGAAGTACCGGTTCGTGATCGACCTGGCGAGCTTGAAGACCTGAAGGGTCAGAGGTTAGCCCTCGGATGCTAGGGATGATGACCAGCGTCAACCTCGCGGAGAAGCTCAGCACCTTCTCCGAGCACTTCAAGCCGCGCACGATCGGCCAGTTCAACGGGCACGACCTGATGGTGGTGAAGGTGAAGGGCGAGTTCGTGTGGCACAGCCACCAGGACACCGATGACTTCTTCCTGGTCCTGAAGGGGCGCATCCGGATCGAGATGCGCACCGGGGCGGTCGAGCTGGGACCTGGGGAGCTGTTCGTCGTCCCGAAGGGCGTCGAGCACCGTCCGGTCGCCGTCGAGGAGGCGCATGTGCTCCTGATCGAGCCCACGGGGACGCCAAACACGGGCGCCGCGGCAACGGCGGCTCCGCGCGTCGTGATCTAGGCGCAGGAGCCACGGCTGCTCGGTTGGCGAGTGGGCAGTCGCTCGTTGGAGGTGTCAGACACCTCGTAATGAGGGCGTCGCCCCTGCCCGGGCCTGCTCCAGCGCTTGAGACGCGGGCCAGCCGAGAGGGACGCAGCGTGAATAGACAATAATAAAATCAATGGCTTACAAAGAATAAATCCCACTCTCAGTAGGACAGCTGCTCTGACGTCTTGAGCGCATGAGTCCGGGGCCCCGGGGACTGACCGGCGACAGGACGATCGCGCGGCAACCGCGACGTCCGGGTGTCGGGGCCCGTCGCGTTGCTCACCGCGACCGGCCTCAGACTCCGCGGGCGTTCGGAGCCCAGAGCACCTTGTG
>JADGQZ010000033.1 GCA_017881345.1 Myxococcaceae bacterium | reverse complement strand
TTCGTCGACTTCTTCTCCACCTTCACCGAGCCCGTGCCGTCGTCCTTCTGCTTGACGGTGGTCTTGCTGTCGGTGGTCTTCGTATCGTCCGCCCGCGCCGTGCCCACGAGGGCCAGTGCGAGTGCAGCGGTAAGTCCAGTGATCAGTCGCTTCATAGTCGTCTCTCTTTCTGTAGCCTTGAAAGGTGGTCATCGCCTGACCGGAGGGCAAGACGGCCTCATTCCAGGTCAATGCGCGGGCGCCCGGAGGTCAGCTCTCCGACAACCGCGGCGTCGACCCCCACCCGGGCGAGCGAGCGCTCGGCACGGGCCAGCGCCGACCGTGGCACGGCGGCGAGAAGCCCGCCGTTGGTCTGTGCGTCGGCAAGCACCCAGCGGATTGGCTCGGGAAGCCCCGTGGGGAAGCGCACGTGTGCGGCGAAGTGCTCCAGGTTCGCCGTTGTGCCTGCCGGGACCACGCCTTGCTCGGCGAGCGCGGGGACGCCGCCGAGGATGGGCACGGAACCCAGGAAGAGCCGGGCCCGGAGCTTCGCCCCGAGCACCATCTCGGCGAGGTGCCCGAGGAGCCCGAAGCCGGTGACGTCGGTCAGGGCGTGGACCGGGAACTTCCCGGAGGCGAACACCTCGCCCGCCGCGCGGTTGAGCTCGGACATCAGCGCCACCACCCGGCGCTCCAGCTCGGGCGAGGCCAGGCCGCGCTTGATGGCGGTGCTGGCGATGCCGGAGCCGAGCGGCTTGGTGAGGAGCAGCACGTCTCCCGGGCGGCCACCGGCGTTGGTCAGGATGCGCCGGGGGTGGACGACCCCGGTGACGGCCATCCCGTACTTCGGCTCCGGGTCGTCCACCGAGTGGCCGCCGAGGATGGGAATGCCCGCCTCGTCCGCCTTGCTCTGGCCTCCCTCGAGGATGCGGGCCAGCGTCTCCAGGGGGAGCGCCTGGGTCGGGAAGGCCACGAGGTTGAGCGCGAAGAGCGGCCGGGCCCCCATGGCCCAGATGTCGGAGAGGGCGTTGGCCGCGGCGATCTGCCCGAAGGCGAACGGGTCGTCGACGACCGGGGGGAAGAAGTCCACCGTCGAGACCACCGCCTGGCGCGCGTTCAGGCGGTACACGGCGGCGTCGTCGTGCGTGGCGAACCCCACCAGCGCCCGTGGATCCTTTCTGGTCTTCAGGCGGCGCAGGACCTGCGCCAGCTGCGCCGGTCGGAGCTTGGCGGCTCAACCGGCGCAGTGACTGAACTGGGTCAGTCGCCGCGGCGTCTCTGTGCTCATGGGGCTCTTCTGCCGCCGTTTCAGCCGGCGCGCACGTAATCCTTGCGGATCAGCTCGAGGATGGACTGGGCGATGGTGACGTCGTCCGCCTCGGAGTGGTCCATCACCGCGCGCAGGCTGCCGTGGTTGTGCACCAGCTGCAGGAGATCGAGCTGCTCCGGCGAGAGATCGCGCAGCCGCGGCACCAGCGGGCGGCGCACGAGCAGGGGCGCCTCGGCTGTGGGGAGGTGACTCTCGATGCGCTTGTACTCGTCGAGCAGCCGGAGCCCATCCATGAGGAGCGCCTCGGTGGAGCGGTCCAGCTCGACCATGAACTCCTGGCCGTCGGGAGGCTGGAGATCGAAGTCGCCCTCCTCCCAGGTGATGATCCGGTTGAAGCTCTTCTGGGGGCCGAGGGCGTGATCTCCATCCACCACCGCGTAGTAGACGCGCCCCTGGCGAAGGTAGATGCGGCCCTCGTGGGCGCCGGTGACCACCAGCACGCCGTTCTTCTTCGAGGTGTGGAACAGCTGCAGGAGGTCCGGGAGCGGGATGTCCTCGATCTTCCCGGTCATCGAGGAGCTCTTGTTGGTCTTTGCCGCCTGGACCTGCGCCGCCTCCTCCAGCCGCTCCCGCATCTCGGCGTCGGACAGCTCGCTCTGGGCAGAGGCCTCGCGCTGGACCAGCTTGAGGATGGAGGTCCCGATGAGGATCCGGTCCCCCTCCTTGAGCCGCGCCTGGCGAATCTTCTCCCCGTTGACGAAGGTGCCGTTGGTGCTGCCCAGGTCCTCGATCAGGACCTTTCCCGGGCCCACGGTGATCTTCGCGTGCTTCCTGCTGACCATGTCCTCGACCAGGACCATGTCCAGCTCGCTCGAGCGGCCGATGATGACCTGACGGCTCATCTTCAGGGGGAACTCGCCCCCCTGGTACTTGCCGGAGATGAACCGGAGGGCCCAGGCCGTGTCGGCGCTCGACGCTGCCATCGTGGTGGGGTCACCCTACAGTAGAGTCCCGGCGAAGACGAAACTTCCGCCCCCATCGGAGGATACCAAACGCAGCCTTCCGGTCCGGGGCTCGGGGGTCCGCGACGGCGACGTCAGCATCGCCTCCTCGGTGACCAGCACCTCCCCGCGCTCGGAGCGCAGATACCAGGCGCGCGGCTCCCACCGGTGCGCCGGAATGCGGAGGACCTGCTCCAGCCTCGCATCGGCCAGCGACCGCTCGCGGTCCGCAGCAGCCACGAGCGGAGCGAGCGCGTCCAGCGAGCTCCCGGAGAGCAGCGCCGACCGGCGCCAGAGCGCCTCGAGGGCTCCGGCCAGCGCCGGGGCGAGCGGCCCCTCCGGCTGCCAGCGCCCATCGCGTCGCAGGAAGCGCACCCGCTCCCGCCCCAGCGACGACACGTCGACGCCCCCGGACGCTCCCGCGGCGTCGAGGGTGGACACCACCATTGCCCGGTCCCCGTCCACGGTGACGCTGAACCGGTCGAAGTGGAGGCTGCGCGGCTGGAGCGGGGCGGCGCCGTGCACCGCGATGGGCGCACGGGTCAGCTCGGCGGTGCGGAGCGCCGAGACGATCTCCGGCTCGGGCCCTCCGGCCGCGCCGAGCATCCGCGGGAGGAGCGCCCAGACCGCCCCGCCGAGGAGCGCGAGGCCGAGCAGCACCGCCACCGCGCGGGTGCCGCGGCGCCGCTCCTCCTGGGCCAGCGTCACGACCCGAGCATCTGGCGCGCCTTCTCGGCGGCCGGCGTGCCCGGGGAGCGGGTGATGATCCGCTGGAGCGCGTCGCGGGCCTTCGGCTGGTCCTGCAGCTTCGCGTAGAGGTCGTGCAGCCGGAAGAGGTACTTGTCGTCGTTCGGGCCGGGGTACTGCGACACCACCGTCTCCAGCCGGTTGACCGCAGCAGCCCAGCGGTCGCGCTTCTCGTAGAAGTCGGCGACGTAGATCTCGTGGCGGATCAGGCGATCGCGCACGTCGGCCTGCTGCTTCTTCGCGTCCTGGAAGTACTGCGACTCGGGATACATGCGGATGAACTCGGAGTACGCGGTCCAGGCAGCCTTCACCTGGGTCTGATCCTTCTCGCTCGAAGGCGGGATCATGAACCAGTCCGAAGGGATGTCACGGTAGTGCGAGAGCGCCACCTTGTACGCGGCGTAGTCCACCTTGGGGCTCGTGGGGTGGAGCTTCACGAAGGCGGAGTAGCGGTCCGCTGCCTCGGTCCAGAGCTGTCGCTCGAAGGAGACGTCCCCCAGCCGGAGCTCCGCTTGCCGCGAGGCCTCGAGGAACGGGAACTTGGTCTTGACGTACTCGTAGTACTTCTCGGCCAGCTGGTACTGGCCGCTCTCCAGCGCCTGGTCGCCGCGCTTGAGGTTGGTGCTCGCCTCGCTGGCGTAGTCCGGGTCGGCGTCGCTCCCTCCGGAGAAGATGCTGCAGCCCGGGAGCAGCACGAGCACGGCGAGCGGGACGAGGCGGGATGGGCGCATCTGAGGGGCAAACACCCTAGCCTCCTTCGTCCATCCCTTCCACCCCGGGAAACAGCTCCCGGACGAGTGCCGGATCGAAGCCCCGTGCGAGTAGCCGGCGCGCCGATCGAGCCGGGCGCTCACCCGGAACGACCGCCCGGGCGGCGGCGGCGCGCACGTCCCATCCCTCGTCCCGGAGGACCTCCGCGAGCGCCTCCTCGGCCAGGCCGGGCGGGTATCCCTGCTGCACGAGCCGGGCGTGCATCGCCCCACGGGGCCATCCCCCCTTGAGCACAAGCGTCCGGGCGCGGATCCGGGCCGAGCGCCGCTCGTCCAGCGCGCCGAGCCGGACGGCCGCCTCGACCTCGGCCTCGACCTCCTCGTCGGCGAGGCCGTCGCGACGCAGCGCTTCCCGGAGCGCCGCGGCAGAGGTGTCACGGCGAGCAAGCAAACGCAGTGCGCGAAGACCCGTTCCCCCGGTGGCTCCAGCGGTGTTACGCCTCACGTTGCATGCACCCCGCCCTGGGACGGTACATGGATTTTCAGACCGCGTGGGGCGTCTGGCAGCGGCGGAATGGCTGCGCGCCGGACGAGCCGACGGATGCCGCCTTCGTGCTGGCAGCGCGCGGGCGGCCGGACCTCTGGAGCGCGGTGGAGCGGGCTGCGGGGAAGGCCCATCCTCCCGAGGAGGCGCAGAACGCGCTCCTGGTGCTCGCGGCGCGCACCGCGACCACCGTGCTCGCCGATGACGACCGGCTCGTCGATCCGCTCGACCGGGCGCGCGCGGCGCTCGAGTCGGAGGGAGCCACCGAGGACCAGATCGAGGCGCTGCTCGGAGCGGTGCTGCTGGAGGAGGCCTTCGGCGACGACATGCCGGCGGACGGGTTCGACGCGGCGTTCGTCGCCGAATCGCTCGACACGCTCGCGGCGCTCGCCACCCTCACCCCGGAGAGGCTGACCGCGCTGGAGAACGCGTTCGCCGGAGGTCCCGACGGCGCCGAGCGCCGGATGCGGCGCATCGCGGCCCAGACGCTGTGCGGGGTGGCCTGGTCCGAGGGGCCGGACCTCATCAGCCGGGAACATCTGGAGACGGCGGCGGCCCGGCTCGGACCCGAGCAACGGACGGCGCTCGCCGAGTTCGTGGATCACCTCGCCGAGGTGCGGCTCATCGGGCCGCTGCGGCGGGCACGGCTGCGGCGGGTGCTCGCCGAGCTGCTCTAGGTCAGGGCGGCCGCGGTCCAGGTTCGCGGCAGGGTGAACTCGGGCCTGCAGTCGGTGAGCTCAAGGCGCCCGCAGAGAGCGAACGTCACGGCGGCCGCAGTCTGGGTTCGCGTCGAGTCAGAACCGCTCGATGTGAAAGTCGTCGTCCGCGGACGGGAGCCCGGCCGCGCCACCTGCCGGCTTCTGCGGCGCGCCGGCCGGCGTGCCCGGGCGGGCCTGGGTGGGGTTGATGCGTCCGAGCGGGACGGTGGGGCCCGGAGCAGCGGGACGCGC
>JADGQZ010000314.1 GCA_017881345.1 Myxococcaceae bacterium | reverse complement strand
GGGGCCCAGTCGTCCGACAGGAGGTCGATCTCGTTCGGATCGGTGTACTCCCCCTTGGTGAACGCGCGCTCGGTGGAGCACGCCAGCCAGAGGCCTGCCAGCAGGGACAGACAGATGCGGGTGCGGGTCATGGTCAGTTCCATTCGCATTCGAAGCGGCTGCCGAGGAAGCGCCAGCGGTCGGCGATCTCTGCGTCACGTCGATAACCGGCGGTGAGCCGGCAGAGGCTCTGCAGCGAGGCCCGGGGATAATCGAACAGATACACCTGCGCCGCGGCGCGGTCCTGGGCCTTGAGCTGCGAGGGATGGGTGAGGTGGGGGGTCGCCGAGCTCGCCACCAGCACCGTGTGCCGTCCGTACGTCTTCAGCGTCACCTGCCCGGGGAGCACGATCCGGCGGACGGTGCGGGCGATGAGGAAGTCGCTGGTGTCCACCGTGGTCTCGTGCGCGTTGGGCCGGCGGAGCAGGTCGTCCACGTTCGCGGTCAGGACCCGGGTGAGCTCGCCGTCGTCGACGAAGACGTAGAGGTACGCGTTCCGTGCCCGGCGGCTCTCGCCCGAGAAGTCGAGCGTCACCTCCAGGTTGAGCGAGCGGTTGGGCCGGAGCGCGTGCGTCGAGATGGCGGAGATGACCGCCGGGTCCACGCCCGCCACCCTGAGCCGTATCAGACCCTCGGGAGAGGCATCACAGGCGCAGCGGCGCTCCTCGATGAGCTTCACCAGCTGATCGGGTGGAAAGCCCGACTGGCCCATCTTCACGATCTCGGCGTCGGTCAGCGGCGCCTGCTCGCTCCGCTCGTAGACCTGCGGGAGGCTGTTCGCGTCCCACTGGACCAGGTTGGTGGTCTGCTGGCCACCCGTGCCGGTCGGGAACTGGGGTGGCGGTGGCGCCGTGCCGATCTGGCCGAGCAGCGCGACGAGGAGGAGGGGGGCGGACATCGGAGAGGAGTCGGGTGGTGGGGTCCTAGAACCGGTAACCGATGCTCAGGCCGATCCGGACGATGGAGAGATCGTAGTGGGCGACGTTGATGTCCCAGTTGACGAAGACGCCGAGCTGGAAATGGCTCTGGGTGATCCAGTCCATTCCGATCCGCGGCGAGACGAGGAAGTCCACCGGACCGCGGTTCGGGATCGACAGGCCCACCTGGAACCCGGCGCTGAAGGCGATGGGCCAGGTGGTGGTGTGGAACGAAGGGCCGAGCAGCACGCCCCAGAGCTTCGGGTCCGGCACGTAGTAGCCGCTCAGATCGATCCGGTAGAATTCCTGGTTCCAGTACGAGGCGGTCACCCCGGCGAACAGCGGTGTGCCGAACTGCGGTCCCGAGGTGGTGATCGCGCCGCCGCCGTCCAGGGTGAGCGAGAAGCCGCCGAGCCCACCGGGACCCGAGACGTAGCCACCCTTGCCGACCTCCGAGCCTTCGGGACCGGTGGTCGTGCCGCGGTCCTGGGCCAGTGCCTCGCCCCCCAGGAGCACGGCCACGGACACCACCACCGAGCGAACTGCGTTCCTCATCGTCGGTATCCCTCCCTGGTCCTGCTCGCGAACCGCAGTTGCAATTGTCCTCGCAGCGCTGCGCCTGGGCAAGCTTCGACCTCTCCGACGGGCCTCCCCCGGTCGCGATTCAGTCTCCCGCGCGGAGCCCCAGCACCACCTGGAACGGCGGCTCGCGGCGGAGCACCGCGCCGAGGCGTCCCGAGCTCGCGGAGAGGTGCACCGGGGTGTTCCCTCCGGCCACCTGCGCCGCCTCCAGCGTCAGGTCGAGGCGAGGGGCTCCGGTTGTCCACAGCGCCCCCACATGGATGCGGATCCATGCGTCGGCCGTGAGCACGTCGGGGTCTCTGAGCGCGACGGGGCGTGCACCGAGCACGCCCATGCCACGCACGTCTCGGACGGTACGGAGCCCGGCCGAGTCCGGCACGCTGAACGTCTCCCAGAGCGGGCCGCCGCTCGCGTACCGGAGCCGCACTCCGAGCTCCACGGCCGGGTGCAGGGTGACGGCGAGCGAGAGCCTGAGCCGGTGGCGCTGATCATCGGGCAGAGGCCCCTCGGCGAGCGCGGCAGTGCGCGGGTCCGCCAGCCACGGGTCGAACGGGCCCGCCGCGGTGCCGGTGACCCGCGCCGCAGACCAGGTCGCCGAGACGCGGGCCGGGCCTGCCCGTGCGTGGACCCATGCGCTGACGCCGAGCGCGCGTCGCCACGCCCGCCGGTCGGTGCTCACCACGCGCCGGGACTGCCATTCACCATCGGGGCTCGTCCACCGTCCGCGCTCGTCGGTGAGAAGTCCCGTCTCCTGCTCCGCCCAGAGATCCCCCGACTGCCGCCACCGCGCCTCCACTCCTCCCTCGAGCCACCACCCGGGTCGGCCCCGCCAGCCGAGCGCCACCTCGTCCGTCCAGGGGAGCCCTCCCGGAGCGAGCGTGGCAGGTCCTCCGAGCTGCACGCAGGTGGGGCCGCGGCCCACGCAGTCGTCGAAGGCGCCGCCGGTCCACCCAGCCACGCGCTGGAGCGGCAGCTGGGAGCGGGCGAGGGCATCGTGCAGCTCGACGTCGTGGCTCCTGCCGGCGTGGAGCAGGATCCACTGTCGCCCCTCCCCGGCGACATCCCAGGCCAGGGCGAGGCGCGGACCAAACCCGAGCCGCAGACCAGTGGAGGCGTCCGCCGCGGCGGCCTGGGTCGCGTCGAGTCGCAGGCCCGCGCGGATGCCCAGGTCCCCGAGACGGAAGGCGTCCTCGGCGCGGACCGCCAGCGCAAGGCCGCGTGTCTCGGTTCGCGTCGGCGCGACCTCCACCCGGAAGGCGCAGCCCGAGAACCCGTCGCCGCAGGGCGCTCCCCGGTCGAGGAAGCGGAGCGACCCGGGGACGGATCGCTCGGCCGTCTCGATGTCCAGGCGGGCCTCGACACCGCCCTCGAGCCGGTGCCGTCCCGCGGTGGCGTGGAGACTGCTCGCGAGCTGCAGGCGGGTGCGCGATCCGGCCGCGATGCTCGCCGGATCCTCCGGGGACAGCGAGCCGGGAGCCCCGTCCGTGATCCAGCTCGAGAGGTCCAGATGACTTGGACCCTGAGGCTGCGTCACCGCCGCGGCTGAACGGATCCGCTGCTCGGCGGAGACCCCGAGCGTGAGACCGGCGCCGGGCGCGAGGGCGTGTGTCCACGACAGCCCCACCAGGCCGGCGAGCTCGGCATCGAGCCGGGCCGCTGCGGCGGTGCAGCGATAGCAGTCGGGTGACTCGGTGCGCCGGCCGGCGAGCACGAGCAGCGACAGATGGTCGCCGGCGGAGGGGTGCCACGTCGTGCTCAGCGCGAGCGACTGGCGTGCGCGTCCGCCGCCGGCGAGCCCGGGTTCCGGCGCGGGGAGCTCCACGCCGGTCGCCTCGAGCGAGAGCACGGCGCCGAGCCGTCCCGTCACGACCGGTCCTCCGACCAGGCCGGCGACGCGCCAGGCGCCGCGGGGCGCGGCGACCGCGGCACCCTCCACCCCATCGGCCACCACCGGCCCGCCGAGCCCGACCGCCGCCGGGCTACTCGAGAGCACCGGCGGCGCCCAGCGGGCTTCGACTCCCCAGCGCGGCGTGCCCAGCCCGTGCTCGAGGGCGAGCACCTCGGTCCAGCCGAATCCCGTCAAGCGAACGTCGGACGCCGCGGAGATCCATCGGCGCCCGGTGAGCGCGAGGAACGGCGGAACGAGCGGCCCGGGGTCCGGGCCGAGGCGAAATCCATCGACCGAGACGGCGCGCTCGAACGCCGGTGGATGGAGCAGGCCCACCGGAGGCGCCGGTGGGCCGCGTGCGCCCGGGACGTCGGTGGGCCCCTCGTCATCCCCGAGAGTCTCGGGGACCAGCGTCCGCACCGGCTGCCGCGCGGAGGAACGTCCGCCGAGTGGGCTGCCTCCAGCCGGTGGCCCCGTCGCTGTCGGGCGCCCGGCGCCTGAGATGGCCCCGGCGGCTCCAGCGCGAGCCGCGAGCGGTGGACCCGGAGGCGAGCGCTGGCGCTGGTCGGCGCCGATCCGGGCGGGCGAGGGGAGGGCCTCCTCACCCCGAGCGTCACTGCCCGCTGGCCGGGTCGAGCGTGGCGCCGGAGTCGAGGCCGAGACCGGATGGCTCTGCGCCGGTGAGCTCGAGACCGGCCGGGCGCCGGGAAGCAGTCGCGGAGCGGTCGTGGCCCGCGTGTCGCCACCGAACGTGCTGCGGAGGCTCGACGACGTCGTCACGCTTCGCTCGGGCGTGGATCGCGCACGTGGGGGCGGTGGCCTGCGGTCCGTCCGGCGCTCGACCCGTCTCCGCCGACGCTCGATGGGCAGCCCGGCCCTCGGCTTGCGCGTGACGGCGGGCTCCGGCGCCGCAGCCGCGGGCGGCTCCCGGATCGGGACCGTCCCGAGCCACGCCACCGCGATGCCCGCCACCAGCCCCGCCCCCATTGCGCGGGGCCGAGTGCAGCCGCTGCGCCAGGTCTCAGCGCAGCGGCATGCTCATCCTGCCGTCTCGCACGACGGACCTCCGGCGCCCCTCGTCTGGACGCCGGACCTGCCGAGTCAGGCGTCCAGCGACTGGAGCATCAGCGCCAGCTCCTCGCGGCCTGCCGCCTTGGGCAGGTAGTAGTGCGGCATCGCCGCCAGGGCCTCCTGGACCTCGTCCATGCCCGCGGCGGTGAGGAGCACCACCCGGGGGCCCTTGGCCGGAAGCCGGGCCATCACCTCGCGGCCGTCCAGACCGGGCATCCGCAGGTCGAGCAGCATCACCGAGCAGTCCTCGTGCTCGAGGAGGCGGAGCGCCTCCGAGCCGTCGGCGGCCTCGAGCGCCTCGTATCCGAGCTCCTGGAGCTCGAGCACCAGCATGGTCCGCCAGCTCGGGTCGTCGTCGACGACCAGCACCTTCCGTCTCGGGGTCCCGGCCGTGCCCACGCGGCCGAAGAGTCTCAGATCGGACGGGGCCAGGTCACGGCCCGGACCGCGCGCCCGGTCGCTCGGCAGACGATCAGCTCTCGACGGCCCGGCTGCGTGGGTGACGCACGTCCGTGCCGCGCACCATGTAGATGACCATCTCGGCCACGTTCACCGCGTGATCTCCGATTCGCTCGAGATGCTTGCAGATCGAGACCAGCGACGTGGCCCGGCGGATGTTCCGCGAGTCCTCCATCATGAATGCAAGAAGCTCGTTGAAGATCTTCACGAACAGGTCATCGAGGTGGTCGTCACCGGCCAGCACCTCCTGTGCCTCGTCCGGGTCGGCGCGCACGAACGAGTCGAGCGCCTTCTTCACCTGCTCCTGCGCCAGCTCCGCCAGCCGGGGCAGGTCGACGTAGGCGGCGAGCGGGGGGGCCTGGTTCAGGTCCATCGCCCGCTCGGCGATGTTCACTGCCAGGTCGCCGATGCGCTCGAGGTCGGTGACGATCTTCAGCGCGGTGGTGATCAACCGGAGGTCCGATGCCGCCGGCTGACGGAGGGCGAGGATCTTCCGGCACAGCTCGTCGATGTCGACCTCCAGCCGGTTGATCTCGACGTCGGCCTCCTTCACCTGCTCACCGAGCTCCGAGTCCCGGTCGGTGAGCGAGCGCATGCTCTTGGCGATCTGCTCCTCGACCTTCGCCCCCATCGCCAGCAGCTTCTCGCGGACCAGCCGGAGGTCCGACTCGAAGGCCTTGTCGGTGTGAGAGCTCATCGGTCTACCCGAACTTGCCGGTGACATAGTCCTCCGTCCGTCGCTCGCGCGGGTTGGTGAAGATCTGCGCGGTGGGCCCCATCTCGATCAGCTCGCCCAGGTAGAAGAAGGCGGTGTTGTCCGAGACGCGCGCGGCCTGCTGCATCGAGTGGGTCACGATGATGATGGTGTACTTCTCCTTCAGCTCGTGGATCAGCTCCTCGATCTTGGCGGTGGCGATGGGGTCGAGCGCCGAGGCCGGCTCGTCCATCAGCAGCACCTCGGGCTCCACCGCCAGCGCCCGGGCGATGCAGAGGCGCTGCTGCTGGCCGCCGGACAGCGAGGTCCCGGCGTGCTTCAGCCGGTCCTTCACCTCGTCCCAGAGCGCAGCCTGACGCAGGCAGCGCTCGACGATCTCCTGGTGGTTGCCGCCGATGCCGTTCAGGGTGAGCCCTGCCGCCACGTTCTCGTAGATCGACATGGTGGGGAAGGGGTTGGGCCGCTGGAAGACCATCCCCACCCGGCGGCGGAGCAGCACCGGATCCACCCCGCGGGCGTAGAGGTCCTGGCCGTCGATGAAGACCTTGCCCTCCACCCGGGCCCCGGGCACCAGGTCGTGCATCCGGTTGAGCGCACGGATGAACGTCGACTTGCCGCACCCGGATGGGCCGATCACCGCGAGCACAGTCTGCGGCGTCACCTTGAGCGAGACGTGGCGAATGGCGTGGTTGGCTCTGAAGTAGACGTTGAGATCCTGGACCTCCACCTTCGGCGCGGACTCGGCGGCCATCACCGGCGGGGACGGCTGCGGGGAGGGCACAGGCTTCTCCAGTGACATGGCTTGGACGGCGGGAGCGGAACTCATCGGGCACCCTTGAGATGGCTCCGGGTGAGCAGGCGCGAGACGACGTTCAGGAGCATCACGACCAGCAGTAGCACCAGCGAGGCGGTCCAGGCCTTGGCGTGCCAGTCGTCGTAGGGACTCACGGCGTAGTTGTAGATCTGGACGGTCAAGGACGCGGTGGGGGCGGAGGGGTTGAAGTTCCAGTACTGGTTGTTGAGCGCGGTGAAGAGTAGCGGAGCCGTCTCACCCGCGGCGCGCGCCACCCCCAGCAGACACGCGGTGACGATGCCTCCCAGCGCCGTCCGGAGGATGACCCGGACGCTGGTCTTCCAGTTCGGGACCCCGAGCGCGAGCGACGCCTCCCGCAGCGAGCCCGGGACCAGGCGCACCAGCTCCTCCGTCGCGCGGGCCAGGGTGGGAATCATGATGATCGCCAGCGCCACCGCCCCGGCCAGCCCCGAGAAGTGTCCCATCGGGACCACCACCATCGCGTACGCCACGATGCCGACCACGATCGACGGGACGCCGGAGAGCACCTCGGCCATGAACCGCACCGTGCTGCCGACCGTCCCATCGCCCTTCTCGGCGAGGTAGACGCCCGCTCCCACCCCGAGGGGAAGCCCCATGAGACAGGCGGTGCCCACCATGGCCAGCGTGCCCAGCAGCGCGTTGCCGACCCCACCCCCGCTCTCCCCGACCGGCTTCGGAAGCTCGGTGAAGAAGGACCAGGAGAGCCCGGCGGCGCCCTTGCTGACCACCAGCCAGAGCACCGAGACGAGCGGGATGAACGCGACGGCGAAGCACACCGCGCAGACCACCGCCATGCCCCGGTCCACGAACTTCCGGTAGCTGAACGAGGCGTGGAGGTTCATCCCGCGGCCCGCTTCGGTCCCTTCCGGACGGCGTTCACCAGGACGCGCGCGCCGGCATTCAGGAGGAAGGTGGTGGCGAAGAGGATCAGGCCGAGGCCGGCGAGCGCGCCCACGTGCACGCTGCTGGTGGCCTCGGCGAACTCGTTGGCGATCACCGCAGGAAGGCTGTAGCCCGGCGCGAAGAGCGAGGCCGAGATCCGCGGTGAGTTCCCGATGACCATCGTCACCGCCATCGTCTCGCCGAGCGCGCGCCCGAGCCCGAGGAGGATGGCGCCCACGATGCCGGCCCGGCTGTAGGGGATGACCGCCATCATCACCGCTTCCCACTTCGTCGCGCCTAGCGCGAGCGCGGCCTCGCGGTTCGCCTCGGGCGTGGTGCGCATCACCTCCACCGAGACCGAGACGACAGTGGGGAGGATCATCACCGCGAGGATGAGCCCCGAGGCGAGATAGCCGAGCCCGATGGGCGGCCCCCGGAACAGGGGGAGGAAGCCGAGGTGCGCCCCGAGCCACGGCTCGATCGACTCACGCAGCCAGGGGACCACCACGAAGAGGCCCCAGAGGCCGTAGACCACCGAGGGGATGGCGGCCAGCAGCTCGACCGGCACGGTGAGCGCGCGGCCGAGCTTCGGGGGAGCGAACTGGGTGATGAACAGGCCGAGCCCGATGGCGATCGGCACCGCGACCACGATCGCCACGGCCGAGGTGACCAGCGTCCCGTAGAGGAACGGAAGGGCACCGAAGTGCTCCTCGACCGGATTCCACTCGACGCTGGTGACGAACCCCCAGAGGCTGTGCTCCTTCGCCAGCGGGCGCGCCAGCAGCGCGAGGTTCAGGACGATCAGGCCGGCGACCACCAGCACCATCGCCCCGAGGACCAAGAGCGTCCCGTTGAAGATGCGATCGCCGAAGTTCCCCGAACCCGGGCGACCGTCGCGCTGACCGGCATCGACGGCGATGTGGGCAGCGCTCTCGGCCACGGCACCCCTACTTGGCACTGATCTTCGCGCCGTTCACCGTCAGAGTGTCGATCGTTTTTAGGACGCGCTCCTGGACGCCGCGCGGCAAGGGCGCGTAGTCGAGCGGGCCGGCCATCTTCTCACCCTCGGTGATGGCCCAGCGGAGGAAGTTCACGATCGCCGTACCCTTGGCGGGGTCCTTGCTGTCCCGGTGGACCAGCAGCCAGGTGAATCCGGCGATGGGGTAGGCGTCCTTGCCCGGGGCGTTGGTGATCGAGACCCGGTAATCGGCTGGCATGTCGACGCCGGCGGCCGCTGCGGTGGTGCTCTCGATCGATGCCTTGACCCAGTGGCCGTCCTTGTTCTTCAGCTCGGCGACGGCGAGCTTCTGCTGCAGCGCGTAGGCGAGCTCGACGTAGCCGATGGCGCCGGGGGTGCTCTTGACCAGGCCGGTGACGCCGTCGTTCCCCTTGCCCCCCAGGCCCACGGGCCAGTTCACGCTGGTGCCGGAGCCGACCTTGTTCTTGAACTCGGGGGACACCTTGCAGAGGTAGTCGGTGAAGATGGCGTTGGTGCCCGATCCGTCCGAGCGCCGCGCGACGACGATCGCCTTGTCCGGCATGGTGACGCCCGGGTTGTCGGCGACGATCGCCGGGTCGTTCCACTTGGTGAGCTTCCCGAGGAAGATGCTGGCGAGCGTCTCGCCCGAGAGGCGGACGCTGGTGACCCCGGGGAGGTTGTACGCCACCACCACGGCGCCGAGGACCGTCGGGATGTGCACCACGTCCGGCGCCTTGGCGATCTGATCGTCCTTCATGAAGGCGTCGGTGGCGCCGAAGTCGATCGTGCCCTCGCTGAACTGCTTGATGCCCCCGCCCGAGCCGATCGGCTGATAGTTGAACTTCATGTTCGGGTTCGCCTTGGCGTACTCGCTGAACCACTTCTGGTAGAGCGGCGCGGGGAAGGTCGCTCCGGCGCCGTTGATGAGCAGGCTCTGCGCGGAGGCGACGGTGCCGAGCAGCAGCGCGGCTCCCATGAGCAGCTTGTTCATGGTGGTGAAACTCCCTCTCGAGATTGTCGGGGAACGGTGCCGACGCCGGCGATGTAAGCGGGGCCGGTGACGGGCCCGTGACGGGGCCGTGAAAGCTGCGCTCGGATCCGGGGTTACACGCGATCGTCACCTCCACAGCACGTCCGCGTCAGACGGGCGGAGCGCTCGCTTCAGCGGCACTGGATTCGCGTTCCGTCCGTGCGGTCGTGGATTCCGTTGGCAGCCGATCGACGCGGGCCAGGGCAGGGAAGAGCCGCGTCCAGGCGAGGACGACGAGCAGCGTGCCGACGCCGCCCGCGACGACCGCCCGGACAGGTCCGAGCCACTGGGCGGTGAGCCCCGACTCGAACTCACCGAGCTCGTTGCTCGCGCCGATGAACAGCATGTTGACCGCGTTCACCCGTCCCCGCATCTCGGGTGGGGGGGAGATCTGCACCAGCGTCAGGCGGACGAAGACGCTCAGCATGTCTCCGGCGCCCATCAAGACGAGGAACACCACCGAGAGCCAG
>JADGQZ010000313.1 GCA_017881345.1 Myxococcaceae bacterium | reverse complement strand
TCTGGCAGACCTCGTGGGGCGTGTCGACGCGGCTCATCGGTGGGCTGGTGATGACCCACTCGGACGACGCCGGCCTGGTCATCCCACCGAAGCTCGCGCCGACCCACGTGGCCATCGTGGTCATCGGGAAGGGCGAGGAGCGAGGACCGGTCGCCGCGAAGGCCCACGTCGTGGCCGAGGACCTTCGCCGCGCGGGGCTGTCGGTCATCGTGGACGACGACGAGAGCAAGGGCCCGGGGTTCAAGTACTTCGAGTACGAGCTCGCCGGGGTGTGCCTGCGCATGGAGCTCGGTCCCAAGGACCTGGCCAAGGGCGCCTGCGTGCTGGTGCGCCGGGACGACCGGACCAAGGAGACCGTCCCGCTGGAGCAGGCGGTGAGCGTGGCCAAGGCGAAGCTCGACGCCATGCAGAAGGCGCTCTTCGAGAAGGCCCGCGCGTTCCGCGACGCCAACACCTTCGCCGTCGCCTCGATGGAGGAGATGAAGGCCCGGGCCGACGACGGGTTCCTCCTCGCCCAGTGGTGCGAGGGCAACGCCTGCGAGGCGCGGGTGAAGGAGGAGACCGGGGGCGTCACCTCGCGCAACCGCCCCTTCGATCTGAAGGCCGAGCCGGGAAAGTGCGTGGTCTGCGGGAATCCCAGCCCAGGGATGATGGTCTGGTCCAAGGCGTACTGAGCCGCGCCTTCCCGGCGTGGACGCCGCTGCCGAGCGGCTAAGCTGCGCGCCGCCCCGGCATCCTGCCCGGGGCCACTCCCCAGGGGGTCCCGTGAAGGGTGCGCCGCTCGTCTGCAGCTTCCTTCTCTGCTCGGTGGCCTCGGCGGCCACCGTCGATACCTACGCGCTGCTCACCGCCAACGGCCGTCGGGGGACGATGACCGTGACGACGCAGGGCGCGGCGATCGACGTCGACTGGCGCGTGGACAACAACGGGCGGGGACCGAAGATCCGCGAGCACATCGTGATGGGCTCCGCCGGACTCCCCGTGCTGCGGGAGATCTCTGGCACGGGCGAGAGCGGCGCCCCGGTGAAGGAGAGGTTCAGCGTGGAGAGGGGCCGCGCCCGCTGGACGTCGCTCGACGACGCCGGCGAGGCCGAGGCCGGAGCCGCGATCTACCTGGACAACCGGGGCAGCCCCTGGTCGCTGGTCCACGAGCTGCGGGTCCTCCTCGCGACGAAGGGGCTGACCCGGTCGGCCCTCCCGGCGGGGACGCTGCGCCTGGAGAAGATCCGCACGGTCACCGTGGGCACGAAGAAGGAGCGCCTCGACGCCTACGCGATCTGGGGCCTCGGCCTGAGTCCGGAGCTGGTGCTTGCCCGGGGCGATCACCTCGTGGCGGACATCAATCCCTACGCGGTCATCGTCGAGGAGGGGTTCCCCGGGAGCTTCGCGGCCCTGACCGCCCTGGCCCGCGCGCTGTCGGTCGAGCTCCTGTCGCGGGTGTCGGCGAGGCTCGCCCACCGCGTGGACGGGCCGGTGTGGATCACCCACGCCAGGCTCTTCGACCCGGTGACCGGGAGCTCGACCGAGGGCAAGAACGTGGTCGTGTACCAGGGGCGGGTGGTGGGCGTCCGGAGCGACGCTCCCCCCGCCGGAGCGACGGTGATCGACGGGGGCGGCGGCACCCTGCTCCCGGGGCTCTTCGACTCGCACGGCCACATGGACGACTGGAGCGCGCTCCGGGACGTCGCCTGCGGCGTGACGTTCGTCCGTGACCCCGGCAACGACAACGTGAGCCTGCTCGACCTCGTGCGCCGGATCGATTCGGGCGAGCTGATCGGCCCGCGCATCAAGATGAGCGGATTCCTCGAGGGCAAGTCCCCCTTCTCCGCGGCCGGCGGGTTCACCGTGGGCACCGAGGACGAAGCGCTGGAGAAGGTGCGCTGGTATGCGGACCACGGCTTCTGGGGGATCAAGATCTACAACTCGATGAACCCCGACCTCGTGAAGCCGATCGCCGCCGAGGCGCACCGGCTCGGGCTCCACGTCTCCGGGCACGTTCCGGCGTTCATGACCTCGGAACGGGCGATCGCCGACGGCTACGACGAGATCAACCACATCAACCAGCTGCTCCTGATGTTCGTGCTCAAGGACAAGGAGGACCCGCGGACTCCATTCCGCTTCACGGTCATCGGCGAGCGGCTCAAGGACCTCGACCCGGCCGGCCCTGCCTTTCAGCGGGTCCTCGGCCAGATGAAGCAACGGAAGATCACCCTCGATCCCACCCTCGCCGTCTTCGACAGCCTGCTCGCCGCGCGCCCCGGCAAGGGCTCTCCGGTCGACTCGGGCTGGCTGGAGCACGTCCCCGCGCCGGTCCAGCGGGATCGGAGGAGCCTCATCCTCGACATCAAGCCCGAGCAGTACCCGGCCTACGACGCGAGCCTGAAGCGGCAGGACGACATCATCGCCCTGCTCCATCGCGAGGGCGTCCCGATGGTGCCGGGGACGGACGACGTGGCGGGACTCGGGCTGCACAGCGAGCTCGAATCCTGGGTCCACGCCGGGATCTCGCCGAAGGACACGCTCGTCGCCGCCACTCTGGGCGGAGCGCGGTTCCTGGGACTGGAGTCGGATCTCGGCACCATCGCCGTCGGGAAGCGCGCCGATCTCTATCTGGTGGACGGAGACCCGCTGGTGGACATCCGGAACATCCGGAAGGGGCGGCTGGTGGTGAAGGGCGGCACCTTCTACTTCCCGGACGAGATGCTCGGCGCGATGCAGATCTCGCCATTCGCGCGGCACGTGGACCTCGCGATCTCGGCGCCATCCACGCCTGTCCAGCGCTGAGCCTGGGGCGCTACACTCCGCGGGCGTGCGCCTGTTCCTCGCCGGCGTGGTCCCGGACGCAGTCAAGGAGACGCTGCACGTCCAGCTCGAGTCGGTGCGCGCCGCGACCCCGCAGGCCCGGTGGCTCCCGGCCGACGGCCTTCATCTGACGCTCGTGTTTCTGGGCTCGGTTCCGGATGGACAGGTGCCGGCGCTCGGCAAGGCCTTCGGTGACGTCTGCAGCCGGCACCAGGCGATGTCGCTCACGCTGTCCGGGGTGGAGACGTTCGGTCCCTCTCGATCGCCGCGGGTGCTGGCGGTGACGCTCGGCGGCGAGGTCGAGGCGCTTCACGCGATGGTGCTGGAGTCCCGCCGCGCCGCGGAGCCGGTGGTCCCGCTCGAGCCCGAGCGGCCGTTCCGCCCTCATCTCACGGTGGCTCGCGCACGCTCGGCCCACGGGGACCTGCTCCTCGGGCGCTGCCGGAAGGCGCTCGGCCATGTGCTCGATGGCGGCTTCGTGCTCCGTGACGTTGCGCTGATGCGCAGCGACACCCTGCCGACAGGGGCGGTGCACACGGCGCTCGCACGCTGGTCGCTCGCCGGCTGAGCGCTGCCGTTTCGCTGCAGCTGAACGCAACGCAAAGCCTGCGTCCCGCCTCGCGGATCTGCCGCGTTCCGGCTCGCCTTGACGCTCGGGATCGCCGCTTTACGTTGGCTCTGCCCTTTCGAAGGAAACAGGAGCACACACCATGAGCACCATGCAGCGTTGGAACCCGGCGCGCGACTTCGCGCGTCTTCAGGACGAAGTGAACCGGCTGTTCGAGGGCAACCTCGGCCTCACCCGGAACACCGAGTCGTATGGCTGGACCCCCGCGGTCGACGTCTTCGAGGACACCGAGGGCGTGACCTTCAAGTTCGACCTCCCCGAGGTGGAAGGCAAGGATGTCGATGTTCGCCTCGAGGAGGGCACCCTCACCATCCGCGGCGAGCGCAAGCTCGAGAAGGAAGACCGCCGTGAGGGCTACCACCGGATCGAGCGCGCCTACGGCACGTTCGCCCGGAGCTTCACCCTTCCCGCCACCCTGGACGCGGACAAGGCGGTCGCCGAGCACAAGAACGGCGTGCTGCGGCTCTTCGTCCCCAGGCGGGCCGAGGCGAAGCCGAAGAGCATCAGCGTCAAGGTGAACTGACAGCAGCCCGTCGTTCACCTCGCGCGCGCCGGCAACCCCTCCAGCCGGCGCCCGGCGCCCACCCTGCCCTGTTGGGCGGCGGTGGGCGCAGTCTTTTCTGAATCCGTCAAGGCCATCGCCTCCGTCCACGCCCTCGGACTCGCGCGCTCGACCACGGGCCGTCGCCGCCGGAGATCCGGCCGTGGCTCACTCGTGCGCGCGTCAGAGGTGTTTGACACCTCGGTCGAGACGGTGGGTCCAGAACCGTGGACCTTCTCGGTCGATCCGTGCGCCGGGACGCTCACTCGCCCAGGTAGGCGCGGCGGATCTCCGGCGCGGCGAGCAGCGCCTTTCCCTGGCCCTGCATCACCACCTCGCCGGTCTCCAGCACGT
>JADGQZ010000312.1 GCA_017881345.1 Myxococcaceae bacterium | reverse complement strand
GCTGCTCCCGGGCGAGATGCGCCATCAGTGGGACGACGACGGGAAGACCTTCTCCGCGTGGGAGGGCGGGCGGACCGTCTGGCTCTCATCCCTCGCGTTCTCGGGTGAGAGGTCGAAGACCGTTGCCGAGCTAGGAAAGGGCACGAACGAAGGCAGGGAGTTCTGGAAGCTGAGCGGTCGCACCCATGTCCGCGGCGGGCTTGCAATCACCACCGTTTGCTTCGAGCGCCGCGAGGACCTGGATTGGGCGCTCGGTGTCTGGCGCTCGCTCCGGCACGGCAACGCGCGCTGAACCGGCAACCAACGAGCCTCCGGGGAGCCTTTTGGAACGGTCAACCCGGGGAGAGGTCGCGACCTCGCTCCGACCGTTCCATCCGGTTACCCGAAGCCGGCTCCAGGGTCGAAATCGCTCGTCTCGAGGCCCAGCGGAGGTCCGGCGACACAACCGACGCATTCCCAAACGGCTCTCAAGGCGCGTTTGCGAAACCGAATGGAACGCATTTGCGGACCCTCGTGACCCCTCCCGGGGTGGACCGTTCCAAGATGCTCCCGCTGCGGCCTTTCCGAAATCGGCGGAGCCCAACGACGGCCGGTTCGCCGTCCCCTGAGCGCCCCGGATCCCGCAGGCCCTCCGGAAGGGCATCCAGCGCCCCGCCGCGCGTCGGCCGCCGTTCCACAGGGGCCAGCCGGCAGACGGCGACCCACGATCGATCCTCCGCCGGTTGCGGTGCGGCCTGCACCCCGGCCTCCCGGGCCCGCCCCGGCTCGCCCGCCCGATTCGGCGGACGAGCCTTCAAAGGGTCCGGACGCTATACTGAACTCCCGTTCCCCTCCCCGCCTGCCGTGCAGCCCAGCCTCTTCGACATCGCCCCGCTCGACTTCGACCGGACCTTCGCCCGGCTGCAGCGGATCCACCTCGACGAGACTGCCTGGGTGGACGTCGCTTCCGGCTGGGTGAGCGGCTCCGACGCCCTGTTCCGCGCGCTCGTCGCGACGCTCCCCTGGGCCCAGCGCACCCGGAACATCTACGAGCAGGACCGCATCGAGCCGCGGCTCACCGCGGGCTGGCACGCCGACCAGGGCACACCGCTCGAGCCACCCGTCCTGGAGGAGATGCGCACCGCGCTCTCGGACCATTACCGCGTCGAGCTCGACTCCGCCGGCTTCAACCTCTACCGCGATGGTCGCGACAGCGTGGCGTGGCACCGCGACACCATCGCCAGGCAGATCAAGGATCCGATCGTCGCCCTCGTCTCGCTCGGTGAGCCGCGAAAGCTGCTCCTGCGGCCCCGGGGCGGCGGGCCCTCTCGCTCCTTCCCTCTCGGCCACGGCGATCTCCTCGTCACCGGTGGGAACGCCCAGCGCACCTGGGAGCACGCGGTCCCGAAGGTCGCCCGCGCCGGGCCTCGCATCAGCATCGCCTTCCGGCACGGCATGTCGGGAGGGCGCTACGCGCCGGGGCCGGTTCGCGGTCCGGGCGGCGGTACCGGCTCGCGCTGAGCGAGCACGCCTCGGCCTCCCGGCTCAGGGCGCCAGGATGATCCGTGGCCCCTGCATCGCCTCGCGGATCGCCATCAGCGCGCCATCCGACAGCGCCTCGGTCTCGGTCAGCCGCCGGAGCACCAGCTCGGAGTCGGCCGGAGCGCCGTCGAGCAGCCCCTTCAGCTCGCCGAGGAGCGCCAGCGCCGCGTCCTCCATCTGCTTGCCTGCGGGCGTGGTCGCGACCGGTTTCCCGGCCTTGTCGCCCAGGTACTTCGCGAAGCCGTCCAGCGAGGCCCGCGCCGCCCGCGGGTCGTAGGCTGCCACCTTCGCCTGGAGCGCCGCCTTCGGCACCGTGAGCAGTCGCGGGACCCCACCCTGCGTCAGGGCCGGGTGGAGCACCCCGACCTCCTGCATCTGGAACACCCCGAGCAGCCCGTCCTCCGGCGCCGGCGAGGTGTAGGGGACGATGTCGAGGAAGAGCGCGAGCGGATCCACGCCCTGCTTCGCGGCCTCCACGTCCTGCGGATCCAGCGGCGGGTAGCTCGTCGGCGCGCCGGTGAAGAGCAGCGGCAGCACCGCCTGCTCCCAGAACTCGTCCGGCGCCGAGCCGGTCTGCTTGGTCGCCGCCGCCACCGTCACCATCAGCTCCCCGAGCCGGGGCGACTGCCCCACCTGTTCCCCGAAGCTCTTGGCCGGGTCCAGCCTGGCCAGCGCACCGGCGATCTGCTGCTCGAACTGCGTCCTCGACTCGGCCGACATCCGCTGCACGCTCACCCGCGCCAGCGCCGCCCGCAGGTCCGCCGAGAGCACCGACGGCTTCGCGGCCCAGAGCTCCTTGGCCCGGCGCCCGTCCACCAGCATGAACTGGAGAAAGCCCGGATCGAACAGCCGGGCGTAATCCTCCGGCCGGAGCCGGACCGGCGCTGCCCCGGTGGGAGCGAATCGCGCCTGCGCCAGCGCGCGACGGACGTCGGCGGTGACCTCGTCGAGGCGCTCGAGCTTGCCCCGGCTCAGCGCCTCCACGACCGCCTGGAAGGGCGACAGCATCAGCACCGCCTCGGGGAACCCGATCATCCCCCCCTCGGGGGCCTCGCGGTGCGGGAACCAGAAAGCCTGGTCGGCGGCGATGAGCCGGTCGGCGAGGACACCGGCCAGCCCGAGCGCGATGAGCTGGTGCTCGGGCTGGTCGGGCCGGAACGGACCCATGAGCAGCTTGATGACGCCCTTTTCGATGTCGGCCCACGGCGCCGTGGCGAGGTCCACCGGCCCACCGGTGGCCCGTGCCAGAGAGGCCGCGAGCTGCTGGGTGGCGGCGTCGAGATGCCCTTCGGAAGAAGCCATGGGTGGGCCCCTTAGCGTAGAACCGGGGGCTCTGTGGAGAAGCCCGGAGCCGGGAGGGGATTCCGAGTCGACTGTCGGCGGCGCTCGGCCCTCCTGGGCGTCCTGCTGGCGGCGTCAGGGTGCGCCACGCTCGGCCCCCGCTTCGACCAGGCGGTCACCACCTCGTTCGCCCGGCAGCCGATGCGGAAGCTCGAGACCCCCCGGGTCGAGCTCTACTACCCGGAGGCGAATCGGGACGAGGCGCTCCGGATCGCGCGGCGGCTCGACTGGTGCGTCGAGCTCCTCCGGAAGAACCGGCTCTCCGGCACGCCTCGGCCCAAGGTCCTCGCCTACCTGACCACCGCGGACTTCGACAACGCCTACGTCCAGCCGCAGCTCGGTGGGCTCCCCCTGCAGATGGTGCTCGCCCAGCACTTCACCACCGAGGGGTTCAACCTCCTGGAGATCGGCACCAACCACGTGGACGACGTCTCCTGCCACGAGGCTGTGCACTACGTGCAGTTCGCCGAGGTGGACGAGCTCTGGTACTACCTGAACCTCGCCTTCGGCGACCTGCTCGACCCAAACATCGCCACCGAGGCTTACTTTCTCGAGGGCCTGGCGACCTACTACGAGGGCCGCCTCGACCGTGCCACCGGCCGTCCCCATAGCCCCATCTGGCAGGGCCTCTTCGACTCGGGCGTGGCGCTCCGCAAGGGTGACATCTACCCCGGAGACATGTCGCCCGGGCAGCGGCAGCTCCTGCCCTTCGGGGGGCAGTACGTGGTGGGAAGCCAATTCATCACCTGGCTCGCTCGCCGGTACGGAGCCGAGAAGCTCTGGGAGCTCATCGACGTCCAGGGGAGCAGCTGGATCCCGTTCCTGGGCGTGTCGTTCCGCTTCATGTGGGTCTACGGGAAGGACCCGGGCGGGCTGGTGGCCGAGTGGCGGGAAACGCTCCAGCACTCCGGCCCGTGGCGCGAGCGGCCCGAGAACCAGAAGGTCCTCGACCGGGACCTCGGGTACTTCGCCCGGATCGCCTCGGCGCCCGACGGGACGCTGGCCACCATCACTGCCGGCCTGGACTTCGCCTCCGAGCTCCGCATCCGCAACCCCGACGGCTCCCTCCGTTTCCGCCGGCGCCTCACCAACTTCCTGCCCGTCCGGCCCTACATCGTCACCAGCCCCAACGCGGTCAGCGGGCTCTCCTTCGATGCCCGCGGCGACCGGCTCTTCGTGGTCATGGCCGACATCGGCATCGACGGGGCCACGGCCCCGAGGCTCCTCGAGCTCGACGCGCACGACGGACGGCTCCTGCGGACCTGGAACCTGCCTGACTCTATCGGCGGCGGCGTGGATCCGGCCGGCACCCGCTACGTCTTCGTGCGGAGCCACGCCGACACCGGGGATCTGTGGGAGCTCGACCTCGCCACCGGCGAGCAGCGCCCGCTGACCCACAACCGGGGCCGTCTCACCCTCGGCGCGCCCGCCCCCGCCGCTGACGGACGCATCGTCTTCTCCCGCAAGCTCGGCGACGACTTCGACCTCTGGATCCGTCTCCCCGACGGCACCGAGCAGCCGCTGCCCCGCGACGGGAGGTTCAACTACTCGCCGCGCTGGGACGGCCCGGATCGGGTCATCGCGCTGCACGAGGTGGACGGGCGCACCCAGGCGGTGCGCATCGACCTGTCGACCGGGGCCATCACCGTGCTCTCCGATGCACCCTTCGTCGTGCTCGATCCGGTCCCCCTGCCCGGAAACCGGCTCGCCTTCGTCAACCGCGACGGCTGGAGCTGGACGCTGGATTGGATGGACCTCGGTCCGGGACGCGTCCTCCCGCCGGAGCCCACCCTGGCGCAGGTCGAGGCGAGCGAGCCGGCGGAGCCCGCGGTCCCCATCCTCTCCGACGACCCGTACCACGCGATCGACAACCTCCTCATCCCCACGCTGCGAGGTCCCTTCGTCGCGTTCGGAAAGCGCGAGGTCTACAACGGGAGCCAGAACACCGTGTACGCCGGCATCTCGCTCCAGGGCAGCGACCGGCTGGGCCTGCACAACTATTCGCTGAACCTGGGCTACGAGACGAACGACCCCGGCCCCACGTTCTCGATCGGCTACGGGAACTATCAGCTGGCGCCGGTGTATCTCCAGCTCACCTTCTCCCGGGCGGCCGAGCCCGCGCTGCTGGATCCGAGCAGCGCGTCCTACGTCCCGAGCGTGGTGGACTACGCGGGGCAGTTCTCCGCCTCCCGGACCTTCTGGACGACGCCGGTGGCGCTCAACTTCCTCGGCGTGCGCCGGGTCGAGGGACTCCAGTCCGGCGCCTCGCTGAGCTCACAGCTCCTCGGCCCCGGCATCGCAAGCGCGTGGTCCGCGCTCGAGTCCACGCCCTACGCCGGTCCGCGGCTCGGCGTGGCGACGGTGGGCAGCGTCCAGTGGTTCTCCAAGGCCTTCGGCTCCGACTTCAGCTTCGCCGACGTGGCCGCGAGCGTCGGGGTGTACACCCCGTTGCCGTTCTGGGCGCGGCACACGCTGCTGGTCACCGTGCGAGGCCGGGCGCTCCCCGGTTCGCCGGCGCGGCTCCTCCGGGTGGGCGGGAGCAGCCTGGGCCTCTTCCAGTGGGAATCGCAGGAGGACAGGTCCCAGCTGGGCACCGGCCTCGCCGTCTTCCCGGACATCACCTTCCGCGAGCCGCTGCGCGGCTACGAGGACGTCACGCTGCGCACCAACGCAGTGGCCATCGCCGGTCTGCGGTACAAGGCGCCGATCATCATCGACTACGGCTGGGCGTCGTTCCTCTGGCTGTTCCCCTCGTTCTTCGTGCGGCAGATCGACATCGACCTCTTCGGCGAGTGGGCCCACACCTGGACCTCGTCGAGCGCGGTGGGGCCAGCCACCGAGGGCAACCACCGCTCCTACGGCGCTGCGGTCTCGCTCCGGACGCTGTGGGGCTCGGCGGTGCCGATCTCGTTCTTCTACCAGGTGGCGGTGCGCCCCGATGACGGGCTCACGCCGCTTCAAGTATTCGGCTTCGCCATCCAGTGACGCCCCGGTGCTGACCGCTCACTGGGCGCTGCCGTAGAGACCGTGGCGCTCGATGTACCCGAGCACCTCCCGGTGCACGAGCCCCTCGCCTCCCCGGCCCGCGGCGAGCGCTGCCCGCACCTCGGTGCTCGAGACCTTCGCCAGGGGCGGTCCGACCGCACCCGCAGCGGGGTGTCCCGCCCGGTTGAGGATCACGATCCGCGCCAGCCGGCGGACCTCCTCCACCTCGCGCCACCGGGGCAGCTCGGCCACGATGTCGCTCCCCACCACCAGCGTCCACCGGCGGTCCGGCCACCGCGCGTGGAGCGCCCGCAGCGTGTTCACGGTGTAGCCGTCCCCGCCGAGCGAGGCCTCGATGTCCGACGTCGCCAGCCATCCGGCAGCGTCGCGGCACATCAGCTCGCACATCGCCATCCGGTGGGCGAAGTCGATCAGCGGCTTCCCGAAGGGATGGTGCGCCGCGGGCACGAACCACACCTGGTCCACCGGCTCGATCGCCCGCACCACGTGCGCGGCGAGCAGGTGACCGAGATGGGGCGGGTTGAAGGAGCCCCCGAGGAGCGCGACGTCCATGTGCCGCGGAGGAGCCTAGCCGTAGAGCAGATGCGGCGCCCGCCGTTCGAGGAAAGCCGACTCCGCCCCGTCCAGCAGCGCAGCCACCTCCTCGAAGTCCGCCCCGTCCTCGAGCGCTCCCCGCACCCGCCCGTTGCCGCACAGCAGGTCGAACGCCGGAACGTCGGTGACGAACTCGTACGCCTCCGCCCGCCACTGGAAGGCGTCGCCCCCCAGACGCCGTGCCTGGGCCACCACCGCCAGCCCTGCCTTCACCGATGGGAAGACCGCCGGGTCGGTCACGTGCAGGAACGCCCCCCCGCAGTCGGCGCCGCGGTGCTTGTCCCATGTCGGCACGAAGTGCACCGGGCGCAGCCGGAGCCCGGGGAGCGCGTGACGCTCGAGGGCCTCGGCCACGGCGTGCGCGTCCAGGTACGGCGCCCCGAACTGCTCGAACGGCCGGCAGGTCCCCCGCCCCTCGGAGATGTTCGTGCCCTCGAGCAGGCACATCCCCGGGTACACCTGGGCGGTGTCCGGCGTCGGCATGTTGGGCGACGGCGGGATGAACGGCAGCCCGGTCTCGGTCCAGCGCATCCGCCGGGACCAGCCGAGGCAGGGCACCACCGCCAGGTCACAGCCGAAGCGCTGCTCGGCGTTGAGCATCCGCGCCAGCTCCCCGAGCGTCATCCCGTGCCGGTTGGGGAGCGGATAGAGCCCGACGAAGCTCTGGAACCCGGGCTCGACCAGGTTTCCCTCCACCCGCTCGCCACCGAGCGGGTTCGGCCGGTCGAGCACCACCAGGCGGACGCCGGCCTTGCCGCAGGCCTCCATCGCCAGGGCGAGCGTGTAGACGTAGGTGTAGTAGCGCGCGCCCACGTCCTGGATGTCGAAGACGACGACGTCCAGCCCCTGGAGCCACTCCGCGCGCGGCCGGAGCGAGTCCGCCGTGCTTCCGTAGAGCGAGTGCACGGGGACACCGGTCCGCGGATCTCGCGCGTCGCCCACCGCCTCCATGTACTGGACCTCGCCGCGCACGCCGTGCTCCGGGCCGAACAGCGCCGCGAGCGTCACCCCCGGCGCGGCCCAGAGGAGATCGGCCAGGTGGCGAAGGCGCCCGTCCACGCTGGTGGGGTTGACGATGGCCCCGACCTTCAACCCCCGCAGCGCGCGGAACTGCTCGGCCTCCCAGACGTCCAGCCCGGTCCTGATCCGCATGACGGTGCGGAGCGTACCCCGACGGACGCCGTGCTCAATGACGAGATGCGCTCAGCGACCGCATCGTCCGCTTCTGCGGGTCGAGCGTCTTCATGAGCGCCGCGGCCTGCTGGGGCCGGCCGGTCCGGGTGTACAGGTCGGCCAGGGCCCGGGTCACCACCGCGTTCTTCGGGTCCGCCCGGTGCAGGTCGGAGAGCGTCGACTCCGCGTCGCCGGGCCGTCCCGACCGCTCCTGGACCCGCGCGAGCTGAAGCTTCAGCCCCGTGTCGCCGTCGCCGGCGCGGATGAGGTACCGGAGCTCCTTCTCGGCCTCCGCCCAGTCCCCCGCCCGATCGGCGAGCGCGGCGAGCTTGCGGTGCGCGTCCAGGTAGTCCGTCCGGAGCGCGATGGCCTTCCGCTGCGCGCCCCGTGCACCCTCGAGATCGCCACGCTCCTCCTCCAGGAGTCCCCACAGGTGCAGGCCGCGCGGGTTGTCCGGCGCGAGCGCGTACGCCCAGCGCAGGTGCCAGTCGACCGTCTCCAGGGACCGGCCGAGCTTCAGGCCGAGCCGTGCTGCCTCGAGGTGCCCGTAAGGCGACCCGGGCTCGATGGAGGCCCAGGACTCGGCCACCGCCAGGGCCCCACCGTCGTCCCCTGCCGCCTCGCGCGCGCTGATCTGCTCCAGCGGCGTCGCACCCAGCAGGGCGCCCACCAGAAGCATCACGCTCGCGGCCGTCATCCAGTCCTGGATGGTACCGAAGCGAGCGAGGGGCACTCAACTCGCTTGACCCGGGCACCGGCACCGCAACAGAACGTCCAGGCACCGTGCACTTCTCCTCGCGGACACTGGAGGACCTCGCATTCCCTGAGGTCCTGGGCGCTCTCGGTCAGCGCTGCCGGACCACGGCGGGGCGGAGCCGCGCCCTCGCCCGTCCATTCCTCGACGACGCGTCTGCCATCCGGGAGGCACTCGCCCGGGTGGACGAGGCACGTGCGCTGCTGCAGGCGCAGGTGAGTCTTCCACTCGGGGGGGTGGCCGACATCCGGGGCTCGGTGGAGCGGGCCGAGAAGAGCGGCCTGCTCGAGCCTCGCGAGCTGACCGCCTGCGCCCAGACCCTCTTCGCCTTCAGCCGGACCCACGAGGCGCTCCGCGAGAGCTCCCTGATGGCGCCGCGGCTGGCGTTCCTCGGCCAGCGCCTGCCCGACCTCGAGAAGCTGGCGGTGCGGATCGACCGGTGCTTCGAGTCCGACGGAGAGATCTCCGAGCGGGCGAGCCCGGCGCTCAAGGAGGCCCGGGACCGCATCCGCGGCCTGCACCGGGCCATCAAGTCACGCCTGGACGGGCTGCTCCACGACGAGCGGTTCCTGCTCCACCTGCGCGAGAACTACTACACCCTGCGGAACAACCGCTACGTGGTCCCGGTGCTGGCGCAGGCGCGGGCCGAGGTGCCGGGCATCGTCCACAACGCGAGCCAGTCCGGACAGACGCTCTTCGTCGAGCCCGAGTCGCTGGTGGGCATCGGAAACGACCTGGCGATCGCCCAGTCGGTGGCGCTGGAGGAGGAGCGGCGCGTCCTGCAGGAGCTCTCGGATGCGGTGGGCCGGGAATCGGCGCGCATCCTCGAGGGAGTCGATGCGGCGGCGGAGCTCGACGAGGCCGAGGCGGCGGCGCAGCTCGGGGCGGACCTGGACGCGGCCACCCCCGTGGTCGAGGACGCGGACGGGCCGCTGGTCCTGCTCCAGCTGAGGCATCCGCTCCTGGTCCTCCGGGGCCGGGAGGTGGTGGCGAACGACGTCCGGCTCGGACAGGAGGTCCGGGCGCTGGTGATCTCGGGGCCCAACGCCGGCGGGAAGACCGTCACCCTGACCGCGGTGGGGCTCTGCGCGGTCCTGCTGCGGGCAGGACTCCAGATCCCGGCCGCGGCGGGCTCCCAGCTGCCGCTCTTCACCTCGGTGCACTCGGCGGTCGGCGACGCGCAGGACCTCGCCCAGGACCTGTCCACCTTCAGCGCCCACGTCCGCGAGCTGAAGCGCATCCTCGAGGGCGCGGGCCCGGGCGCCCTGGCGCTCATCGACGAGATCGCCGCCGACACCGATCCGCGCGAGGGCGCGGCGCTGGCCATCGCGGTGCTCGAGGAGCTCATCGGGCGCGGCGTCCGGGTGCTCGTCACCACCCACCTCGAGGAGCTGAAGGCGCTGACCCACGTGGACCCCCGCTTCCTCAATGCCCGGGTGGGCTTCGACAGCAGGCGCATGGCGCCCACCTACAAGCTCCAGCTCGGGGCCGCCGGGACGTCGTCGGCGCTGGACCTCGCCTCACGGATGGGGCTCGCCCCGCACGTGGTGGACCGGGCGCGGGAGCTCGTGCGGAGCGCCGGAGGCCCGCTCGCCCAGGCGCTCGCCGCCGCCGAGGAGGAGCGCCGGTCCCTCTCGGACGAGGTGGAGCGCGCCCGGGTGGCGACGACCGCGGCCGAGGCGAACGCCCGGGCGCTGGCCGCGGAGCGCGCCGAGTTCGCCGAGCAGCGCCGGGCGGAGGAATCGGAACACGCCGAGCGGCTGCGCATCGAATCGGAGAAGGCGCTCGCGGAGGTGTCCAGCCAGCTGGCCGAGCTCCGGCAGCACGCATCCGTCGAGCGGGCCGAGTCGACGCGCACGGCGCTCGCCGCCCAGGCGGAGGCGGCGCGGGCCCGTGCCGAGTCTTTCGCGCGCGCCGGTGCCCGGGCCGCGCTCGCACCCGCGCCGGACACGCTCGGG
>JADGQZ010000311.1 GCA_017881345.1 Myxococcaceae bacterium | reverse complement strand
CTCGCGCCGCCCAGGCATCCGGTGCGGCGGGTGGGGCTCGTCGCGGCCGCGGTGCTGGCGCTCGCGGCGGTCGTGCTCCTCGCCTCGCTCTACCTCCGCCGGGAGGCGCGGGTGCGCTGGGCGCGCGACGTGGCATTCCCGAAGCTCGTCGAGCTGGTCGAGCTGAACAAGTACGCCGAGGGGATGGCCCTCGCCGAGCAGATCCGGCAGATCCTCCCGGACGACCCGAAGCTCAAGAAGCTCTTTCCCGAGATGTCCCGGCTCTACCGGGTCGAGACCAGCCCGCCGGGCGCGAGCGTCACCGTGAAGCCGTATGGCGCGCCCGACGCCGCCTGGCGTTCGCTCGGCACGGCGCCGCTCGCTCCGTTCCGGCTTCCTCTCGGCTTGCACCTCTGGCGCATCGCCCTGCCCGGCTACGAGACGGTGACCCTTGCCTACCCGTCGCTCTACGCGCCCCCCGAGGTGACGTTGACGCTCGCGCTGGATCGCGCAGGGAGCATTCCTCCGGACATGGTGCACGTTCCCGGCCGGAGCGTGGGACTTCCCGTCCCGGGGCTCGACCATCTCCCGAACGTCGTGCTGGGCGACTACCTCATCGATCGCACCGAGGTGACCAACCGCCAGTTCAAGCGGTTCATCGATGAGGGCGGGTATCGCCGCCACGAGCTCTGGAAGGAGCCCTTCGTGCACGGCGGGCGGACCCTCGGCTGGGATGCGGCCATGGCCCTGCTCCACGACCGCACGGGCCGGCCAGGGCCGGCCAACTGGGAGCTGGGGGACTATCCCGAGGGGCAGGGCGAGCATCCGGTCACCGGCGTGAGCTGGTACGAGGCAGCGGCCTACGCCGCGTTCGTCGGCAAGGAGCTCCCCACCACGTACCAGTGGACGCACGCCGCCGGCACCTATGCGGCCCCGCAGATCGTCCCGGCGAGCAACTTCCGAAACGCCGGCACGGTCCCGGTTTCCACCCTCGGCGCCATCAGCCCGTACGGCACCCACGACATGGCCGGCAACGCCAAGGAGTGGTGCTGGAACGGGGTGAAGGACGGTCGCCGCTTCATCCTGGGCGGAGGCTGGAACGAGCCGTCGTACATGTTCAACGATCCCGATGCGCAGGACCCCTTCACCCGCGGGCCGTCCTTCGGTTTTCGCCTGGTCAAGCGGCTCGACGACCGGACGGCGCCCGAGGCGTCGGCGGACATCCCGCTCGCCCACCGCGACTACTCCAGGGAGAAGCCGGTGCAGCCCGAGGTCGCGCAGGCGTACCGACGGCTCTGGGCCTACGACAAGCTGCCGCTCGATGCGCGGGTCGAGGAGACCGACGACAGCTCGGACCGCTGGCGGAAGGAGAAGGTCAGCTTCACCGCGGCCTACGGGGGTGAGCGCGTCACCGCCTACCTCTTGACGCCGCGCTCCGGACGACCCCCGTACCCGCTGGTGGTGTTCTTCCCCGGCTCGAACGCGCTCCAGCAGCGCTCGAGCAAGGACCTGCCCGGGATGCGTCTGCTGAGCCCGATTCTCCGGAGCGGGCGCGCGGTGCTGTACCCCGTCTACAAGTCGACCTTCGAGCGTGGAGACATCCTCGAGTCGGACTACCAGGCGCCGACGACGCTCTACCGGGACCACGTCATCATGTGGGTGAAGGACCTCGGCCGGGTCATCGACTGGGCCGAGACGCGCAAGGACCTCGACACGACGCGCATTGCCTACTACGGCGCGAGCTGGGGCGCGTACCTCGGGCCGATCATGATGGCGGCGGAGGATCGGCTCAAGGTCGGCCTGTGGGTGGGCGGCGGGCTCGAGTCCCAGGGGTGCCTGCCCGAGGCGGATCCATTCAACTTCCTCGGCCTGGTCCACCAGCCCGTCCTGATGGTCAATGGCCGGTACGACTTCTTCTTCCCCGTGGAGGAGACGCAGGTCCCGATGTTCAAGGGACTCGGCACGCCGGCGAAGGACAAGCGGCACCTGGTCCTCGAGGCCGGTCACGTGCCGCCCAACGACGTGCTCAGCCAGGAAGTCCTGGACTGGCTGGACCGGTACCTCGGGCCCTCCGGCTGAGGTGATCCCGGGGGGCACGGGAGATCAGGGGCACTGTCGCGTCGACCGCATCCGGGTCGGGGCTGAAGCTCGTGCTCCCGGCTTGCCGGCGCTAGCTTCGCGTCGATGCGAGTGAACCTGACCCTCGCCGCGATGCTCGTCGTGCTGTCCCTGGCAGCCGCCTGCAGCGGGACGGACTGCATGTGCACCAGCTCCGGCGGGGGGTGGGCCACGCAGGCGCCACTGTCCCTGGGACCGCGCCAGGAGATGGGTGTCGCGGCCGTCGGCGGGCGGGTCCACGTCGTGGGCGGGTTCGATGGCACGGGCCAGCCGATCGCCACGGTCGAGGCCTACGCGGTCGCCGACAACCGCTGGACGCAGCGGGCCTCGCTCCCCGCGCCGCTCCACCACGTCAACCTCGCCGCGGTTGGAGGGAAGCTCTACGTGGTCGGCGCACTCACCGGCACGGACTTCGCCGCGACCGGCACGACGCTGGTCTACGACCCGGCGACCGATGCCTGGTCGCCCCTGAGCTCCATGCCGGCCGGAACCGAGCGGGGCGCGGCCGGCGTCGCGGTGCTGGTCGATGGGCGGATCGTCGTCGCCGGTGGCCTGCGCGCTGGCATCTCGGTCGCCGACGCGTCGGTCTTCGATCCGCAGACCAACGCCTGGTCTCCGCTGCAGCCGCTGGCCGTCGCGCGCGATCACCTCGCTGCGGGCACGCTCGATGGCAGGGTGTACGCGGTCGCCGGGCGCGCCGGTGGGGTGCTCAAGGGCGCGCTCGAGGTCCTGGATCCGGCGAGTGGAAGCTGGAGCCGCAAGGCCGACATCACGACCGCGCGGGGTGGCTGCGCGGCGGCAGCGCTCCTGGGCCGGCTGGTCGTCGTCGGTGGCGAAGGGAATCGCGCCGATCCGAACGGGGTCTTCCACGAGACCGAGAGCTACGATCCGACGACCGACCGCTGGCGCACCGACGCGCCCATGCAGACAGCACGCCACGGCATTGGCGCCGCAGTGCTCGGGTCATTGCTGATCGTCCCAGGCGGCGCGACCCGGGAGGGGTTCGGCGCCGTCGCGGTCAACGAGTCCTTCGAGTACCGGTGACGGAGGGCGGCCACTGGGCCATGGACGAAGGAGCCTGCCCAGCGGGCGCGCACGGGGTCAACGCGAGTCGACGGTGACCTGGCCGTCTCTCAGGGTGAACGGGACGAACCGGCCCTCCGCCGGTATGGTCCGACGCCCGGTGGCCTCCTTCTTCGAAGTCTGTCCGGTCTGCGCCGACGCGCGCCGGTCCACGCTGGTCGAGTTCCCCGAGCTCACCTTCTCCCGGTGCGCCGGCTGCGGGCTGATCTACAAGTCTCACCAAGTCTCGGGGCTCGGGCATGGCTACGAGGAGAAGTTTTTCCTCGGAGGCG
>JADGQZ010000310.1 GCA_017881345.1 Myxococcaceae bacterium | reverse complement strand
GGTCAGCCGCCGTGCCTGCGTCACCGCGGTGTGCGTCTTGTCGTCGCAGACGTAGCGGCCGTCCGGGTTCTGCTGCGGCGGCGTCGTTGGCGACGTCGTTGGCGGCGTCGTCGTGGAGCCGGAATATGACCCGGTGCAAGCTGCCAGCGAAAGCAGCAGCACGGTCGACGAGCGGGCTCGCATCGTCTTGCGTCACAGCATGTTCCGTGGCCTCTGACCAGGCGCGTTCTGCGACCTGTTCAGCCCACAAGGTCCGCTCAGGTGGGTCCTCCTGATCCCATCTCCGATCGCGGACCGCGCACGCGAGGGCGACCTTGAATTAATGAAGCCCGGGCGGAGCGGCGGTGCGGCTCGCCGGGCCTCGGCAGCATGCGGGAGAAGGCCGCGTGCAGCGTGACGTTCCCGGTGGTGCCCGCTCCGGCCGGGACGAGCGTCGCGTCCAGTGAACGCCCCCGGTCTCATCTCCAGTGTCGAGTGACGTTCACCCCGAGGGGGTAGGACCGGTGCGCGCCGGTGCTGCCGGAGCAAGATTCCGCGCTCGCGCATGCGCTTCCTTGGCATCGGGGACTCGAACGACCTGCTCGGGCTGTATCTGCAGCTCGACCGGCAGGGGCACGAGGTCCGGGTGCACGTCCGCGACCCCGAGGCAGCGGACGTCGGCCGAGGTCTGGTCACGCGCGTCGAGGACTGGCGCGCCGAGCTGCAGTGGATCCGCGCGGCCGGGCGGGACGGCGTTCTCCTCTTCGAGACCGCGAGCGACGGCGCGCTCCAGGATTCGCTGCGCGGCGAGGGATACCAGGTCATCGGTGGCAGCGCGGCGGGCGACCGGCTCGAGTCGGAGCGCGCGCTCGGCCAGCAGCTCCTGGCGATGCTCGGGCTACGGACGGCGGAGACGCACGTCTTCGTGGACTTCGAGGCCGCTGCGCGCTTCGTCCGCGAGCGGCGACGCCGGTACGTGTACAAGCCCGACGGGACCGGGTTCGCCTCCACCCGGACGTACGTCGGTCAGCTCGAGGACGGGACCGACCTGCTCGCCATCCTCGCCCGGCAGAGCGCGACCTGGCCGGTGGATACCCCGGTCCGCTTCATCCTCATGGACCACCTGAGCGGCGTGGAGATGGGCGTCGGTGCGTACTTCGATGGGCGGCGGTTCCTGCGGCCCGCCTGCCTCGACTGGGAGCACAAGCGCTTCTTCCCGGGAGACCTCGGCGAGCTCACCGGTGAGATGGGGACGCTCGCCACGTACGACGGGAGCGACCGCTTCTTCGAGGCGACGCTGGCGCGGGTGGAACCATGGCTCGCGAACGCCGGCTACTGCGGGTACATCAACCTGAACACCGTGGTGAACGCCGAGGGCGTGTGGCCGCTCGAGTTCACCTGCCGCTTCGGCTACCCGGGGTACGCGGTCCTGTCGGTGCTCCAGCCCGATGGCTGGGCCGAGCTCTTCCGGCAGCTCCTTTCCGGCGAGGGAGGATCGTTCCGGACCAGGCCCGGGTTCTCGGTGGCAGTCGTGCTCACCGTCCCGCCCTTTCCACACCGCGACGGGTACGCGCGGTTGTCGAAGGGCCTGCCGATCACCTTCCGGGCCGACCTCGACGAGGAGGAGCAACGGCTGCACCTGCATCCCGGTGAGGTGACCCGGGCCGGTGGCACGCTGCTCACCGCCGGCAGCGTGGGTTACCTCATGGTCGCCACCGGTGCGGGGCCCGACGTGCCCGCAGCCCGGGAGGCAGCGTATCGCACCGCGGCCAAGGTGGTGGTCCCGAACCTGCGCTACCGGCTCGACATCGGCCAGCGCTTCATCGACGGGGACCGGAGCACGCTCGAGCGGCTCGGCTGGTTCTCACCTCCGCCGCGCGACGACTGAGAGCAGGGCAATTCGCTCGACGTCGGCGTACGCGGGAGCATCCAGCTCCTCGCCGAACACGTCGGGGTCGAGCTCGTGGATCTCCGACGAGCGACAGGACCCGTCGAACATCTCTTCCAGGGTGCGCCGGAACGGATCGACCCCGTTCAGCACCGGGCTCCCGGTGTAGAGGACGAGCAGACCTCCCGGCCGGAGGCGGTCGAGTGCCTCCCGCGCGATGCGCTCGGCAATGGCCGTGCCGAGTGGGCTCCCGCCATGCCGGTACTGCCTTCCACCGGCGTCGACGAGATAGGGAGGGTTGGCCACGACGACGTCCGGCGGCACGGTCAGCGCGTCCAGGAACGCGCCCGGGAGGGCGTCGGCGTTCTCCACCCCGGCGAGCGCGGTGTTGATCCGGGCGAACCGGACCGCCTGGGGGTTTGGGTCGGAGAGGATCACCCGCTGCGACCGGCCAGCGAGGATCAGACCGCCGACCCCCGAACCACACCCGACGTCGACGACCGTGTCGGCCCGCTCCACCGTCCGTTCGAGCAGGGCACAGAACCGGTAGGTGTCCGGTCCGAAGAAGACGGCGTCCGGGCTGGTCGTTGGGTACGCGGAGTGCACGGCGAGCAGGGGTCCGAGGCTCGAGAACCGGACGCTGCTTCTCCACAGACCACGCTGTGGCTGCAGCCATCCGGAAGCAGCGAGGAGGTCGAACAGCTCCGTCCCGATGATCTCCGGACGGAACGGGAGGTTCCACCCGAAGGCGTCGCGGAGGCTGCAGGCCTCGGTCCCTGGCCGGCGCGCGAGCACCCGCGCATGCGAGGCGGGCGTGATGGTCGTGAAGCGGTACCCACGCCGCTGGAGGCCCCGTCCCACCTCGAGCAGCGCCAGGTCGCTCGCGGGGAGCGCGTTGTGTTCCTCCGACGACGTCCGGGCGAGGCCTGTCATTCTCCTCAATCTCTGGATCGAACAGCCGGGCTCCAAGTCCCGCCCCCCAGGGACGGTCGCCGGCCGGACAGGTCAGCATCGGAGTACAGTCGCCGAGGATGGACGAGCCGAGCGCCAGCGGCGGACCGATCGCACACGAGAGCTCCGATTTCGCCCGGGAGTGGACCGAGATCCTCAACGAGATCCGCGTTGCCTTGCCGGGAGTCCAGCTGCTCTTCGGGTTCCTCCTCACGGCCCCCTTCACCGACGCGTTCCGGGTGATGAGCGAGGTGATCCGCTACGGGTACTTCATCTGCTTTCTGAGCACGACGCTCTCCACGGCCTTCCTGATCGCGCCGTCCGTCTACCACCGCCTGCACTGGCGCCGTGACGTCCGGGACAAGGAGCTGATGCTCCGGACCTGCAACCGGCTCGCGATCATCGGCATCGTGTTCCTCGCCCTGGCGATGACCAGTGCGGTGTACGTGCTGAGCGCAGCGCTGGCCGGCCGCGTGGTGGGCTCTCTGGTCAGCTGCGCTGCGGGTCTCCTGTTCGCCGCGCTCTGGTTCGGGCTGCCCTTCTTGCGGCGGAGCGCCGAGCGCCAGCACTCGACCGGCTGACGTCTGGAGAGGGTGCGGGGGGCGGCCGACGACGCGCGTGGGGATCTGACGGTACCCGACGCACACCCGACGCCGCGCGCGCACCTCTGCTGCCGTACGTCCGGCTGGACCCGTCGAGCGGCGCGGGCGCTCGGGCATACGATGGCGGACGCAGTCGCGCCGGAGACCCTCGTTCATGGCCGAAGAAATCGCGGAGAAGCTCGGGACCGATCTCGCAGGACGTTACCGCTTCATCGGAGAGATCGGTCGTGGCGGGATGGCGAACGTCTATCTGACCGCGACCCGCGGAGCGCTCGGGGGGTTCCAGAAGCTGATGGTCATCAAGCTGCTCCGGGCGGACCTCGCCGAGGAGCAGGAGTTCCGTCAGATGTTCCTCTCCGAGGCCCGACTCGCGGCCCGGCTCAACCATCCGAACGTGGTGCAGACCTACGACGTCGGTGAGGACTCCGGTCGGTACTACCTGGCAATGGAGTTCGTCGATGGCCAGACGCTGGAGAGCGTCCGCCGCGCGCCGGACGCCGCGACCTTCTTCCCGCCGCGGATGCAGCTTCAGGTCCTGGTCCACGTGCTCGCCGGCCTTCACTACGCCCACGAGCTCGCCGACTACGACGGCAAGCCGCTGAACGTGGTCCACCGCGACGTCACGCCGAGCAACATTCTCCTCGGGTACGACGGCCGGGTGAAGCTCGTGGACTTCGGGGTCGCCAAGGCCCTCGACTCGGGCACCCAGACCCGCGCCGGCGTGGTGAAGGGCAAGACCGGCTACATGGCGCCCGAGGCGTTCACCGACAGCGGCCATGTCGACCGCCGCGCCGACATCTACTCGGTCGGTGTCCTGCTCTGGGAGACGCTGATCGGCCGTCGGATGTGGAAGCACCTCAGCTCGACCGACCGGCTCCAGCGCGCGATCGAGGGAGAGATCGAGCCGCTGAGGCCGCTCCTCCCCGAGCTCCCGCCCAGACTGGAGCAGATCTGCATCAAGGCGCTGCAGCTGAGACCGGAGACCCGCTACACGACCGCCGCCGAGCTGCAGGCCGACCTCGAGGCCTACCTGGAACGGCATCCTCCTCCGGTCTCCGAGCGCGAGATCGGGCACACCCTCGCCGAGGCCTTCGCCAAAGAGCGCAAGCAGATGGTCTCGGTCATCGAGCACCAGCTGAAGAACGACGGCGCGGTGAAGACGCTGCCGGATCTCAGTCCGCAGACGTCGCAGCTGGTCACCGGGGTCGGATCGACGATGAGCCGCTTCAGCCTCGGTCCGGCACAGAAGACCAAGGCAAAGGCAAGGGCGAAGCCAGTGGTGCGGCTCCCTCTGGGCGTTGGGGTGTTCGTGATGGCGCTGGCCCTCGGAGCAGGCCTGGCGTGGCTCCTGAGATCGGGTGAGTCGAGGGCGCCGGTTGCCACCGCTCCGGCGAGGAACGGCCCGGGTGGCGCGCTGGCCCCTGGGGCGCCACGGGTGCGGGGCGTCACCGACACCGAGGTCCTGATGGGGATGAGCGCCGCGTTCTCCGGGCCCTCCCAGGAGCTCGGGACCCGGATGAAGCTCGGCATCGACACCGGCTTCTCCGAGGTGAACGCGGCCGGCGGGGTGAACGGGCGCCAGCTCCGGCTGGTGGCGCTCGACGATGGCTATGAGGGAACACGCGCGCTGGAGAACATGGCCGAGCTGTTCGAGCCGCGAGCGGTGTTCGGGGTCATCGGGAACGTCGGCACACCGACCGCGAAGGAGACCGTTCCCTATGCGGTGAAGAACCGGATGCTGTTCTTTGGCGCGTTCACCGGCGCCTCCCTGCTCCGCAAGGATCCGCCGGATCGGTACGTCTTCAACTACCGCGCGAGCTACCAGGACGAGACGGCGAAGATGATCCACTACCTCCTCGCGGTGAAGCGCATCGATCCGAGTTCGATCGTCGTCTTCGCGCAGCACGACGCCTACGGCGATGCCGGGTACGACGGGGCGACGAAGGGGATCCGGAAGGCCGGGCACACGGACGTGGATCTCCTCCGCGTCAACTACGAGCGCAACACCGTCGACGTGGACGCGGCGCTCAAGGCGCTGCTCAAGTACCACAACGCCACGCTCACCACCCGGGGTCCCAAGGGGCTGGAGCAGATCCACCCGCGGCATCCGGTGAAGGCCATCATCATGGTGAGCTCGTACAAGGCCGCGAGCCGGTTCATCCAGAAGGTGAAGGACGCGGGCCTCGACGCGCTGTTCCTCAACGTGTCCTTCGTCGGGAGCAACGCCCTCGCCGACGGGCTCAAGGAGCTCGGCCCGACCTACGCCGACGGCGTCATCGTCACCCAGGTCGTTCCGCACTACGAGTCGGGCGCGACCGGCGTCATTCGCTACCGGGAGGCGCTGAAACGGTTCCATCCGGACCAGCACCCCGACTTCATCTCCCTCGAGGGATACATCGCGGCGCAGCTGTTCACCGAGGGGCTCCGCAAGGCGGGACGCGAGTTCGACACCGAGAAGCTGGTCGACGCGCTCGAGGGAATCCACGACTACGACCTGGGGACCGGAAGCGTGATGAACCTCGGCCCGTCCGAGCACCAGGCCTCGCACAAGGTCTGGGGCACCGTGATGGACCCGCAGGGTCAGTTCAAGACCCTCGACATGGACTGAGCTCGCCCGCAGGAGTCCGGTTCCGGACGTGTCGCGCACCGGGCCGCGCGGGTCGGGCCCCGGATGCATCTGGACCGCGCGTGTGGTGTCCTTCACCCCGACGTGGAGTCCCGGCGATTCCAGACGGCGGCTGCGCACTACGCGGTCGGCCGCCCACCGTATCCGCCCGACCTCATCGAGGTGGTCGCTCGATTCTGCGGTCTCACCCGCGCGCACCGGCTGCTCGACCTGGGGACCGGTCCGGGGCTGCTGGCCATCGCCTTCGCGCCGTTCGTCGGCTCGGTCCTCGCCGTGGACCCGGAGCCCGCGATGCTCGCGGTCGCCACCGAGGCAGTCCGGAGGACGGGCGTCGCGGTCGAGGTCCGCGAAGGAAGCTCCGGGACGCTGGGTCCCGAGTGGGGCACGTTCCGGGCAGTGACCATGGGCAGGTCCTTCCACTGGATGGACCGCGCCGAGACGCTCCGTCGACTGGACCTTCTGGTTGCGCCCGAGGGCGCGTTGATCCTCTTCAACGACGAGATCGCGGACGTCCCGGGAAACGAGGCCGTGCGCGCCTGGTGGTCGGTCGTCGAGCGGTACTCGGCCGACGACACGGTCCGGATGGAGCGCCGGTCACCGCACTGGCAGGACCACGACGCCGTGCTCGCCGCCTCGCCGTTCTCGAGGCTCGACCACCTGGTCGACGTGCACCGCTCGGATCTCACCGTCGAGACGCTGATCCACCGGGCGCTCTCGATGTCCGCCACCTCGACGGCCCGGCTCGGCCCCCGGGCCGAGGCGATGGTCTCCGAGATCCGCGAGGCCCTCGCGCCGTTCGCCGCCCGGGGCGCGATGACCGAGCACATCGAGTGGACCGCCACGGTCGCCCGTCGCCACGCTTCGAGGTCAGGCTGACGCCGCGTCGAGGACCCGCGCCACGTGGAACGCAGTTCGTCCCGTCGCCCCGTGGATCTGATGCTGGCAGCTGAAACCGTCGGCGACGAGCAGCACCTCCTCGCCCGCGTCCCGGACGGCAGGGAGAAGGGTCCGCTCCGCCATTCGCATCGAGACGTCGTAGTGATCGGCCTCGTACCCGAACGTCCCCGCCATGCCACAGCAGCTCCCTCCCAGGGTCTGGACCTCGAGACCCGGGACGCGCTGGAGGACGCCGCTGACGCTGGCCATCAGCCCGAAGGCCTTCTGGTGGCAGTGGCCGTGCAGGAGCGCGCGCCTCTGCGGAAGCGCGTGCATCGGGAGCTGGAAGCGACCGGCGGCCATCTCGCCGGAGACGAACTCCTCGAAGGTCAGCGCGACGGCGGCGGTGCGCCTCGTGGCCTGGTCGGGAAGCATCGCCAGGAACTCGTCCCGTAGCGTGAGCAGGCAGGACGGCTCGAGGCCGATCAGAGGAATGCCGCGCTCCACGAATGGCCGGACCGCCTCGAGCAGCCGGCGCGCCTCGGCACGTGCCTCCTCCACCAGCCCCGCGGAGAGGAAGGTCCGTCCACAGCACAGCGGCCGGCGGTCGGATGCGGCGCACGGGACGCTCACCTGGTAGCCGGCGCGCTCGAGCACCCGCTGGGCCGCACGGGCGTTCTCCGGCTCGAACCAGGCGGTGAACGTGTCGACGAGGAGCGCCACCTCGGGGCGGACCGGCCCCTCGCCGGACGGTGGCGGCGGTCCGGGGCGGAACGGGTCCGGAGCGAAGGCCGGGAGGCGGCGGCGCGCGCTGAGCCCGGTCAGCCGCTCCGTCCACCGCGCGAGGAAGGGGAGGGCGTCACGAAGCGTCAGGAGCACCCGGAGCCGGTGGAGCCAGGGCGCGAGCCTCGGAAGGTGGGCGACGACGCGGTCCTTCAGCCGGAGCCCGTGTCTGCGCTGGCGCTGCCACAGCACCTCGAGCTTCATCCGCGCCATGTCCACGCCGGTGGGGCACTCCCGACGGCATCCCTTGCAGCCGACGCACAGAGACATCGTCTCGGCGAGCGCGTCGGAGACCAGGGCCTCGGGCCCGAGCTGTCCGGTCAGGGCGAGGCGAAGGGCGTTGGCCCGGCCCCGGACGCCGTGCTGCTCGTCCTGCGTCACCAGGAACGAGGGACACATCACCCCTGGCTCCGACTTCCGGCACGCGCCGTTGTTGTTGCACATCTCCACCGCGCCGCTGAGCCCGCCCCAGTCGGACCAGTCGAGGGCGGTCGAGATGGGGAGCGGCGCGTAGCCGGGTCCGTAGCGGAACAGCCGGCGATCGTCCATGCGGGGCGCGCGGACGATCTTCCCCGGGTTGAAGAGCTGGCCCGGGTCGAAGGTGTCCTTCACCTCCTCGAAGGCACGGACCAGCCGCTCGCCGAACATCTCGGCGTGGAACTCGCTGCGAACCAGCCCGTCGCCGTGCTCGCCCGAGTGGCTTCCGCCGTACTTCCGCACCAGGGCGAACGCCTCCTCGGCGATCGCGCGGAGCTTCTTCACGTCGGCCTCGCTCTTCATGTCGAGCACCGGCCGGACGTGCAGACATCCCACCGAGGCATGCGCGTACCAGGTGGCGCGCGTTCCGTGTCGCGCGAAGAGGGAGGTCAAGTGCTCGGTGTAGTCGGCGAGGTGCTCGAGAGGCACCGCGCAGTCCTCGATGATCGAGACCGGCTTGGCGTTCCCCCGGACGTTGCTGACGATGTTCAGCCCGGCCGAGCGCACGTTCCACACCGCCGCCTGCCCCGGGGCATCGGTCACCCGCACCACCGAGCCCGGGAAGCCGAGCTCGGCGAGGCGGGCGTCCAGCGCCTCGAGTCGCTCCAGGAGGCCCCCGGGCTCGTCACCGGCGAACTCCACCAGCAGCAGCGCGTCCGGCTGCCCCCGGACGTAGCGGGCCATCACCGGCGCGAACTCCGGCATCAGCCGTGCGCCCTCGAGGATGGTCCGGTCCACCAGCTCCACGGCGACCGGCCCGAGCTTCACCAGCTCCTGCGTGGCCTGCATCGCGTCCCGAAAGCGCGGGAAATGGCAGATGCCGAGCGCGGTGGCCGGTGGGAGTGGCTGGAGCGGGAGCTCGAGCTCGGTGAAGAACGCCAGCGTCCCCTCGCTGCCCACCAGCACGCTCGCGAGGTTCGGCCGGGGTTCGAGCAGATGGTCGAGGTTGTAGCCGCCGACCCGGCGGAGCACCTTCGGGAAGCGGGCGCGGATCTCCTCGGACTCGCGGGTGGCCAGCGCCTCCAGGGCTCGCCTGAGCGCATCGACCCTCGGCGAGCCGCTGGAGTCCTCCTGGGGCCCGAAGCGTCCCCGTGTCCCGTCCGCGAGGATCGCCTCGATGCTCCGGACGTTGTGGACCATGTTCCCGTAGCGGATGGAGCGCGCACCGGAGCTGTTGTTCGCCGCCATCCCGCCGAGCGTGGCCCGGCTGGCGGTGGAGGGGTCCACGGGGAAGAAGAGCCGGAAGCGCTTCAGGGCGCGGTTGAGATCGTCGAGCACCAGCCCCGGCTGGACCCGTGCGACCTTGCCCGGCACGTCCACGGACACGATGCCCCGGAGGTGCTTGCTGGTGTCGAGGACGACCGAATCGCCCACCGTCTGTCCGCACTGCGACGTCCCTCCACCACGGGGCAGCACGGAGATGCCGGCCTCGCGGCAGAGCGCCAGCACCGCCTCCACGTCCGCGCCGTCCCGCGGAACGACCACCCCCTGCGGGAACACCTGGTAGATCGACGCGTCCGTCGCGTACAGCCCACGGAAGAGGGGATCCAGGTGGACCTCCCCCCGGACCTCCCTCTGCAGCCGCTTCCCGAGGGCCGTTCCCTCCAGGCGGGACGGGCCGATGGCGTTCGGCCGCGTCAATGCACGGGCGCCGGGGATGCGGTCCCGGCGATCTCGTCGTCGGAGAGCTGCAGGTCGGGGCGCATGAAGAAGCAGCTGACGCATCCCACCGCCAGGATGCCGACCGAACCCCAGAACGGAAGGTGCCAGTCGCCGGTCCGGTCGACGATGAAGCCGAAGGTGATGGGGGAGATGATCGCAGCCACGGCCGAGCCGAAGTTCATCAGCCCGCTCGCCGTCCCCGAGAACTTGGGGGCGATGTCCATCGGGATGGCCCACATCGGGCCGATCGCCAGCTCGAGGAAGAAGAACCCGAGCGCCAGGAAGATGGTGACCGGGATCAGCCCCTTCACGTAGACCACCGGGACGAGGCAGGCGATCGTCGCGACGTAGCTGAACAGCACCACCGCCCGTCGCGCGAAGAGCAATCGCCCGGTGCGCCGGAGGATCCCGTCACTGAGCACGCCGCCGAGGGTGTCGCCGACGACGCCGGCCAGGAAGACCGAGAAGGCGAAGATGGCCGTCTTGCCGAGCTCTAGCTTCTGCCCCTCCTTGAAGAAGGACGGAAGCCAGTTCAAATAGAGCCAGAGGCTCCAGGCGTAACAGAAGTAGGTGAGGGTGACCGGAGCCATGTGCCGGATCAGCGGGCCCCACGGAGTCCGGCTACGGGTTCGTTCGTGGTGGGGAACGAAGGGTGGCAACGTCGCCAGCTCCTCGGGCGTGACGCCACGGTGCGCCTTGGGATCGTCACGGAAGTAGACGGCCCAGGCCACCACCCAGACCAGGCTGACGAGCCCCAGGATGGTGAACGCACCGCGCCAGGTGAAGGCAACCATCAACGCGACGATGATCGGGGGAGTGATCGCGTTGCCCGCGCGCGCGAAGGCGTGGGTCACGCCCTGGGCCCAGCCGCGGCGATCCTTCGCCACCCAGTACTGCATGGCCCGGGTCGCGGTGGGGAAGGTGGCGCCCTCGCCGATGCCGAGCAGCAGGCGAGCCATGAAGAGGCTCAGCAGACCGCCGGTCAGGCCGGTGAGGATCGTGGCCACCGCCCAGATGATCCCGCAGATGGTCAGCGTGCGGCGCGCGCCGAAGTGATCGCCGAGCGCTCCGCCGACGATCTGGAAGACGGCGTACGGGTACCCGAAGGCGCTGAAGACGATGCCCAGCTGCGTCTGGGAGAGACCCAGCTCCTTCCGGATCAGCGGAGCGGCCGTGGAGATGTTGACCCGATCGATGTAGGTGATCAGGTACATCAGGCACAGCAGCAGCACGACGTTGCCGGTGGCGGTGACGAGGCGGCGCTTCATGCGACCTCCTCCCGGCGCGATGGCCGAGGTCAGGCGTGAACCGCGCGGGACAGGACGTCGAGGGCGCCGGACAGGCCGGTCCCCTGGTGTGGAACACGGGCCGCCCGTAGCCCGAGCTCCACTCCGGCCAGCGTTCCCATCAGCATCAGGTCGTTGAAGTCTCCGAGGTGTCCGATCCGGAAGATGCGCCCCTGGAGCTTCCCGAGCCCCGCGCCGAGTGACAGGTCGTGGCGCTCGAGGGTCACCTTCCGGAACGCGTCGGCGTCGTGCCCCTCGGGCATCATCACCGCGGTGAGCGAGCTCGAGTACTCGGCGGGATCGGCGGCGAGGAGCTCCAGCCCCCAGCCACGGACCGCGGCGCGGGTCGCCTCGGCGTGGCGGGTGTGGCGTGCGAAGACCCGGGGGAGACCTTCCTCCTCGAGCATCCGCAGCGACTCACGCAGCCCGTAGAGGAGATTCGTCGCCGGCGTGTACGGGAAGAAGCCGGAGGCGTTCGGCCGGAGCATCTCCTGCCAGTCCCAGTAGCTCCGGGGAAGGCGCGCGGTGTTGGTGGCGGCCAGCGCCCTCTCCGAGATGGCGTTGAAGCCGAGGCCGGGGGGGAGCATCAGCCCCTTCTGCGAGCCGCCGACGGTGACGTCCACCCCCCACTCCTGGTGGCGGTAATCGATGGAGGCGAGGGAGGAGATGGTGTCGACGAAGAACAGCGCCGGGTGCCGCGCACGATCGATCGCCTTGCGGATCTCCGGCACTCGGCTGACCACGCCCGTCGAGGTCTCGTTGTGGACCACCATGACCGCGCGGAACGCATGGGCGGCGTCCTCGGTGAGGCGGCGCTCGACCTCCGCGGGGTCCACGCCGTGCCGCCAGTCGCCGGGGACGAAGGTCACCGCCAGCCCGAGGCGCTCGGCCATGGCGCGCCAGAGCGTCGCGAACTGGCCCGTCTCGAACATCAGCACCCGGTCGCCCGGGCTGAGCGTGTTGACCAGCGCCGCCTCCCAGGCACCGGTGCCCGAGCCGGGGAAGATGACGACGGGTCCATCGGTCTGGAAGACGGTGCGGCAGCCCGCCAGCACCTCGCGGCCCAGCTCCTGGAACTCGGGGCCCCGGTGATCGATGGTGGGCATGTCCATCGCCCGCAGCACGCGGTCGGGAACGTTCGTTGGGCCGGGGATCTGGAGGAAGTGGCGACCTCGACGGACGGGCATCCTCGGCTCCTTCGGGCAGGGCGGGCCGCTCCCCACCGGAGACAAGAACCCGCGACGATCCACCCGAAGGCTGGATGACGCAAGGCATGTCTGGCCCCTCTCCTCCCGAGATGACAACGTGCACCGCCTGGGGTGCCCACCATGTCCTCCGAGAAGACAGAACACCGCCACGAGCTGAAGCGCCGGGTGGTGGATGATTTCAAGAAGTATCTGGCTGTGGCGGTCTTCCTGTTCTTCTTCTTCGGCTCGATCACGACGTACCGCCGCCTGATCCTCGCCGAGTACCAGATCGGCTACCTCGAGTACGGGTGGGGCCTGGTGAAGGCGCTGGTCCTGGCGAAGGTGATCCTCATCGGGGAGATCTTCCACCTCGGCAAGCGCTTCGAGGGTCGCCGGATGATCTGGGTCATCCTCGGGAAGACGCTGCTGTTCGGCCTCTTCATCCTGGCCTTCGCCCTCTGCGAGCACGTGGTCTCCGCGCTCGTCCATCACCGGGCGATGAAGGACGAGTTCACCTTCACCAGGGCGCAGGGCGACGAGCTGCTCGCCCGGGTCCAGCTCGAAGTCGTCGCCCTCCTGCCGCTCTTCGCCTTCAAGGAGCTCGACCGCGTGCTGGGCGAGGGGAAGATGGCGTCGCTTCTCTTCGGGCCCGAAGGACAGGTGCCGCCCCGGGAGCGCGGGGCGGGCGGAGGCTAGCCCGAGCCCACACCCCGGGCGGCAGTGCTCAGCTCCCTCCGTCGGAGCAGCTCGAGACGAAGCTCGAGGCATCGCACGCCGGCTCGGCGAAGCCCTGGCCGGGACCGGCCTCGCAGGTCCGCTTCCCCAAGACGGCCGAGTAATCGATGACGGCGGCCAGCGCTCCGCTCGCGCGCTCGTAGTAGTGGTACGTGCCGGTGTCGACCCCCTGGAGGAGCACCGCGTCGTACGCACCGCAGCTCGTACTCCGGAACGTGTGCGCGCATTCGGCGGGAGAGGGCGCTGGCCCGGGCCAGATGCAGATCCCCGGGGTGTGGGAGGCGCAGTAGTCGGCCACCGTCGTGCTGCACGCGCCGGTGGTCGGGACTGCGGTCGAGCCGCAGCCGACGAGCAGCGAGAAAAGCACGAGGGTGGACCATCGCGTCGTCACGAGGCGTGCAGCTTTCCATTCGCACGGCGTGTCCGCGAGTCCAACGCGGGCGCGACCCAGTTGCGAGAGCGAGGAGATGCCAGTTTCGGTTTGCACGTCCCATCCACCACTTGAGACCCTGCGCCCGCCCGGTCCCGGTTCCGGGTCATCCGTCTCGTGGGGGTCTCATGCGTCGAACTGATGCGTCGAGCAGTCGGACAGGTGTTCTCTCGATCTCTGCATGGTGTGCCGTCGCGCTCCTCGCGGCCTGCGGTAACTCGATGGAGCCCCCGAAAGGGGCCGCGGGCACGGGAAGCGACGAGGTGATCAGCCAGCGCGTGCACGTCATGCCGATGCGCACGGAGGAAGAGCTCCGCCGTGCCTCGGCCCCTGCAGGCGCCCACCTCACGTACTTCGGGGGGCGCATCAACAGCGCGACGCAGGTCGTCCAGGTGCTCTGGGGCTCCGGAAGCTACGACAGCCACGTCAGCGGCACGGGCACGCCGAGCATGGCGACCTTCTACCAGCAGGTTCTCGCCAACAACTACTTCAACTGGCTCGACGGGGAATACAACACCGTCAACCCGAGCGGGACGAAGACGAACCAGCACATCGGGCGCGGGAGCTTCAATCGGCAGGTCACCATCACCCCGTCGATCACCTCGTCGACCATCAGCGACGCTCAGATCCAGGCCGAGATTACCCGTCAGATTGCGGCGGGAACCTTGCCGGCGCCGGCCGTCGATCCACAGGGGAACGCCGTCACCTACTACGCGATGTTCTTTCCGCCCGGAAAGACGATCACCCAGGGTGGGAGCAGCTCGTGCGTCGCCGGTGGCTTCTGCGCCTATCACGGCACGGTGGCCTCCAGCTCGGCCCATGGCGAGTACTACTACGGTGTTCATCCCGACATGCAGGCTGGTTCGGGATGCGCCACCGGTTGCGGCAACTCGAGCACCTTCGGGAACTACACCTCGGTCGCCTCGCACGAGCTGATCGAGATGGTCACCGATGCTGAGGTCGGCCTGGCCACGGTGAACGGACCTCCGCTGGCCTGGTACGACACCACCAACGGCGAGATCGGGGACATCTGCAACGCGCAGCAAGGCTCGTTCGTGGGGTGCGATGGACAGACCTACGTCGTCCAGCTCGAGTTCTCGAACGCCCAGGCCAACTGCATCGGCGGCACCATCCAGTGCGGCACGGCCAATGACTTCAGCGTCTCGGTCAGTCCCTCCTCGGGGTCCGTCGCGGCGGGGTCCGCGACCAGCGCCACCGTCAGCACGGCGGTCACCAGCGGATCGGCCCAGACGGTCACGCTCTCGGTGACCGGGGCCCCGGCCGGCGTCACCGCGACCGTCAGCCCCACGTCGGTCACCTCCGGGCAGAGCTCGACGCTGAGCATCAGCACCACCTCGTCGGCGGCCGCCGGGACGTACACCCTGACCGTCACCGGAACTGCGCCCTCGGGCGCTCACAGCGCGACCTACGCGCTGACGATCACCGGCGGCGGAGGCGGAGGCTCGGGCATCACCAACGGCGGCTTCGAGACCGGGGGCCTCTCCGGCTGGACGGCCGCAGGCGCCTCCGAGACGGTGCTGAGCTCCGGTTGCCATGGTGGCACCTTCTGCGCCCGGCTCGGCAGCACGGTCCCGACCAACGGCGACTCGAGCGTCAGCCAGACGTTCACCGCGCCCACCGGCACGACCGGGATCTCCTTCTGGTACAAGGAGACCTGTCCGGACACCATCACCTACGACTGGGCGCTGGTCACCTTGAAGGACAACACCGCCGGAACCACGGCGACGCTGGTGGCCAAGACCTGCGCGACCAACGCCTGGACCAACGTCACCGGGTCCATGACCGCGGGTCACAGCTACACGCTGACGCTCACCAGCCACGACGACAACTACGCGGCCGACCCGACCTTCACGCTCTACGATGACGTGACGCTGACCACCGGAGGTGGGGGTGGGGGCGGCTCCGGGATCACCAACGGCGGCTTCGAGGGCAGCAGCACGGGATGGACGACCGCGGGAGCCTCGACCGCCATCGTGACCTCCGGGTGCCACGGCGGGACGTCGTGCGCGCGGGCCGGAACCACCACGCCGACCAACGGTGACTCGAGCTTCTCCCAGACCTTCACCGTGCCATCCGGCAAGAGCCAGCTCAGCCTCTGGTACAAGATGACCTGTCCGGACACCGTGACCTACGACTGGGCCACGGTCACCCTGAAGGACAACACCGCCGGCACGACCGCGACGGTGCTGGCGAAGACCTGCGCCACCAGCG
>JADGQZ010000309.1 GCA_017881345.1 Myxococcaceae bacterium | reverse complement strand
GGGCCTGCACGCCCATGTGGGCGTCGCCCATCTCGCCCTCGAGCTCTGCCTTGGGGACGAGGGCCGCCACCGAGTCCACCACCAGCACGTCGATGGCGCCGGAGCGGACCAGCATCTCGGCGATCTCCAGCCCCTGCTCGCCGGTGTCCGGCTGGGAGAGGAGCAGGTCGTCGGTGCGCACTCCGAGCTTGCGCGCGTAGCCCACGTCCATGGCGTGCTCGGCGTCGATGTAGCCGCAGATGCCGCCCTTCTTCTGGGCCTCGGCCACCACGTGGAGGGACAGCGTCGTCTTGCCCGAGGACTCGGGCCCGTAGATCTCCACGATGCGGCCGCGAGGCACGCCGCCGACGCCGAGCGCGATGTCCAGCGAGATGGAGCCGGTGGAGATGACCTGGATGTCGCGGATGAGCGGCTCATCCTTGCCGAGCCGCATGATGGAGCCCTTGCCGAACTGGCGCTCCACCGCGCCCATGGCCAGCTCGATCGCCTTTTCCTTCTCTGGATTCACCGACATGGAGTCCCTGGACCTCGCTCGGGTGGACTGAACGCTGTTTCAGTATTGCCGATGGCGATCTCCTAGTCGACCCCCCTGACACCCCGGGGCCAGATGAACCGCGCGGTCACCAGCCCGGCGATGCCCGGAAGCACCGTCCCGACGCCGTAGCGGAGGCCGAGCGCGCAGGCGAGCACGCCCAGGGCGAACACGGCCCTCCGCGCCCATGCCCGGAGCGACGGCCGCACCGCCCCGGCCACCGCCACGCCCTCCAGCCCCAGGACGGTCACGAGCCCGAACCCGCTCGGTGGATCCGACAGCCCCCAGAGCGCGAGGCACACCGCGACCGTCATCACCAGCACCGCGAGGCCGCGCCCGTCGCTCGCCCCCGACGGCCGCTCCTGCCGCCAGTGAGCGAGGTCCTCGGGGGACACCTCGAGCGCGTACGGGTAGCCCAGCCCGAGCAGCCGCTCGACGGCCACCGCCCGGGCCGAGGTGCCGTCGGCGGTCCGGAGGCTCCCCAGCTCCTCCGAGGCGAGGAGCTGCTGGAGCCGGTCGGCGGTGGCCCGCGGGCTCCCGAGGTCGAGCGTGGCGAGCCGCTCCACGAGCCCGCGGCGCGCCCCCCCATCGGCGCCGGGGGCCCGGGCCGAGGCCAGCGCGCTCTCGAGCGGGTCCTGGGCCACCACGGCGTCCAGCTCGGCGTCCGGCGCGGGGGCGATGCGTGTCTCCTGGTGTCGTTCCACCGGTGCCTCCTCCTTACCAGGGGGTTCATGGCGCGGCCACGGGGGCGCCTGCCCGCAACTGCCGGGGGGCTGCCCGTGTTCACATCCAGTGCCCGTGGACGAACCAACGGACGAGGACGCGGCACTGATGCTGCGGGTGGCGGCTGGAGACACCGCCGCCTTCGCATCGCTCTACGACCGGCACCACCGGTCGGTGGCGCGCTTCGCCCATCGCTTCGTCCAGGACGCAGGGAAGGCCGAGGAGCTGACCCAGGACATCTTCGTGAAGCTGTATCGACATGCCAGGCGCTACCGGCCGACCGCGCGCTTCAAGACGTTCCTCTTCCGGGTGGCGGCGAACCATTGCCTGAACGAGGTGCGGCGCGGGGAGTACCGGGTCACCCACGTGTCGGAGGCGGGCGACGAGGGACGGCCGCTGGAGACGCCTGCGCCGGACGCGCAGTCGCCCGAGCGGGCGGTCGAGGGGCGCGAGCTGGAGGCGGCGGTGGCGGTGGCGCTCGGCAGGCTCAGCGAGCGCGAGCGCACGGCGTTCGCGCTCTGCCGGTTCGAGGGAATGGCCTACCGCGACATCGCCGAGGTGCTCTCGGCGAGCGAGGCGGCCGTGAAGAGTCTCATCCACCGCGCGACCCTGTCGGTCGCCCGGGCGGTGGAGGCATGGCAGGCCGGGGCACCGACCCCGGCGAGGAGCGAGGCATGAGCTGCACCGTGGAAGACGAGCTGACCGCGTTCGTGGATGGCGAGCTGTCCGCCGTCGAGACGGCGCGCGTCCGTGGCCACCTGGCCTCCTGCTCCGGTTGCCGGTCCACCGAGGCGCTGCTCCGTCGGACTCTGACCGAGCTGTCCAGCCTTCCGGACTTCGAGCCGTCGGCCGCGCTCCGGCGGCGGGTGCTGGCCGAGGTGGACCGGCTCCCCCGGCCCTGGCCGGAGCGGATGCGGGCCTGGTTCCGGCCTGGGGTGCTCGCCCCGGCGGGGGTGGCACTCGCCGCAGCGGCCGTCGTGGCGGTGGTGGCGGGCCAGCGGAACACGACGGAGCGGGAGCAGGGCACCCAGCTCGCGGTGGCCGAGCACCTCGAGCTGCTCAGCGACTACGAGCTGGTGGGCATCACCCCCGAGGATCTCGACGTGGTGGAGCACCTCGACCAGCTGCAGAAGGAGGGCCGCCCGTGAAGACCTGGCTCCTGGCGACGTTGCTGCTCTGCGCCGGGCCGGCCTGGTCGCAGCCCCAGCCCGTGGACCCGGGCGACGCGGCCGCCCGCTTCGACCGGATGAGTGAGGAGGAGAAGGCAGCGCTCCGCGAGCGGCTGAAGCAGTTCAAGGCCCTGCCGCTGGACGAGCAGGCGCGCATCCAGGCGAACATGGCCCGCTTCCGTGCGCTCCCACCCGAGGAGCAGGCGCGCATCCGCGAGAACCTCCAGGCCTTCCAGAGGCTCTCTCCCGAGGAACGGCAGCGGGTGCTGGCCCAGTGGCGCGAGTTCCAGAAGCTCCCGCCGGAGCAGCGGCAGCAGGTCCGCGCGCTGATGCGCGAGTATCTCGACGCCAACCCCGACCGCCGCCGCCAGATGATGGAGAACCTCCGCGAGTGGAGGTCCATGACGCGCGACCAGCGCGACCAGATGCGCCAGCGGCTGCGCGAGATGCGGGAGAGGCGCGGCCGGTGACGGCCCTGGTGGTGGTCCTGCTCCTCCTCGCGGGGGAGGCAGGGACCGCGGAGGCACCGGACGCCGGGGTTCGCCCCTCGCCGCCCTCCAGGACCGCGGAGGACGAGGAGGTCATCCGCAACCTCGACCTTCTCGAGCGACTCGCCGACTCCGAGGCGCTGGAGATGGTCCTGGATCTCGAGGCCTCGCCGTCCCGGTCTGACCGCTGAACGACCCGGGCGGTCAGTGCGTGAGACGCGACTCGAGCGCCTGGAGGTCGTGCCGCAGGTCTGCCGCCGCAGGTCCCTGCTGCCCCGTCAGCGCCGCCTGGACCTGAGCGGCGAGCGCCGAGGCCTCGCCACGCCGTCCGCGGGTGAGCAGGCAGCGAGCCAGAGCCATCCGCGCCTCGGCCAGCAGTGCGCTCCCCGGATCCTGCTGCGCTTGCAGGCCGACCAGCGCCGCACGCAGGTGCTTCTCGCCGGGGCCGACCTCTGCCCCGCGGCACTCCGCCGCCCCGAGCCGATAGAGAGCGTCCGCCTCCAGGGCCTGGAAGTAAGGCCGCATCGGGGAACGCTCGAGGGTGGTCAAAACCCGCCCAGCCTCTCGCTCCGCCTCCTCCGGCTTGTCCCGCAGCAGCAGCGCCCTCGCCCGGAGCGTGCCGGCGCGCAGTGACGCCCGGGGCAGCGCAGCGGCCGGATCCGTCCACGTGCCCACCCGCTGGAGTACCTCGAGCGCGTCGTGGGCTCTCCTGGCCGCGACCAGCGCGGCGGCCCGATCGAGCCGGACCTCGTCCAGCGCCGCCGAGGAGGCGGAGGGACCGACCACCTCCAGGAGCAGACGTTCGGCCTCGCCCAGGCCCGAGAGTGCCTCGGCGAGCCGCCCCTCGGCCACCGCCAGGACCGCCTCCGCCTGCAGCGTCACCGCCTTGATGTAGGGCCGCGCGACCCGGTCGCCTCCCGGCATCTGGCGAAACACCACCGCCGCCTCCTCCGTCCGCCCCTCGTCGAGGAGGCTCGCGGCCCAGGACCGTCGGAGTCGACTCATGAGCTGCGGCGTCGAGGCCTCCTTCGTCAGTGCGACACGCGAGAGCATCGAGTTGTGCAGCTCCCAGGACTCGCCGCGCCGACCCGTCTCGTGGAGCAGGCGGGCGAGTCGGGTCTCCACGTGAAAGGTGTCCACGTGCCGCTCGCCATTGAGCCGCAGCGAGAGCTCCAGCGCCTCCCGGAGAGTTCGCTCCGCGGTGGGAATGTCCGCGAGACACGCCGCCGCATCGGCGACCTGGATCAGCGCGGTGACCTGTGCGCTGGCTTGCCCTGTCCGGGGACTTCGCGACCAGGCGAGCGCGCTCCGGTAGAGCGCGAGGGCCTCGGCGCAGTGACCCAGCCGCTGCTCCGCGTAACCCTCCTGGAAGAGGAGCACTTGAAGTCCTGCTTCCGCCTCTCGGGTGCGGCTGGCCAGCTCACGGCCACGGCGAGCGAAGTCTCGGCTGTTCACGACGTCCGAGTACATCGAGGCACGGCTCAGCTCTGTCAGCAGATCCACCTGGGTCGGCACGCTCACCGACGGCGCGCTCTCCACGATCCGGAGCGCGTCGGTGAGGAGCGCCGGCGCGAGCGCGTACTGCGCCGTGCCCATCAGCGCATGCGCCTGGGAGACGAGGGCGTCGGCCACCCGCGGGTCGGCCGGGCCGTACATCCGACGTCGGAGCTCCACCCGGAGCGCGTCCATCTGCGCCGCGCGCGCGTCCGAGCCGATCGCCGTGTACATGTCCGACAAGGTGTCGAGGACTGCGTCCTGGACCTCGGGCTCGTCCTTCAGCTTCGATTGCACCCGGCTCGCGCCAAGGTCGAGGAGCTGGGGGGCGGTCAGCTCCCGCGCGGCGAGCGGGTTCTGCTGGTTGTCGGTGTTGGTCCGGAACAGATCCATCAGGAACTCCTGGATCGCCCGGGCACGCTTTTCTTGCTGCTGCGCCACCCGGGCCTGCCTCCGCGCCACCGCGGCCTGCCACAGCGCGGTGGTGGCTCCGGCCAGGATCGCGACCACCAGCGCTGCGCCGAACCCGACGCCCAGCCGGTGACGCGAGACGTACTTCGCCAGCCGGTAGGACAGCCGGGGAGGATGGGCGAGCACCGGCTCGCGGCGGAGGTGTCGCGCGACGTCGGCGGCGAGCTCGGCCGCGCTCCCGTACCGGCGGCGGCGGTCCTTCTCCAGCGCCTTCAGGGTGATCGCGTCGAGGTCTCCGGTCAGCGCGCGGACCAGAGACGGCCCTTCCGTCCTCCGGGCGTGCGCGGCCTCGGCACGCGCCTCCGGGAGAGCCTGGAGCCTCGCGCTCGGCCGCGGGGGGTCGACCTCGAGGATCTGCCGCCGCACCTCCTCGGACGGGAACGGGCTGCCCTCGGGCGGGACGAAGGGACGTTGCCCGGTCAGGAGCTCGTAGAGAATGACCCCGAGCGAGAAGACGTCGGTCCGAGTGTCGATGCCGGCGGAACCGGGCCGGGCCTGCTCCGGGCTCATGTACGCGGGCGTGCCCAGCGTGTCTCCGACCTCGGTGAGCAGCACCTGTCCGCCGAGCCGCTGCCCCCCGACGGCCTTGGCGATCCCGAAGTCGATGATCTTCAGCTGAACCGCACCGTCGGCCCGGGCGGCGAGGACGTTGGAGGGCTTCAGGTCGCGGTGGATGACCGCCTTCTGGTGGGCGTGCTGCACCGCCTCGCAGAGCTCGCAGAAGAGCTGCAACCGCTCGGAGAGCGACAGCCGCTCGTCGTCGCAGAGGTCGGTGATGGGAACCCCTGCCACGTACTCCATGACGAAGTACGGCCGGCCATCCGGCATCGTCCCGGCGTCGTAGACTCGGGCGATGGACGGGTGGTCCATCAGGGCGAGCGCCTGCTGCTCGGACTCGAAGCGGGCCAGCACGTCGCCTCGGTCCGTGCTTCCCTGGATGAGCTTGATGGCCACCTGGCGGCGGAACGGGTCGAGCTGGTCGGCGAGCCAGACCTCGCCCATTCCTCCCGCGCCCAGGCGACGGCGCAGCCTGTAGAGACCGACCCAGTCGGCCGAGGAATCCGGTGAAGGCGAGGATCCGGAGGTGGCCGTAGGCGCGCGGAGCGTGTCGTCGACCGCGTC
>JADGQZ010000308.1 GCA_017881345.1 Myxococcaceae bacterium | reverse complement strand
TGGCGCGGCGCAGCTCTGCGACCAGCCGCTCGCCGACACGGAACGGGTCCTCGAGGTTCTTCATGAACACCCGGCCCTCGAGGTTCAGGACACCCAGCTTCCGCCCGTCCGGCGTCTGGATGACGGTGTGGCCGCGGCCCGGGTTGCCCTCCGGATAGTTCGCCGGCCGGAGCAGCCGGTCGGGATGGGCCTCCACCCAGGGGAGGATCTGTCGCTTCGTCCAGAAGTGGTTGCCCGAGGTGAGGAGGTTCACCTGCGCCCCGAGCAGCGCCTCCGCCGAGTCGCCCGAGATCCCGGCGCCGCCCTCGGAGTTCTCGGCGTTGGCGACGACGAGGTCCACTTCGTGGCGGGCGATCAGCCGGGGCAGGAGGGTGCGGACGGCGAGCACCCCGGGCTTGCCCACCACATCCCCCATGAACAGGACGATCACGTGTCGGCGGATTCGGGCGGCCGGGAGAGACCCCGGAAGACCTCGTTCTCGGTCACCACGAGGTCGACGTCCACGTCGTCCTCGTTGGTCGGCAGGTCGTCGACGATCTGCTCGGCGAAGGCGAGGCCGACGCGGCGGCTCCCGATGCTCCCCGCCTTCAGCGTGGCGTCGTAGTACCCGCCGCCCCGCCCGAGGCGCTTGCCGTCGGGGGTGAAGCCGAGCCCCGGCACGACGAAGAGGTCGATCTGCTCGACCGGGATCAGCTCTGCCGCGTCCAGGGGCTCGCGCACCCCGAGGCGGCCCGGCTCCAGCTCGGCCTCGCTCCGGACGGCCCGGAACGAGAGTACCCGGCCGCGCACGTGGCTGAGCGGGAAGCAGATCACCTTCCCGTCGGCGAGCCCGGCGGTCAGGATGTCCCGCGTCGGCACCTCGCCGCGGATCGGCGCATACAGCGCCACCGTCCGTGCGTGGTGGTAGTACGGAGTCGCCAGGAACCGCGCCTGGATCTTCAGACCCCGGGTGTCGACCAGCTCGGCGCTGAGCGCCTTCCGACGGGCGGTGAGCTGCTCGCGGAGTGTCGCCTTGCGCAGTGCCCCCTCGTCCGTTCCCATCTCCCGCCCGTTCGTCGCCAGCGCGTCACCTCATGTGGAAAAAACGTCCCCCGCCGCTGAGCCGTGTGCGCAGCGTCCATTGAACCCAGTTGAGCCAGGTGGGAGTCGAGGTGAGGTGCCGTAGGTCTCCCGGGTCGACGGCGGCTGCCGCCGGGCCCGGGCGTGACGCATGGAACCCCGGTACGGCCCCCGGAATGGACGTATCGGTTCGAATTTCTGCTGCACATCACGCACCCCGCAGGGGACAAGCTTGCAAGGGGTTACCGGCCTCCGACCGGTCGTCAGCGACAATAAGGACGGCCCGGAGGGGGGTCAAGGGAACCTGGGCTGTCCTTTCGTTGCGCTGCTGGCATCGGCCACATGGCTCGTGACAGCATCGTGTGGGAATCAGGCCCGTCCCGTGCCCAGGTCCCTGCTCCTCACCACGCTCGCTGCAGTGCTCGGTGCTGGACCGGCGTTTGCCGCCGTGCCCCTCCTTGCGTCGCGCGCGCGGTGGGGGCCGAAGGGAGTGCTCAACTGGCAGGCGGTGAACGAGCACGTGCTCGGCCGCGCCGGCGAGTCCAACCCCTGCGGGTTCCAGGCCGGACGTGCGGTGGTGGACGCGGCCTGGGAGGGAGACGTGCTGGTTGGCCGCCTGACCCTGTGCACCTCCTGCGGCGAGCGCACCCTCCCGTACGTCGGGGTCCACGTCGCGGCGAACGGGACGGTGGTCGCCGACATCGCGCTGGTCCCTGGCTGTGACTCGCCCGGGCTGGAGGGTGGGCGGCTCATCCTCGCACCGCTCGCCGAGCCGGTCGGGCGCCGACCGCTGACGCGTCACCTCGAGGCGGGCGAGAAGCAGCTCCAGCTGCGCCGGGGCAAGGCGGCCCGGGAGGAGTTCCAGAAGGCGCTCGCCGCCAACGAGGATCCGGGGAAGGCCTGGCAGGGGCTCGGGCTTGCCTCGGTGCTCCTGGGCGACGAGGCCGGCGCGGTCGCCGCCTACGAGAAGGCCAGGACCTTCGCCCCCGGCGTGCTGCTCTCCTACAACCTCGCCTGCGCGCAGGCGAGGCTCGGCCGCGTCAACGAGGCGCTGGCGAGCCTGAGCGACTCGATCGATCGGGGGCTCGCCGCACCGAAGGACCTTCTCCAGGACCCCGATCTGGGCCCGGTGCGCGCAGACCCACGCTTCTCCGGCCTGCTGGCGCGGACGAAGGCCAACCAGGAGCGCCGGTGAAGCAATCCGAGGTGGTGCTCTGGTCGTCGGGCGCGCGGTTCGGCCACTACGAGATCCTCGCGCCGCTCGGCAAGGGCGGCATGGCGGAGGTCGTGCGGGGACGGACGCTCGACGGCCCGTGGGCCGGGACCGAGGTCGCCATCAAGCGGCTTCTCCCGCAGCTGGCGCGAGCGCCCGAGTACGTCCAGCTGTTCGCCCGCGAGGCCGAGCTGTCCATCGCCCTGCGCCATCCGAACATCGTCCAGACGCTCGACGTGGGCGCGATCGGCGACGTGCACTACCTGGCGATGGAGTGGGTTGACGGACGGGACCTCGGCCAGGTGCTCCGCCGCTGCCGCAAGCAGGGGATCGCTCTGCCGATCGACTTCGCGGTCTACCTCGCCCGGGTGCTGCTCGAGGCGCTCGACTATGCCCACCGCGCCGAGAGCGCGAGCGGTACGCCGCTGCAGCTGGTCCACTGCGACGTCTCACCCTCCAACGTCTTCATCTCGCGGGTCGGCGAGGTGAAGCTCGGGGACTTCGGGGTGGCCCGGGTGCGGGTGAAGTCGGGCGTCCGTGACGCGGTCATCGCCGGCAAGCCCTACTACCTGTCGCCCGAGGCGACCGGGGGCGAGGTGACCCAGGCGGTCGACCTGTGGGCGACGGCGGTGGTGCTCTTCGAGCTCCTGACCAACGAGCGCCCGTTCCAGGGCTCCAGCCCGGCGGAGGTCTTCGCGGCGATTCGCTCCGGGCGCCGCGCGGGTGTCCGCGCGCGCCGGCCGGAGGTGAGCGATGGGCTCGAGCGGCTGGTGGACCGCGCGCTCGCCCCCGATTCGCGCGCGCGGTTCCAGACCGCGGCCGACTTCGCGGCGGCGCTCGAGCCCCACTGCGACGAGCGCATCGGGACGCCGCTGGCCATCGCCGCGCTGGTGCGCGGTCTCTTCGGCAACGCCGGGTAGCGCCCCGCGCTCAGCTGCGGTCGAGCAGACGATCGAGTGCGCGGCGGAGGGCGGTCACGTCCGCCTCGCTGGTCTGCGGCCCGAACGAGATGCGGATCGAGCTCCGCGCGTCCGCCGCCGAGACGCCCATCGCCAGGAGGACCGGCGAGGGGCGCATCGTCCCCGAGGCGCAGGCTGCGCCCACCGACACCGCGAACCCCTCCAGATCCAGGGCGATGAGCAGCGCCTCGGCGTCCACCCCCGGGAAGCACAGGTTGCTCGTGTTCCCGAGCCGCGGTGCGCCGGCTCCATGCACCCGGACGCCCGGCCGGCGCAGCAATGCGCGCTCGAATCCGTCCCGCAGGGCGGTGAGCCGCGGCGCCTCGGTCGCCCGCGCGGCCTCGGCGAGCTCGAGCGCCAGCGCCGCCGCCTCGCAGAGCACGACCGAGGGAGTCCCGCCCCGGAGCCCGCCCTCCTGGTGTCCGGGCACGAGCGGCTCGAGGAGGACCCCGCGCCGCACCGCGAGGAGTCCCACCCCGGCCGGCCCCCCGAACTTGTGCGCCGAGTAGGCCACCGCGTCGGCCTCGAAGGCCGCCGGGAGGCGCCCCGGCACCTGCACGGCGTCCACGAAGCTCGGCACGCCGCGGGTGCGCGCGAGCCGGGCGAGCGCCTCGGTTGGCTGCACCACCCCGGTCTCGTTGTTCGCCGCCTGGAGCGCGCAGAGCGTGACCTCGCTCCTCGCCAGCGCCGCCTCGAGCGCCTCCTCTTCGAGGCGCCCGGTCTCCGCGGGGCGAAGCTCGAGCACCGGCGTCCCGCGCCGGGCGGCGGCGAGCAGCACGCAGGGGTGCTCGATGGCGCTGGTGACCATCGTCCCGCCGCGCCCGAGCCCGAGCACCGCGGTCGCGCACGCCTCCGAGCCCGACGCGGTGAAGAGCACCTCGCGCGGCGACCGGCCGAGGATGCGGGCCACCCGCGCCCGCGCGCCGTCGAGCCGGGCCCGCGCCGCCCGACCCGCGCCGTGCACGCTGCTCGGATTCCCCGGTCCTTCCTGACGGAAGGCCGTGGCGAGGAACCCTGCCACCTCCGGGTGGAGGGGGGTGCCGGCGTTGTGGTCGAGGTAGGTCACCGCTCGATGGCGGCGCTCTTCCCGGCCAGGAGCAGCGACCGCGGCCGCTCGCCCTTCACCCCGAACGCCTCGAGGAATGCGGAGGTGAGCGCCCGGCGCAGTGAGGACGCCGAGCGGCCCGCCGGCAGCGGCAGCCGCGCCCCGGCCATGCTCCCGTGCCCGCCCGCGGACCCGCCCCGGTTCTCGCAGATGTCGCGGATGAGCCGCCCGGCGTTCATCCGCCGGTCGCGCACCCGGAGCGAGACGTAGAGCTGGCCCCGGAAGGTGCCCATCGCCAGGGACCACTTCAGCCCCTCGAGGAAGCTGAGCCGCTCCGCCACCTCGGCCACCATGTCCGGCGAGTACACCTCGCCCAGATCCACCTTCACCACCGACGGCCCGTACAGCCGCGCCCGGCCGATGGCCAGGTGGTACAGCCGGAAGTACTCGACCGGGAGGTCGGGATGCTCGATGCGCCCGAGCAGGTTCTTGTCAACCCGCGGGAAGAGCCAGAGGTACGCGTCGATGTCCGCCGGCGTCGTCTGCCGCCCGAGGTCCCGGCTGTCGGTCTTGATGCCGTAGAACAGCGCCGTCGCCACCTCGATGGATGGCTCGAGTCGCGCGGCCCGGAGGTACTCCACGAGCATGGTAGAGGTCGCCCCGTACTCGCCGCCGACGTCGGCGAACGGCGCCCCGAGGCTCTCGTCCCGCAGCGGGTGGTGGTCCAGGACCACCTCGACCGGGTAGCGCGCCGGCACCGAGTGGTTCCCGACCGGGGCCTGGGTGTCCACCAGGGCGAGCAGGTCGTGCTCGTCGAACACCACCTGGCTCACCGGGGCGATGGGGAGCCGCAGGACCTTCACCAGCGCAAGGTTCTCCGACCGGCCGATGATTCCGCCGTACACCACACGGGCCTCGACCCCGGCCCGCTTCTCCAGCAGGAACGCCAGGGCGACGGCGGAGGCGATGCTGTCCGGATCCGGGTTGTCGTGGGTCAGGACCAGCACCCGCTTGCGCCCCCGCGCGAGCTTGAGGAGCTCGTCGAGCTTGCTCCGGACGGGCAGCTCGGCGAGCACCCGTTCCGGGCTGGGGGGGTCCTCGACCTTCGACCGGGTCGAGGAGGATGAAGCGGACGGCATGGGCGGCCTTTTACTTCCGGATCAGAGAATGGAGAAGCCGGAGCCCACTTGCATAACGGTCCGGATTCGGGGTTTCCAGCACCGCCGGGGTGTCACGGAACCGTGCGTCGTTCACCAGGAATCTGAACGCGGGGAGCCCGATCCGCCCCCGGCCGATCTCGGCGTGGCGGTCCACCCGGGCCCCGCGCGGGCGCAGGCTGTCGTTCAGGTGAAAGCAGCGGATGCGCCTCCGGCCGAACCGCCGAACGGCCTCGTCCACGACCGCCGCCGTTCCACGCTCGGTGGACAGATCATATCCCGCGCTGAAGAGATGGCAGGTGTCCAGACAGACGCCGACCCGCCCGGGCGCTTCCACCCGGAGAAGAATCTCCTCGACCTCCTCCAGCCGGTGCCCGAGGCAGTTCCCCTGGCCGGCGGTCACCTCGAGGCAGACCTGCGCCACGAGCCCGGGGAGGGAGCGGTGCACCTCGTCCAGCGCCCGGGCCACGAGTCGGAGTCCGCGCCGCCGCGAGGGGTGGGAGCCGGGGTGGAGGACGAGGGATCGGATGCCCAGCGCCTCGCACCGCTGCAGCTCCTCCCGCACCGCGCCGAGGCTCCGGGTGCGGACGAGGGGGTCCTCCGAGGCGAGGTTCACCAGGTAGCTGCCGTGGGCGATGGCCGGGACCCGTGCGGTGCGCGCCGCCCGCCGGAAGGCGCGTCGCTCCTCGGCCTGCAGCGGCGGCGCGGACCAGCCGCGGGCCGAGCGGGTGAAGATCTGCACCGCCTGCGCGCCGTGCGCCTCTGCGCGGCCGAACGCGAGGCTGACCCCGCCTGCCACGGACTCGTGCGCCCCGAGCTTCAAGGGAACCGCCGGGGGGCCTTCAGTTGATGGCGCGGTACCGCCGCGCCTGGTCGCGGAAGTACTTGAGCCCGTTGTCGAGCGAGTTCTCCATCGCGTCCATCATCAGGATCCGGAACGACGCCGGCGTGCCCCGGAAGGCCTCGTAGTACCGCTGCCGGTCGATGGAGTGGACGATGCACGGCAGGTACCCGTGCCGGGCGAGGATGAGATTCGACGTCATCCGGGCCACCTTCCCCGAGTGCTCGCTGAACGGGAACACCTGGAGGAACTGGAACTGGAACGTCGCCGCCTGCTTGATGGGGTGGTACTCGCGGAACTCCGTCGTCCCGGTGAACTCGATGAGCTTGTCGAGCAACGCCTGGATCTTCGCCGGCTGGGCGATGTCGTGGAAGTAGGTGCGGTGCAGCGGCATGTCGCGGCGCAGCCCGGCCCGCTCGCGCTCCTTGGCGAGCTCCTTCTCGGTCCGTTCGCGCCGCTCGAGCTGCGCCCGCGTCTCCTGGGCCTCGGGCGTGTTACCGAGCAAGAGGTCGTGGATCCGCTTCACCGTGGCCATCGGCACCGCGGAGGCCTTCCGACCGGATGACCGCGCCTCCTCCCGGATGTACTCGATGGCCGCCTTGTGGTTGCGGATGTCGAGCACTGCGGGGAGCAGAGAGGCCTCGGGCTGTGCGCCACTCGCGTCGAGCCCGGCGGCGAGCTCCTGCTCGTTGTACACGACGCCCTCGAGCGCGTTGTCGTGATAGACCCACGCCCGCTCGAAGCGCGCCATGAACTCCGGCGCCTTGGGATGCTCGCCGAGGAGCTCCCGCAGAGCTTCGTTCTTGTCGTCGATGTCCTGGTAGCGTTCCTTCAAGGGGGCAGGCGGCGCAGCGGAGGGCGCGGGAGGCTAATCGGGCGAAACGGAAGGCGCAAGGCCGACCGTTCACCCAGCCGCTCGCTGAACACGACCGCTGATTCAGACGTACGTGAGCCACTCCGCGTAGCGCGGTTCCTGCCCGCGCACCACACGGAAATACGCTTCCTGGACCTGCTTCACCACCGGACCGGGTGCGCCGGTGCCAATCCGCCGGTTGTCCACCTCCCGCACCGGGGTGATCTCCGCCGCCGTCCCGGTGAAGAAGACCTCGTTGGAGATGTAGAGCGCGTCGCGGGTGAAGGTGACCTCCTCCACCGGGTGGCCCATGTCCTTCAGCATCCGGAGCACCGTCCGCCGGGTGATGCCGGCGAGGATCGGCGAGGACAGCGGCGGCGTTCGCACGATGTCCTTCTTGTTCACCATGAAGATGTTCTCGCCCGAGGCCTCGGCGACGAACCCCGCGATGTCCAGGAGGATCGCCTCGTCGTAACCGGCCTGCACCGCCTCCCGCTTGGCGAGGATGCTGTTCACGTACTGCCCGGTGATCTTCCCCCGGACCATGTTCACGTTGACGTGCATGCGGGTGAAGCTCGAGACCTTCGCCCGGATCCCGTCGCGCATCCCCTTGTCGCCGAGGTACGAACCCCAGTCCCAGGCAGTGACCGCCACCCGCGTGGGGTTCACCGCGCCGAGGCCCATGGCCCCGTCACCCATGAAGGCGATGGGACGGAGATAGGCCCCGTTGGCGAACCGCTGCCGCTGCACCCGGAGCACCTCCAGACATGCCTCGCCGAGCTGCTCCTCGGTGTACGGCAGGGCCAGCTGGATGATGTGGCACGAGTCGGCGAAGCGCTTCATGTGCTCGCGCAGCCGGAACACCGCCAGCCGCCCATCGTGGGTCCGGTAGGCCCGGATGCCCTCGAAGACCCCGAGCCCGTAGTGGAGGGCGTGGGTCATGATCGGCACCTGGCCCTGCGCCCAGGGAACGATCTTCCCGTCGAGCCAGATGCTGTCTGCGGTCAGGACCGCGTTGGAGGTCGAGCTCATGCGGGGAGCAACCTCTGCACGGCGCGGGGCCCGCAGTCAAAGCCCTTCACGGCGTCTTCTGCGGTGACCGCCGGGCGGCCCAGGTGAGGATGCTCAGCTCGCGGAGCGCCTCGTTGCAGGCCGGGTTGCACTCCACCGCCTTCTCGTACTCGCCCTGCGCCCCGGCGGTGTCCCCCAGCGCCTTGTGGACGTGCCCCTTGTAGAGGTGGGCGCGGTCCAGGGTGGGGCTCCGCTCCACCGCGCTGGCCAGGAGGTCGAGCGCGCGGCGGCCGGCCTCCACGTCGGCGGGGGCGCGGGCGTGGGTGGTCCAGCCGAGCAGGGCGAGGAACTCCCCTTCCTCGGGCTGCAGCTCCACCGCGTCGGAGAAGGCGGCGTGCGCGGCCGGCACGTCTCCTCCGGCCAGGAGCTGCTCACCCCTGCGGAACGCGCTCTCGGCCTCCAGCATCCGGCCCACCGCCGCACCGACCTCGTGCTTCACCCCTCCGTCGCGCAGCTCGGCCCGGTACCTCGCCCGGGCAGCCGGGTCGATCAGGGTGTCGTGCGCGATCCCCACCAGGTCGGCGATCTGCTGGACCAGCCCCTGGACGTCGGCGGAGCCGGGGGTGCCGACGAGGCGGTACTCGTGGAGCAGCTCCACCGCCGCCGACCGCACCGCGTCCGCCGGCGCGTCGGGCGACAGCCCGAGGAGCTCGAAGTAGTCCATCCGCCGCATCGCGGCCAGGCTCCCCAGGAGCCGCTCGCGGAGGTGCCCGTCGTCGTCGGGGGCCGGGACCTCGTCCTCGAGCTCGAGGACCTCCTCGTCGTCGTCCCAGGGCCTGTCCCCCGCTGCCGGGGCCGCCGCCGCGCTGACCTGGGGCCGCGGGGGAGGGCCGACCCGTCGCTCCGTGCGGAGCTCGACCATCTGCGAGGCGAGCAGCGCGTACAGGAACCGGTCGGTGTCCAGCGGAGACAGCGGGCCGCGCCGGCGGAGCTCGCGGACCGTGCGGCTGCCGTCCATCAGGGCCAGCACGCCCGCCTCCTCCTCGCCGAGCGACATGTCCTGCGCGGCGAACAGCGGGTCCTCCGCGGGGTGCACGTAGCGGCCGGCCACCTCGCCGAGCAACGCCTGCAGACGCGCCTGATCATGGCTCCGCCGCACGCCCTCGTAGACGATCGCCGCGGTGGACATCTGGAGCCGCACCGTCTCCGCCGGAGGCTGCGCGCGGGGGTTGAACTGGAACTCGCCCCGCGTCCAGGTGAAGACCTCGAGGAGCTTGAGCCGGAGCTGCAGCTCGAGCGCGTAGCGGAGGTTGTGCGGGCTGATGCAGCCCATCTCGATGAGCACCGTGCCCTGCTGGCGCCCGGCGGCCTTCATCCGCTTGAGCGACTCCTCGCAGTCGGCCTCGGAGATCATCCGCTCGCGGACCATCACCCGCCCGAGGCACTCCGAGAGGCGGTTGCTCTTCACGCTCTCGGGCGCGCCCCCGCGAAGGAAGACGATCTTCTTCACCCGGTCGCGTCTGAGGAGCAGACCGCCGGTGGCGCGGCGGCGGTGGAGGTCGGCCAGCAGCTCGGGAAAGCTCCGGGTGGAGAAGTCGCCGCGGCCCAGGACCGGGGTGGTGGGCTCGAGCGGTCCGGCCTCGTCGGTTGTGAACTCCGCAGAGGTGGACTCCTCCGCGGTGGACTCGACCAGCGAGGCCTCCGCCTCGGCCCGCGGGTCCGCCAGCGGCTCGGAGGCGGGCTCGAGAGCGCCGTTTCCGGGCGGTGAGGGCGGCGACCGGGGGAAGCGCTCCCCGAGCACGCCCTCGAGCTTTCCGAAGAGCTGGTTCAGCTTGAACGGCTTCTCGACGAACCCCGCGGCCCCGTGCCGCTCCATCGCCTGGGCCTGGTGGAGCTTGGTCTTGTAGATGCCGGAGAGCATGAGCACCGGGGTCTTCTCCCCCCGCGGGGTGCTCTTGATGCGCCGGGCGACCTCGTAGCCGTTCAGCGCCGGGAGGAGGACGTCCAGGAGCACCACGTCGAACGGCTGGCGCTCGAACGCCGCGAGCGCCGCCTCGCCATCCCGCTCCACCGTGACCCGGAACCCGTGCCTGGTGAGCGCGTCCGCCAGCATGCGCTGGACGTTGCGGTCGTCGTCGACGACCAGGACGTGGACGGGCTCCGGAGGGGCCACCTGGACGCCATTCCTACCATGCTCACTGCTGGAGGACACGGACGTAGGCCGCGCGGACGGTGGCCGCGACCGCCCGGTACTCCGACAGGAACGCACCGCCCGCGTCCGTGCCGCCGTACCCGAGCCGGCGGGCCAGTATCAACAAGGGCCGCCCACGGGTCGGCAGGTGCTGCAGCGGGCGGCCGTGCACCAGCCGCTGCCGGTTCTCCACCCGGCGGAGGAACAGGTACCCCTCCCGGAGCCGGGCGGCGTCCTCCCGGCGGAGCCTGCCCGCCGCGGCGAGCGCCTCCAGCCCCTCGAGCGTGCCCGGGCGACGGACCGCCGGCAGCGCCACGCCGTGCAGCAACTGCAGGTACTGGACCGCGAACTCCACGTCCACCAGTCCCCCCTGGCCCGTCTTGAGGTTCAGCTGGTCCCGCGACTCGCCGGCCACCTCGCGCTCCATCCGCATCCGGAGGCGGTGGATCTCCTCGGCGGCGCCGTCGGGGAGCGGGCGCTCCCAGATGAGCGGGGTCAACGCGGTGCCGAGGAGGCGCTCTCCGTAGCCGAGTTCCCCCGCCACCGCCCGCGCCTTCACCAGCGCCTGCCGCTCCCAGAGCTGCGCTCGCCGGGTGTGGTGCTCGAGCAGCGACTCCTCGCTCACCACCAGCGGCCCCTGGTTCCCCGACGGGCGCAGCCGGGTGTCCACCTGGTACAGCCGGCCCTCCCGGTACTGGAGCGTGAGCAGGGAGAGAAGCCGCTGCACCATGCGGGCGAAGTACTCGTGGTGCCCGATGCGGCCCTGCGAGCCCCCGGTGGTCTCCTCGTCGGCGCTCGAGCCGTAGACGAAGAGCAGATCCAGGTCCGAGTGGTAGCCGAGCTCGCGTCCGCCGAGCTTTCCCATCCCCAGGACCGCGAGCGGGGCTCGTCGCCCGTCGCGCATGCGCGGCAGCCCCCAGCGGGCGCGCGCGTGCTCGGCGGCGAGCAGCACCGCGTGGTCCAGGAGCCCGTCGGCGAGCGCCGTCAGCTGCAGCGCCACCTCCGGGACCTCGAGCTCCCCGGCGATGTCCCCGAGGCCGACCCGGAGCACCTCCTCGTTCTTGAACCGGCGCAGCGCTCCGAGCAGCTGCTCGGGATCGTCGGTGGCGCGCGCCGCCCGGCCGTCCAGCTCGGAGCGGATGCGCTCCGGCGGCTTGTGCAGCGCCTCGGTGTCCCAGGACACCAGCTGGTCCAGGAGCTCGGGCGTCCGGACGAGCTCCGCGCTCAGGTAGGCACTCTGGCCGAACAGGTCGAGCAGGCGCCGGGCCACGGGCGGGCGCTGGTGGAGGAGCCGGAGGTAGCCGGCAGGCACCGAGAGCCCGGAGGCGAACTCGGCGAGGAAGAAGAGGGCCTGGTCCGGGTCCGGGCTGCGCGCGGCGCCCTGGAGCAGCTGCAGCGCGATCGCCGACGGCCCGGGGCCTTCCTCGAGCCGAGCCGCCCCGAGGACCCGCCGGAGCCGCTGCACCGACGCGAGCGCGGCCGGAGCGTCGTCGAAGCCGCGCCGGGCGAGCGCCTCGGACCGGGTCACGTCGTCCAGGTCCTCGTCGAGCGCGACGACCAGATCGGGCTCGTGCGGCAGCTCCCCACGCGCCTCCTGGCCGAGCAGGACCCTGAAGGCCTGGGCGACGTAGGTCCGGTGCCGGTCGAGCTCGGCCTCCAGCGCCGCCGCCCCGGCGAGGCCGAGTGTCCGGGCCAGCCGCTCGCGCTCCGGCCCCGGAGGCGGCAGGGCCTGCGTCTGCCGGTCGTTCACCATCTGCAGCCGGTTCTCCACCCGGCGGAGGAAGGCGTACGCCTCGAGGAGGCGGTCGGCGTCTGCCTGCGAGAGGAGCCCCGCCTCCACCAGGCGGCGCAGCGCGCGCTGGGTGGAGCGGAGCCGCAGCGCGGCGTTTCGGCCACCGTGCAGCAGCTGCAGCGCCACGGCCACGAACTCCACCTCACGGATGCCGCCCGGCCCGAGCTTCACGTCGCTCTCGCGGGCGGTGCTCCGGAGGTCGATCTGCATCTTGAGGTCGCGGAGGGACTCCACCGCGGCCAGGTCGAGCGTCCGCCGCCAGAGGAACGGGCCGAGGCCGTCGAGCAGCTGCTGCCCCAGCGCGAGATCTCCGGCCAGCGGCCGCGCCTTCACCCACGCCGCGCGCTCCCAGGTCCGCCCGTGCTGCTCGTAGTACTGGAGCATGGCGGGGAGCGAGGCCACGGCGGCCCCGGCCCGACCCTGCGGGCGGAGGTCCAGGTCGACGCGGTAGCAGAAACCGTCCTCGGTGACGGAGGACATCGCCCGGGCGAGCGCCTCGGCGAGCCGGGTGTAGAAGGTGACGGTGGGCAGCGCTCCCCCGCTGCCGCCCCCGGTGGTGCCGTCGCCGCGGTGAACGAGCACCAGGTCGACGTCGGAGCTCCAGTTGAGGTCCTCGCCTCCGAGCTTGCCGAGCCCGAGCACCACGAAGCCCTCGGGCGCGGGGACCCCGTAGCGGCCGCGGAGCGCCGCCTCCAGCCGGGGCAGGGTGGCCCGGAGCAACGCCTCGGCCAGCGCCGACTGCTCGCGGCCGAGCGTCTCCATGGAGAGGCCCAGCCACACGTCGCGCGCCGCCAGCCGCAGCGCCTGCCGGGACTTGAACCGGCGGAGCCGCCGGTGCAGCTCCTCCGGGGCGTCCCCCTCCGCGCGGTCGAGGTAGGACCTCAGCTCGGCCTCCAGTGCGCCGGGGGCGAGCGGCTCGCCGGTCCGCGCGCTCCGGTGCACCCAGCGCAGGAGCCCGGGCCGTCGCTGGAGGAGCCGCTGGATCGAGTCGCTGGCCAGCACCAGCCGGGTGGCGAAGGCCTCGGCGCCCGGGGCCTGGACGAGCGCCTCCTGGATCCGGAGCAGGGCGAGGGACACCTGCTCCATTTCGCCCGAGCGACGGATCTCCTCCAGCAGCGCCGCCTCTCGCGCGGGACCCAGCCGCACGGCGAGCGCCTCCAGCTCCCGCGTGGTGCGCTCGGCCAGACCGAGCGTGCCCGGCCCCTCGGCGGTCACGGCGCCGCGATCTGCCCGAGCTGGCTCCGCACCTTCTCCACGTCGGTGGTGTGCTTGAGGAGCACGTTCAGGGTCGCGGCGACCAGCTCGGGCGAGAGCGTCTCGGCGTTGAGCACCACCAGGCTGCGCGCCCAGTCGAGCGTCTCGCTGATCGACGGTGGCTTCTTCAGCTCCAGCCGGCGGATGCGCTCCACCGCGGCCACCACCTGAGCGGCGAGCGCGGGGCCTACCTCGGGCGCGCGGATGCGGACGATGCGCAGCTCGCGCTCGCGCTCGGGGAACTCGATGTGCAGGTGGAGACACCGGCGCCGGAGCGCGTCGGAGAGCTCACGCGCGGCGTTCGAGGTCAACACCGCCCTGGGGATGGCCTTGGCGCGAATGGTCCCGAGCTCCGGGATGGTGACGGCCGCGTCGGCCAGCATCTCGAGCAGGAAGGCCTCGAACTCCGGATCGGCCTTGTCCACCTCGTCCACCAGGAGCAGCGCGGGCTCCGGCGACATCAGTGCGCGGAGCACGGGCCTGGGGAGCAGGAACCGCTCGGAAAAGAACACCGACTCGCCGGCCCCGATCCGGTCTGCCGCCTCGGCGAGCGTCGTCGCTCCGGCCAGCGTCTCGCCGAGCTTGTCCTTCAGGATCTGCGTGTACAGCAGCTGCTTGCTGTACTCCCACTCGTAGAGCGCCTTGGCCTCGTCCAGCCCCTCGTAGCACTGGAGCCGGAACAGAGGCCGCCCCAGCGCCGTGGCCATCGCCCGGGCCAGCTCGGTCTTGCCCACGCCCGCCGGCCCCTCCACCAGGATGGGCTTCTCCAGCCGGTCGGCGAGGAAGACCGCCGTGGCGATCTCGGTGGACGCCAGGTACCCGGTCTCCTCGAGGCGGGCGAGCGCATCTGTCACGGAGCTGAAGGCTCGGGGCACTGCAGCAGCCGTGGGCGAGGCTGTGACCGTATTTTCCACAGTGAGTTGCCGTCCCTGTTTCTTGCCGGCCGCACGGCCGATGCGCATCTCGTGGATATCAGAGGTGCGGCAGCCGGGCACTTCGGGTGGTCCGGTGCGTGCAGATGGGACGGGCAGGCCGGGCGGGGGCCGACTGCCTCGAGAGGTGTGAACGTGACGTGGCGCGGGGTGAAGACGGGGCTGGGACTGCTGGCGCTGCTGCTTCCCGGAGGGCTCCTCTTCCTCGCCGGGTGGGTGCTCGTCCGCGCCCTGGCCCGGGCCCGCGCCCGGTCGACGGCCGAGTCGGGCATCCCCGGTGGCGGCGCGCCGGTCTGGCAGGTGATGTCGCGGCTCAGCGTCCGCGAGGTGCTGCAGGAGGCGCGGGCCACGCTCTAGCGTTGCCAGTCACCGCCGGAGCCGTCAGGGCTTGTCGAGGTCGTCGACCAGCTTCTGCCAGGCGTCGTCGCCATCGGTCGGCGGTGCCGGCCGCGGGGGCGGGGCCGGGGCCGCACGCTGGACGACCTGGTTCGGTCCGGACGGCGTCGCCGGACCCGGGGCGGCGCGCGCCTTCAGTCGGGCCAGCTCCAGCTCGGCCACCTTCAGCGCCCGGGCACGCTCCTGCACCGACTGCTGCAGGCGCGCCACCTCCTGCGCCTTGGCCGCGTCCCGCCGCTCCAGCTCCGCGCGCTGCTTGCCGACCAGCTCCTCGCGCTCGGTCAGAACGCGCGCCTCGATCTCCTTGCGCGCCCGCTCCGTCGCCGCGAGTCGTCCGGCCGCGTCGGCCGCGCGGGCCTCGGCGGCCTGCACCCGCCCGCCGAGCTCGCGCTCGATGCGTGCGCGCTCTGCGACCGCGGTCCGGGCCTCCGCCTCGCTCGTGCTCGCCCGCTCCAGGGCCTCGGCCAGCTCTGCCTCGGCGCGCGCCTTCCACTCCTCGAGCTGGGCCACCTGCGCCCCGAGCTGCTCCGCCGTCTCCTGGGCCAGGCGCTCGGCGGCCTCCGCCCGCTCCAGCAGCGCCTGCTCGCGCCCCGCCGCCTCGGCCCGCTCGCTGGAGAGGTCCGCCTCGAGCGCGCCGGCGTGCGCGCGGAGCGACTCGAGCTCGGCGCCGAGCTCGGCCCTCGCCTTGTCCCGCTCCGACTGGGCCTGGGTGAGCTGCGCGGTGAGCTGGTCCACCCGGCCCTGGAGATCCGTCTTGAGTGCCAGGGCGTCCCGGGTGGCCCCGGCGAGCTTCTGGGATAGCTCGGTCTGTCGCCGTCCCGCCGCCTCGGTGAACTCCTTGAAGCGCACCTCGGCCTGCTTCAGCTGCTCGCTTCGGGTCTGCGCATCGCGGGTGGCGGCCTCGCGCTCGCGCGCTCGCTCGGCCCCGGCGTCGGCCAGGCGGGAGCGGGCCTCGTCGAGCTGGGCGGTGAGGGTGGCGAGATCGCCCCGGAGCAGCTCCTCCTGCCGCGCCGCCGAATCCTGAAGCTCCCGGAGCTTCTCCTCCAGGTCCGCCCGGGCGTCCTCCGCCTGCGCCAGCTCCCCGGACAGCCGCGTGACCTCGCCGACCCGGGTGCCCAGCTCCTGCTTGGTGAGCGAGAGCAGCTCGGCGTGATCGGCGAGCTCGTCGCGATGCCGGGCGAGGTCGACGTCGAGCGCCTCGCGGGCCTGGGCGGTGGCCTCGAGGTCGGTGCGCGTGGCGGAGTGGCGCGCGCGCTCCTGGGCCAGCTCCGCGGTGGTCGCGTCGAGCTGACCCCGGGTGTCCACCACCAGGTGCTCCGCCCGGTCGAGCGAGGCCTGGCTGTCGGCGAGCAGCTGGCGGGTGGCGCCGAGCTCGCCCTGCAGCGCCAGCTTCTCCGCCTCGACGGCGGCGAGCCTTCCCTCGAGCTCCGTCCCGCGCGCCCGCGCGTCCCGGAGCTGACCGTCCGCCTCTTCCAGCTCGCGGACGAACTCCTGCGCCTGCTGCGCGCGCTCGGCGAGCTGCTCCTGGGCGGTGGCCAGGGCGCCCTGTGTGCGTGACAGCTCGCCCTCCAGCCGGAGGCGGGTGGCGTCGAGCTGTGCCCGCGCGGCGCGCTCCGCCTCGAGCAGGGCGGTGGTCTCGGCCAGGCCCGTGGTGAGGCTCCGCACCTGGCGGAGCAGCTCGGCCTCGCGCTCCTCGAGCTGGGCCCGCGTCGACTCGAGCTCGCCCTCCAGCTCGCCGATCCGCTCGAGCTTGGCCTGCACCTGGGCGTGCATCTCGGTCTCGACGCTCTCGCGCTGCTCGTGGGCCTGGGCCAGCTCCCGCTCGAGCGCCGCGCCCCGCGCGTCGCGCTCGGCGAGCCGGTCGGTCATCTGCTTGCCGAGGTGCTCGAGCTCGAGCTTGAGGTTCTCCCCGGCGGTCTCCGAGCTGAAGAGGCGCTGCTCGAGGCCCTGGACCTGGGCGGCGCTGCGGACGTCGGCTTCCTCCCGCTCCTTCGTCAGCCGCGCGACCTCGGCCTCGCCCCGGTCTGCCCGGCCCTCGCCCTTCTGCGCCCGTGTCTCGAGCGCCTGCACCGTCGCCTCGCGCTCGGCCCGCGTCTCGGCGAGCGTCCGCTCCAGCTCGGCGATGCGCTGGCCGTTCTCGGCGTCGTGGCTGTCGCGCTCCTGGGTGGTGCGATCGAGCGTGGCCCGGGTCTCGGCCAGATCCCGCTCGGCGGTCTCCGCGCGGGCGGTCATGGTGGCCAGGCCGCTGGAGAGGGTCTGCTCCTTGACCTCGAACTCGAGCGTGGCGACGCCGAGCGCGCGCTCGATCCGCTCGGCCTCGGCCAGGCCTCGCTCCACCGCTTGGCCCTTCTCCTGGAGCTCCTGCTCCCGCGCGGAGAGCTCGCGGCGGACCTGGTTGAGGTCCTTCTCCTTCGAGGCCACCACCTCGATGAGGTCCTTCTCGGTGGCAAACTTCTGGAGCAGCAGGTCGTCGACGGTGGCGCCGTGCTCTCGCTCCTTCTGGAGCATCGCCGCTTGGGCCTCGTTGAAGCGGCGGAGCAGGTGGTCGACC
>JADGQZ010000307.1 GCA_017881345.1 Myxococcaceae bacterium | reverse complement strand
GTGACCAGCTGGCGTGGAACCAGGGATAGGCGACGGTCGTCATGTGCGCGCCGACCAGCCGGCTGTACGGGTCCCAGCCATCCATGAGGGTTCCGTAGGTGCGGCGGAACCCGAGCTCGGTCGCGTCGTAGTCCGGGCTTCCGTCCGCGCGGGTGAGGAGCGTGTCCGCGAGGAAGGAGGTGAGGCGGTGGTCCAGCAGGAATCGGCCATAGAGGCGCGCCCACCGATGCCTCGCCTCTCCGTCCGGGCACCAGGAGCCCAAGCTGCCCGAGCCGGTGTCTCCGTGTGCCTTGCAGATCGCGTCCACCTCCATCTTGACATTGGTCCGCAGCTCGGACGTCGACCGCAGCCCGAAGCTGCGCACGTGGAGGTCGATGGGAATCACCTGGGTCGAGAGGCTCGGTCCGGTCGCGCTGACCGTGAGCTGCCCTCGGTAGAGGCCGGCCGGCGTCCCGAGCGGAACGTGGATCTCCACCAGGAACGTGCGGGTGCTGTTCTGGTCCACGCTGACGGGGAAGTCGCGACGCGTCTCGGTGGTCTGCACCTCCTGCCAGGTTCCATCGGGGTCTTTCCGGAGGCCGACCTCGGTCTGGGACCCGTACGGTACAAGCGCGTCGGGCCACGCTCCGGCCGTGCCCTCGATCGAGGACGGCTGCGTGAAGACGACGGGTTGTTCCTCGAAGATCCTGACCTCCGACCGGGAAATGGTGTCCGCGCTTCCCAAACGCGTGAGCAGCGCGAGCGGGGTGCCATCGGGCGCAGTCCCGCCCGGCAGGGTGATGCGGACGCCCGAGCTGGGTCCGAAGAGCACGAGGTGAAAGAGCTCGAACTCGTTCTGGGCAGCCCAGAGGGTCGCGCTCGAGCGGAACGAAGCCCGCGTGGCCCCCGCCGCCGGCTTGAGGGTCCCGTCGAGAACGGTCGCCAGCGGGCTGTTCCAGGGAGGCGCATTCGCGCCAGGAGCGGATCCGCTCCATAGCAAGACGAGCAGCCGGGCGAGGCGCTTCATGGCCAGACCTCGGCGATCGAGAGAGCGGTCTTGCTCAACACTGAACGGTCGAATTGGCTGTGGGTCTGCGGCTTCATGCTCCCCTCGCCTCGACACTCCGGGTGCGCGCGCCCGTTTGCCTGCCGAGGAGAGCGCCGAACCGGCGCTAAGTCCCGTGGTCCCTTGGATTTACTCCCCTCGGTCTACGACCAAGCGCCTACGACGCTCCGTCGCTGCGCCTTCGATCCTCGCGACCCACTGACCGGACTCCGGGCTCAGCGAGAGCGTGGCGGCCAGCGTCGGCGCTGCCTGGAGGCGTGGCCTGGAACGCCTCCACCTCCTTCACCAGCACCTCGTCGCCGAACCGCCTGGCAAAGGAGAGTGCCTCGGTGGCGTGCGTCCGCTTCTCTGCCGCTGCATCGGCAGCCCGGGGCAGGGGTCAGCTGTGCCTCGGCAGGCGCGAGATTGCTTGCGCAGCGGGAGGCCGTCGTCGCTGCCTCCGCCAGGAGCGCGTGCGCCTTCTACGGAGCGCGAGGTGACTCTCGCGGAACTCCGCCAGGGTGAGCTGCGCGAGGGAGACCCGGTCCTGACGCTCGGCGCCGGAGACGTGACGCAGGTCGGCCCGAGCTCCTCCAGCTGCTCGAGCCTGCCCAGCAGGTCGGCCGGGCCGGCTAGCCAGTGCAGCGAATGGCGCAACCTACGGGTTGCGTTTCTAGCGGAGGCCGTGCACATTGACGCAACCTGGAGGTTGCACATGGCCGACACCGTCCCCGACCGCATCGAGAAGCAGATCGTCCTCAAGGCCCCGCGCTCCCGGGTCTGGAAGGCGCTGACCGACACCCGGGAGTTCAACCAGTGGTTCCACGTCAACCTGGCAGGAGAGTTTCGCGCCGGCCAGCGCACCACCGGACCGGTCACCAAGCCTGGTTACGACCACCTCACGATGGAGGCCTGGGTGGAACGCGTCGAGCCGGAGACGTTCTTCTCCTTTCGCTGGCACCCGTTCGCCATCGAGCGCGGGGTGGACTACTCGAAGGAGCCGACGACCACCGTCGAGTTCCGGCTCGAGGAGGTTCCCGGCGGAACGCGGCTCACGGTGACCGAGACGGGCTTCCAGCGACTCCCGGCCGCCCGGCGCGGTCCAGCCCACGAGGCGAACTCGGGTGGCTGGGCGGTTCAGCTCCAGAACATCGAACGACATGTCGCCGAGCATCCGTCACCGCGCGCCTGATCCGAGCCCGGTCTTCGCCGCGCTCGGCGACCGGACGCGGATGGCGCTCGTCCGTCGCCTGTCCAGCGAGGGCTCGCTCTCGGTGACCGCGCTCACCGAGGGCACGCGGATCTCGCGCCAGTCGGTGACCAAGCACCTCGGCGTGCTCGCCCGCGCCGGGCTGGTGGAGAGCGAGCGCCAGGGTCGCGAGCGGCTCTGGGCGCTCGCGCCCGGTCAGATCGAGGAGGCGCGCCGCGCCCTCGAGCAGATCTCCCGCGAGTGGGATGACGCGCTGGGTCGGCTCCGCAGGCTGGTCGAGCGCTGAGGAGGTCTTCCGGTCACCGCTGGACGCGACGTCGACGCGGAGCTTGACCCTCTCCGCCCTCGGGCGGACAACACCCGCCCCCGCTGGAGGGGCTGGAGGAGGGTGCAATGCGCGAGAGGGTGAAAAGAGTGACGCGAGTGATCGCCGGGTGCGCCGTGCTGGCCCTGGCCAGCTGTGGGGCGGGAGCCGATCGGGCGGGTACGGCCACGCAGTCCGATGCGGTGGCCTCGAGTCAGGACGCCCTCAAGAGTCACGGAACGCCGAGAGTGACGCCGCAGACCAGCGGGACCACCTCGGGGCTCATCGCCGTCAGCGCGGTGGACGCCCGCGTGGTGTGGGCGGTCGGGCGCTTCGGGACGTACGTGATCACCACCGACGGCGGGAAGACCTGGCACCCCGGCGTGGTGCCTGGAGCCGAGACGCTCCAGTTCCGCGACGTGGAGGCGGTGAGCGCGAAGGTGGCGTACCTCCTCTCGCTCCCCACCGACACCATCGCCCCTCGCATCTACAAGACGCTGGACGGCGGAAAGACGTGGAAGATCGAGTTCGAGGCACCGGACACGTCCTACTTCTACGACTGCTTCGCCTTCTGGGATCCCTGGAGCGGCATCACCCTGGGCGACTCCATCAACGGCCGCTTCCCGGTGATCCGGACCTTCGACGGCACGACCTGGCATGACATCGGCGACCGGCTGCCGCCCGCGCTTCCAGGTGAGGCCGGCTTCGCCTCGAGCGGGACCTGCGCCGCGACCCAGGGCCATCGGCGCGCATGGCTCACCACCGGTGGCACCGGCACCACGCGGGTCTTCTACACGACCGACCGGGGACAGACCTGGGGCGTGACGACGGCGCCGATCACTGCAGGGGTCGACCAGGCCGGCGGCGGGTTCAGCATCGCCTTCCGCGATGCACGGCACGGCATCCTCGGTGGGGGTGACCTCGCCGCGACCGGAGTCGTGGCCAACATCGCGCGCTCGAGCGATGGCGGCCGGAGCTGGGTGGCCGGGACGAGCGCCCCCATCCCCGGTGCCATCTACGGGCTTGCCTATGCCGGGCACGGCCGCGGGGAGCGCTGGGGCAGCTGGGGACGTGATGACGATCACGGCGATGACGACCATGACCACGGCAGTGGGTCGATTCGCGTCGTCGCCACAGCCCCCACCGGGACGGCGTGGTCCCCCGACGAGGGCCGCAGCTGGACGACGCTGACGGGGCTGAGCGGCCTGTGGGCCGTGGACTTCGGCAGCGACAAGACCGGCTGGCTGGTCGGGACGAACGGGCAGATCGTCCGCGTCGACTTCTGAGCGGGATCGACGGAGGTACCGGGCTCCGGTCGCTCGCCCCTCGCGGGCGCCCGGACCGCCCGGAGCGCGTCGCGCCGAGGCCCAGGGCGAACCCGAAATCGCCGGTCAACCCGCGCGTCTCCGTCTCGTGAACCGACGTCCCGTGGCGATCGCGGTCGGCGTGCTGGCCGTGGCCACGCTCGCCCTGCACCTGGCGACCAACGGCCGGTACGGCTTCTTCCGGGACGAGCTGTACTTCCTGATGTGCGGTCAGCGGCTGGACTGGGGGTACGTCGACCAGCCGCCGGGCATCGCGCTCATCGCCCGGCTGGCCACCGAGCTCGCGGGGATGTCGCTGGTCGGCATCCGCCTCCCGGCGGCGCTCGCTGCGACGGCGCTCGTCGCGCTGACCGCTGCCTTCGCGGTGCGGCTCGGGGGCGGCCTGTTCGCCGCGGTGCTCGCCGGGCTCACCGTGGCGGTGGCGCCGGCCTTTGCGACCTGGGGCCACCTCCTGACGATGAACGCGTTCCAGCCTCTGGTCTGGCTGGGACTTGCCTGGACCGCGTTCTCGCTGGTCGAGGACCGGAGGCGTTCACTCGCTCGGTGGGCGTCGTTGGGGCTGCTCGTCGGCGTGGGGGCCAACTTCAAGTACGACGTCGTCTTCTGGCTCGCTGGCCTGGCACTCGGCGTTCTTCTTTCCCGCGACGGGCGCCGGGCCGTGCGCTGGAGCGGTGTCGGCCTGGCCGCGCTCGTCGCCGCGGTGCTCGTCGTGCCGAACGTGCTCTGGCAGGGACGGCACGGATTCCCGATGCTGGAGCTGCTGCGCAACGGGCAGCTGCACAAGAACACGCCGTTCGAGCCGGTGAGCTTCCTCGTCCAGCAGCTCGTCCTCATCGGCCCGCTGGCGGCGCCGGTGTGGCTGCTCGGACTCTTCTCCGGGCTCACCCGCCGCGACCGCCCGACGGCGATGCTCTCCATCACCTTCCTCGCCACGGCGGCCCTGATGTTCCTCGGCAAGGCGAAGGCCTACTACCTCGTCCCGGCGTACCCCACGCTGCTCGCGCTCGGCGCGGTGGAGCTCGAGGCGCGCATCCGCCGCCCGGTGCTGCGCTGGGCGACTGCGGTGCTGGTGACTGTGGGTGGAGCGGTGCTGCTCCCCATCTTCATCCCGGTGCTTTCGGTGGACACGCTGATCCGGTACCAGGCGGCGCTGCACTTCACCCCCGCCCGGGACGAGCAGCATGAGTTCAACCCGCTGCCGCAGCACCTCGCCGACGAGTTCGGCTGGCCGGGGATCGTCGACGCGCTGACCCGGGCCTCGGCACAACTCACACCGGACGAACGCCGGACCGGCGCCATCTACGCGTTCAACTACGGCGATGCTTCGGCGCTCGAGTTCCTCGGCCGCGGCCGCGGGCTGCCGACGGTGGTCTCCGGTCACAACCAGTACTGGGTCTGGGGACCCCGCGGCTCGACGCTCGACCCGGTGCTGGTGATCGGCGGCTCGGTGAAGGGTCTCTCGCACGACTACCGCGAGGTCACCGAGGTCGGCCGGACGCCGGTGGATCCGCACGCGATGCCCTACGAGAGCAACCGGCCGATTCACCTCTGCCGGGGACGGAAGACGGATCTGGTCGGGACCTGGCCCGAGGAGAAGCACTTCGAGTGACCGGCCGCGAGACCTGAGCCAGGGCCCGGCGGCCGCGGCACGCACCTCGGCTCGAGTCATCCGGGTCAGGGCCGAGGAGAAGCGCCGTGCCAGAAGCTCTCGACCTCGGTCCACAGGGCCATGCCGGCAGCGTTGAGCAAGGCGACCGCCACGGGCTCGGTCTCCCGGAAGTCTTGAAGGACCTCCATCACGCCCCACGCGGCGAGCTCGCGCGCGTTCACCGAAGGCCGGGCAGCGACCTCGTTCAGGATCGCGAACAGCTTCTGGATGCGGAGATCCCCGGCCCCGGCGCCCGCCCGGATCAGCCCCCGTGCATGCAGCGCGACCGAACCGGCGATCCAGTAGGTGTTCTCGAGGTCGAGCACGTCGTCGTCCCGGACCTCCGGGAAGACCTCGAGCAGTCGGAGGGCAATCGCCAGCCGTTCGGCCTGCTCGGGGTCGGCGGGGTCCGGACCTCCAGGCGTCATGGGGCGGCGAGGGTCACGAGCAGCGCCAGCAGCGCCGGGAGCCCCTGGATGACGAGGATCCGGCGGGAGACCGTCGCCGCCCCGAAGACCGCGGCGACGAGGACGCAGCCGAGGAAGAACAGCCGCAGCTGGCCCGCGATGGGGTCTGCCGCGAGGAGGCTCCAGAACAGCCCGGCGGCAAGGAAGCCGTTGTACAGCCCCTGGTTCGCAGCGAGCGGCGCGGCCTGCGCGGCGTACTCGGGCGTGGTGCGGAAGATCCGCCGGCCGGCAGGGCTCTTGAAGAGGAACATCTCGAGGACGAGGAAGCCGACGTGCTCGAGCGCGACGAACGCGACCAGGATGTTCCGGAGGAGGGGCACGGCCGCATGCTGGTCGTACCCTGGCGCACCCGTCCAGCAGAACCCTCTGGCGGGGAGCGCCGGCGCCGACGCGGTGGAGGTGTCCCCCGCGCATGGACGGCTGGAGGGCCCGGCCCCATCCGGCGACGGCGTCCGGTTTGTGCCTGGAAGCGCGCCCCACGCACAGAACCGGACGGGCGGTCGCCGGTGGTCGCCGGGGCCGAGATCTTGCGTCCGACCCGTCCATCTGGTTCTCAGGAGGAAGCCTTGACCGCGTCCTCCACCCCGCCGGCCCGCGAAGGGCTCCTCGCCGGCCTCGCCGCGGATGCGAGCCCCGGCGAGCTGCTCGCTCCCTGGACCAGCCTCCGCGTCGGCGGTCCGGCCGAGCTGCTCGTCCGCCCACGCAGCGCCGACGCACTCGTTCGCCTCCTGGCCCGGGCGAAGGCCGGGGGCATCCCGGTGCACGTCCTGGGCGGCGGCGCGAACACCCTGGTGGGCGACCTCGGCATCCCGGGCCTGACCCTCAAGCTGCCCGGAGACCTCTTCCCCGAGGAGGTCCAGCCCGCGGGAGCGGGGGACGGAGGTCTGGTGACGCTGGGGGCAGGCGCCGCCATCGCCCGGCTGATCAACGTCATGCGCACCCGCGGGTGGGTGGGCGCGGAGTTCCTCGCCGGCATCCCGGGGACCATCGGCGGCGCGGTGGCGATGAACGCCGGGACCAAGCAGGGGGAGTGCAAGCGGGTCCTCGACGCCGTGGAGCTCGCAACACCGGATGGCATCGGCTGGGTCGCACGCAGCGCGCTGACCATCCGCTACCGGCACACGGAGCTGCCCGCCGGCGCGGTGCTCACCCGGGCTCGCTTCCGCCTGTCCGGGGGCGACATCGAGGCCTCGCGCGCGGCGATGGACGCGGACCTCGGTTACCGCAAGCGCACCCAGCCGCTCAGCCAGCCGAACTGCGGCAGCGTCTTCCAGAACCCCCCGGGGGACCACGCCGGCCGGTTGATCGAGTCGGTCGGCCTCAAGGGGACGGTGCTCGGCGGCGCGCAGATCTCGCCGCTGCACGCGAACTGGATCGTCAACCTCGGCCAGGCCCGCGCCGCGGACGTGGTCGGACTCATCGAGCGGGCGCGAGAGCGCGTGCGCGAGGCCACGGGCATCGTGCTCGTGCCGGAGGTGAAGCGGGTGGGAGTCTTCGGATGAAGAACAGGCGGATCGGCGTGCTGATGGGCGGGCTCTCGGTGGAGCGGGAGGTCAGCTTCCGCACCGGCGCGGGCGTCGCCGCGGCGCTGAGGAGCCTCGGCTACACCGTGGTGGAGCTCGACGTGCAGAAGGACGTCGCCGAGCGCCTCCGGGCCGAGCGCATCGACGTGGCCTTCATCGCCCTCCATGGCCGGTACGGCGAGGACGGCTGCATCCAGGGGCTGCTCGAGTCGATGTTCATTCCCTACACCGGCTCGGGCGTGCTCGCGTCCTCGGTGGGCATGGAGAAGGTGTTCGCCAAGCAGGTCTTCCTGGCCCACAGCATCCCCACGCCGGCGTACCGGTCGTTCGACTCCGCCGAGCAGGCGCTGGCCGGCGTCGAGTCGCTGCCGTTCCCGTTCCCGGTGGTGGTGAAGCCCTCCCGCGAGGGCTCGAGCGTCGGGGTGCACATCTGTCATGCCGAGGACGCGTACCCGGCCGCGGTCGAGGATGCGGCGAAGCTCGCCGGCTCCATCCTCGTCGAGCAGTTCGTCAAGGGCCGCGAGGTGCAGGGGGCGGTGCTCGACGACGCCTCGCTCGGGGCGATCGAGATCGTTCCTGCCCACGAGTTCTACGACTACGAGGCCAAGTACACGGCCGGCAGCGGGACGAAGTACCTCTTCCCGGCGCCGCTCCCGCCCGACCAGTACGCCCGGGTGAACGAGGTTTGCCTTGCGGCCCACCGCGCGCTGGGCTGCCGCGGGGCGACGCGCTCGGACGTGATCGTCACGCCCGACGGGGGAGTGCAGCTCCTCGAGCTGAACACCATCCCTGGCATGACCCCCACCAGCCTCCTGCCGAAGATCGCCGCCGGCCGGGGCATCGACTATCCGCAGCTCTGCGAGCGCATCCTCCTCGGGGCCTGCCTCCAGGCGTGAGCGGCTGGGCCGGCTGGTCCCGCGTAGGGTAAAGTCCGTGCCCGAGTTCGAGAGCTGGGGGGGGGGAACGATGGTCGCCCGAGAGTCGAGCTTGGTGGCGGTGCTTTTCGCCTTCGTCGGGTGTGGATCCCCGGAATCGGGACCCCGCCCCGAGGCGATCTCGAGATCGTCCTCGGTGACGGTGCAGCCAACGGCACTGGACGTCGTCTATCGGGACGGGGGTGTTCTCTCCCAGGCGGAAGTTTTCGTCGTCTTCTGGGGAGACGACGTTCCGGCCGAGGTCCGGGAGACGACCACCGCCACGTACCGGACGCTCAGCGAGGTGAACGACTTCGACTGGATCGACGAGTACGACACTCCCACGCAACACATCTCCAGGAGCAGGTTCGTCGGCAGCGCAGTCATCGAGCCCACCGACGCCGGAGCCGAACTCTCCAACCAGGACATCTCGGCCGAGCTCGCCAGGCAGATCGACGCCGGGGTGCTCCCTGGGCTCGGAGACAACGCGTACTACCCGGTGTATCTGCCGAGTGGCGTCTCGGTCCGGCTGGGTCAGGCGCGCTCGTGCGCGGAGTGGCTTGCGTACCACAGCGCCTTCGTCTCCGAGGACCTGGGCACGTACGCCGTTTTTCCGGCCTGCGGGCAGCATTTCGCCCCTGCCGCCGTTCACGAGCTGTTCGAGGCGATCACCGATCCTCGCGGGGACGGCTGGCTGACCGAGGTGGCCGGAGAGGAGATCGGCGATCTCTGCCAGGGCACGCTGACCAGCGTCCCTCTCCAGGACGGAGGTTCCCTCGACATCCAGCGCCTCTGGTCGAATCGCACTTCCGCCTGCGTGGGGTCGACGCACGAGTTCATCCTCGTGGTGACTCCGAGCGTGACGGTCGCCCGGGAGGGCCTGGCGTTCAACGTGCGCCTGACGACGCCCATGGAACCCTACGCCAGGCTTGGCTGGGAGCTGTCCGGGTTGCCCACCGGAGCCAGCTACTCGATCGACCCTGTTCCGGGCATTCCCGGTCGCTGGGTGCTGAACCTCCATCTGCGGCAGCCATTCGTGGCTGCCCAGCTGACCCTCAAGGCGGAGTCGGAGGCGTGGACTTCCAGCGCATTGCTGACCCTCACGCTGGACCCGGCGGCGCACGCTCCGGCGTCCGGCTGCTCCCACTCGACGGGTGATTCCTGGCCCGTGGGGCTCGTCGCCTTGCTGACTCTCGTGGCTGCCGCCGGGCGCCGGGGAGGGCGATACAGGGCTGTGGCCGAAAACTGGCGCGGGACCTGATCCAGCCTGACCATGCCTCGGATCAGATGCCCGGCGTCCTCGCCTCCAGGAACCGGCGCCGCCGCGCCGACGGCGCAGCTTCCCGTGCCCCCCGTGGCCGGACGGTCCTGCACGGCCTGGGGCTCCTGGCGATCCTGGCCTCACTCGGCTGGGTAGGGTTCCAGCTCGACGCCTGGGCCGCGAGCTCGCCCCGCCTGGCGCTGCGGACGGTCAAGGTGCAGGGCCTCCACCGCTCCACCGAGCACGAGCTGCTCCGGCTCGCCGGCGTGGCTCCGGGCATGAACCTCTGGTCGCTCGACCCCGGCGCCGTGGCCCAGGCGATGGCCGCACACCCCTGGGTGCGGAGCGTCGAGGTCACCCGCGAGCTCCCCGACACCCTCCAGCTCAAGGTCGAGGAGCGCACGCCGGTGGCCCTCGCTGCGCTCGGAGAGCTCTACGTCGTGGACGCCGACGGTGCGCCCTTCAAGCGCGTTTCCGCCGCCGAGGCGCTCGATCTCCCGCTGCTCACCGGGCTCACGCGCGAGTCGGCCGAGGGCGATCCGTCAGGCACCGCAGCCCGGCTCCGTGAGGCGCTGGCCGTGGCCGACGCCTACCAGCGCGCCTTCGACGGGCCGCGGCTGTCCGAGGTCCAGCTCGGCGAGGCCGGCTTCGAGCTGATCACCACCGACGGGGTGCGGGTGGTGCTCGGTCGCGACGACGTCGACGGCCAGCTCCGCCGGCTCCGCCGGGTGCGCGACGAGCTCCAGAAACGGGGGCTGCTCGCCTCCGCCATTCACCTCGAGAACCGCGTCCGGCCGGGCTGGGTCGCGGTGCAGGTCCAGCCTGGCGCCCCGGCGCCCCGCCACTAGCAAGAAGGGACGGAAGCACATGGCCAAGCAGAAGGGTGGAGAGATCGTCGTCGGCCTGGACATCGGCACGACGAAGATCTGCGCCATCGTCGGGGAGCTCACCGAGAACGGCATCGACATCATCGGGATCGGGAGCCACCCGTCGAAGGGCCTGCGCAAGGGCGTGGTGGTGAACATCGAGGCGACGGTGGCGTCCATCCGCCGCGCCGTCGAGGAAGCCGAGCTGATGGCCGGCTGCGAGATCACCACCGTCTACACCGGCATCGCCGGCGGCCACATCAAGGGCTTCAACAGCCAGGGCATCGTGGCGGTGAAGGACAAGGAGGTCCGCGAGGCCGACATCACCCGGGTCATCGACGCGGCCAAGGCGGTCGCGATCCCCATGGACCGCGAGGTGATCCACGTCCTGCCCCAGGAGTTCATCATCGACGACCAGGGCGGGATCAAGGAGCCGCTGGGCATGGCCGGGGTTCGGCTCGAGGCCAAGGTCCACATCGTGACCGGGGCGGTGTCGAGCGCGCAGAACATCGTCAAGTGCGCCAACCGCACCGGCCTCAACGTCGCGGACATCGTGCTCCAGCCGCTCGCCTCCAGCGAGGCGGTGCTCGGCGAGGACGAGAAGGAGCTGGGCGTCTGCCTGGTGGACATCGGCGGTGGCACCACGGACATCGCCATCTTCTCCGGCGGGAGCATCGCCCACACCGCGGTCATCGCCCTGGGCGGCAACAACCTGACCTCGGACATCGCCATCGGGCTCCGCACCCCGGCGCACGAGGCAGAGCGCATCAAGCAGCGCTACGGCTGTGCCATGGCCTCGATGGTGGACAAGGAGGAGACCATCGAGGTGCCGTCGGTGGGTGGGCGGCAGCCGCGGGTCATCGGGCGGCAGATCCTCTGCGAGATCCTCGAGCCCCGGGTGGAGGAGATCTTCCAGCTCGTCCACCGCGAGATCCAGAAGTGCGGCTTCGAGGACCTGCTCGCCAGCGGGGTGGTCATCACCGGAGGCTCCACGCTGCTCGCCGGGATGCCCGAGCTCGCCGAGGAGGTGCTGGGCCTGCCGGTCCGGCGCGGGATGCCCCGGGGAATCGGTGGCCTGGTCGACGTGGTGAAGAGCCCCATGTACGCCACCGGGGTGGGGCTCGTGGTCTACGGGGCGCGGCACACCGACCGGCGCCTCTTCCGGATCCGCGAGGACAACGTCTACCGCAAGGTCCGGGGCCGGATGCGGGAGTGGCTGGAGGAGATCTTCTAGCG
>JADGQZ010000306.1 GCA_017881345.1 Myxococcaceae bacterium | reverse complement strand
GCCCATCGGAACGCCGCCCGCATAGGATTGCTTCACCCAGTCACCTGCTTTGACGATGTCCTTTTCGTAGTCCCAGCCGCCGAAGAAGCGCACCTTGATGTGCGGGCCGCTGACGCCGAAGGTCTCCTTGCGATACATCGCGTCCCAGATGGAAGCTCGGGTGTTCTCCTCGGCCCACACGCCGGTCAGCCCGCCCGGGTTCTCCAGGCGCACGTCGATGGTGCTCCCGAGCAGGACACCGGCCATGCGCCGCTGCACCGTTCCGTCCGCCTCGCCGTGTCCCCCGCACAAGTTCTCCTGGCGGTAGGGACTGCCGGTGTTGTGTGAGTCCGAGCCAGCGGCCATCCCGAACTTGTACGGGTTGTAGCCGCGAGTGTCCTGCAGGGTGATGCCATCCTTGTAAGCCTGGCGCGCAAAGCTTCCGCGGATGTGATCGATGCGCCCGCTGTCCGGTGCGAGGCCGAGCAGGCCACTGAAGATCTCGTAGTCGGCGAATTCGTCGGTGGGCGACAGAAGCGGGTGGGTCTCGGACGCGCCCTTGATCTGCACGATCTCCACCAGGCGCTCGTTACGGTCGCGGGAGGCCGCCCAGGCCGCGTCGATGGGCCGACCGAGGCTGTCGACGTCGACCGGATACATCCAGCCGTCACTCACGTTGGCGTTGTGCGAGATGGCCAGGAGCTCGTTCCCGGCCTTGCGCTGCGCGTCCATCCACTTCCAGAGCTCCTCGGGATGGTTGTTGTCCATGGAGCTGAACGGCATCTCCGGAAGATGGGTGCAGTCGCGGAAGAAGATGTTGCGGTGCAAGTTGCGGTTGTTCGGCATGGAGGTCCACTCGTAGGAACAGAACGCGGTGAACTTCCCCGGGTGATTGTTCTCCTCGGCGAGCTTGACGTTCTCCTTCCAGACGGTGCCCGCCACTTCCGGGGTCATGAAGGCCTTGACCGGAGGCTGGCTGGTGAGTGACAGGAGATAAAGAAATACCCGGTTCTGCTCCGCCGGGTCGTTGGGATTCTTGAGGATCAGCGGCTGCGCCTCGGGGATCTTGCTGACCGGCGAGCCCGGCATGTTCGCCAATCTCGTGACGCCGACATACTCCGAGTGGTCGGTCACCCCCATGAAGTCCATGGGCGTCTCGATCTTGATGTCGAATCCCATCGGATGCTTGAGGGTCTCCCCCTGGGCATACTTGAGGGCCTCGCCAGGTCCAGTGAGGCGGTTCCCCATCACCCAGGCGTCCACCGACCAGCTGGTGTGGATGTGCTCCTCCCCGAAGTAGGCGTTGCGGTCCGGGTTGCGCTGCGGCGGTTGCTCGGCACTCGGAGCCGGAGCTGGAGCCGGCTGGGCCTTCGACTGCGCCGGTGGAGGAGTCTCGGACTTTCCACAAGAAAGCAGGCCACCAACGCCGAGAGCGATCGCCACCGAAGCCGTCGCTGCCGCGACTCGCGTCTTCATCGAATAACCCCCGTCCTGCTGAATGGCGGAACACGCGCTGCACGGCGAAGCGTTCAGTACACGCTTCGAAGCCCCATGCACCGCGGAGCCGCCGATCTCGTTGCAAACGCTGCGAGGATGCCGTCGGCCTGCAGCGGCCGGAATACGCCCTTGGTCTCATGCGCAGGCGACGCTTCAGCGCGGAAGGTTCAGCGAGCGCAGGTCGAGCAATCCTGCTCCCAGGCGTCCTTCGCCTTCGCCTCGGCGCTGGTCTGCCACTGCATGTTCGCCGGCGAGTCGGGGCCACAGCATGCGAGCGGGCACACGTGGTCGACGACGTATCCTGCACAGCGCCCGCCCGTCGTGCCGTTCCCGGGACACGGATGGGTCGCCTTGAAGGCGCGCTTTGCCGACGAGGTGCGGCGGAGGTGCCCGCGCATGTCACGATCGAGATGACAGGCGTGGTGACTCGCACCGACCGCCAGCGCCAGCAGGATCGCGAGCATGCGGTTCACGAGAACAGCAAGCCCGCCGCCACGGGGGAGAACCCGTGAACACGGGGTCTTCGACCCTCGCGAGGTGGGTCACCCCTGGCCGAGATGTCGCGGACGACCTCGTCGACGATGCGCTCGAGCCGCCACTCGACGCGCGCGTCAGGCCGCCTCGCCGGTCTCCGCCTCGTCCCCGCGGAGCTGACGGAGCATCTGCGTCAACCCGCGCACCCACGACGGATGCGCGTTCAGGCTCGGCACCAGGGTGAGCGACTCTCCACCATGCGCCAGAAACTGGTCCTTCGCGCGGATGCCGATCTCCTCCAGCGTCTCCAGGCAGTCCGCGACGAACGCCGGGGAGAACACCGCGAGCCGCTTCGCCCCCTTCCGCGCGAGCTCCGGAATCACCACGTCCGTGTACGGCTTCACCCAGGGCGTCCGTCCCAGGCGGCTCTGGAAGGTGACCGTCCACTTCCCGGGCTCGAGCCCCAGCTTCTGCGCGAGCGCGCGCGCGGTGAAGAAGCACTGCATCCGGTAGCACCAGCAGTTCGCCGGGACCTGCACGTCACAGCAGTCGGCGCGCGCCAGGCAATGAGCCCCGGTAGGGTCGCTCTTCCTCACCTGCCGCTCGGGCAACCCGTGGAAGCTGAACAGCACGTGGTCCGGCCGCGCCTCGGCCAGCACCGGCCGCGCCACGTCGGCGAAGGCATCGAGGAAGGCCGGCCGGTCGTAGAACGGCGGGAGCACGCGCAGAGTCTCCACGTTCCATGCCTCGCCCACGAGCCTGTAGACCAGCTCGAGACTCGAGCCGGTCGAGCTGGAGGCGTACTGCGGATAGAGGGGCACCACTGTCAGCTCGCGAATCCCCCGCGCGCGCAGTCGCTCGATCGCCGAGCGGAGGGATGGTTTCCCGTACCGCATCCCGAGCTCCACCGCCCAGGGAGGGCCGAGCGCGTCCTGCAGGCGCTGCGCCAGCGCTTGCCCGTGCACCAGCAGCGGTGAGCCCTCCTTCATCCAGATCTTCCGGTACGCCTCGGCCGACTTCGCCGGACGGAACGGGAGGACGACCCCGTAGAGCAGCGCCGCGCGGCCAACCGGCGAGATGTCGAGCACCCGGGGGTCGCTCAGGAACTCGCGCAGGTACCGGCGCACCGGCCCCGTCTCCGGCGCATCGGGAGTCCCGAGGTTGATGAGGAGCACGCCCTGCGGAGCCGGATCCATCAGTTCAAGGCGTTGGGCTGGGTGAGCGCGAACTCACCGATGCGGGCCTCGAAGCTGGACCCGTCGGGCCGCTCGAAGGTGTAGCTCCCGCGCATGGTGCCGAACGGGGTGCGGAGCATTGCCCAGCTCGTGTACTCGAAGCGCTCGCCCGGGGCGAGCCGGGGCGTCTTGCCCACCACGCCCTCGCCGCGGACCTCCTCCACGTGACCGTTCGCATCGGTGATGACCCAGTGCCGGCTCCGGAGCTGGGCGGGCGCCGTCCCCACGTTGGAGATCTGCACGGCGTAGCTGAAGGCGAACTGCCCGTTCTCTGGCGCGCTGCGCTCGGCCCAGAAGCTGGGGCGGACGGTGATCTGGATGCCCTCGGTGACGGTGTCGGACATGGCGCGGCGGGCACCATGGCCCGTCCCACCACCGGGGTGCAACGGGTCAGGCGCCCGGGTCGTCTCCCTCGGGCGAGGCCGGGAGCCCCCGGGCCCGCCACCACGAGGCCACGAACGCGACCAGCAGCACCCCGCCGATGACCGCCAGGGAGAGCCAGACGGGGACGGACACCCAGGGCTCGGCCAGCATCTTCAGGCCCACGAACCCCAGCACCACCGCCAGCGCGGGCTTCAGGTAGTGCAGCCGGGACAGGAGCGAGCGGAGCAGGAAGAACAGCGAGCGCAGCCCGAGCACCGCGGTGACGTTGCTGCTGTAGAGCACGAAGGGATCGCGGCTCACCCCCAGCACCGCCGGGATCGAGTCCAGCGCGAACATCAGATCGGTCGTCTCCACCACCAGCAGCACGAGGAAGAGCGGCGTGACCTCGAGCCGCCCTCCGCTACGGACCACGAACCGGTCCGGAGGCGACGACCCGGCCACCGGCAGCACCCGCCGGGCGAACGCCATCACCGGGTTGTGGGCCGGGTCCGTCTCGGGCTCGTTCTCACCGCCGCGCACGAGCTTGTACGCCGTCCAGAGGAGGAAGGCCCCGAAGAGGTAGAGGAGCCACTCGAACTCCCGCACCAGCGCCGCGCCACCGAGGATCATCATGCCCCGGAGTACGAACGCCCCGAGCACGCCCCAGAAGAGGAGAAGGTGCTGCTCCCCGGGCTTGATCTGGAAGTACTGGAAGACGAGCAGGAAGACGAACAGGTTGTCGACGCTGAGCGCGTACTCGATGACGTAGGCGGTGAAGAACTCGAGTCCCCGCTCGTGCCCCCGGACCAACCACAGGCCGGCGCCGAAGGCCAGGGAGAGGCCCACCCAGAGCAGCACCCACCGTCCGGCCTCGGAGGCGGTCTGGGCCCGGTGTCCCCGGACCCGTGCCACGCCGAGGTCCACTGCCAGCACCGCGAGCACGCCGGCGTTGAACAGGACCCACACCCACCACGGGGTGCTCATCCGCTGCCGCTGCCGCCGTTCAGACTCTCCGGCCGGCGCAGCACCATCATCGCCCGATCCACGACGGTCAGCTTGCCACCGGCGGGAGTGGACGCGCCCGTCTTTCCATCTCCGTCGGCGGTGTCGACCAGGATCTCCCAGTCGCTGCCCCACTGGACCGAGGGGAGCACGAACTCCACGGGCTCATGGTTGGCGTTCATGAGGATCAGCAGCGAGTCGCCCACCACCTTGTTCCCGCGCGTATCGGTGGTGGCGATGGCGTCACCACCCAGGAGGTACGCCAGCGAGCGAACGAAGGGCTGGCTCCAGTCCTCCTGGGTCATCTCGCTGCCGTCGGGCCGGAACCACGCCAGGTCCTTGAGGTCCGAATCCCAGATGTGCTGACCGCGGAAGAAGCGCCGCCGTCTCAGCACCGGCTGCTCGAGCCGCATGCGGATCAGCCGCCGGGTGAACGCGAGCAGCGACTTCTGTCGCTCGTCCAGGGTCCAGTCCACCCAGGAGATCTCGTTGTCCTGGCAGTAGGCGTTGTTGTTGCCGTGCTGGGTGCGGCCGAGCTCGTCGCCGGCCAGCAGCATCGGCACGCCGTTGGAGACGAAGAGCGTGGTGAGGAAGTTGCGGATCTGCCGATCGCGGAGTGCGCTGATCTGCGGGTCGTCGGTTGCCCCCTCCACTCCCCAGTTCCACGAGTTGTTGTCGTCCGTGCCGTCCTTGTTCTGCTCGAGGTTCGCCTCGTTGTGCTTCTCGTTGTACGAGACCAGATCCCGGAGCGTGAAGCCGT
>JADGQZ010000305.1 GCA_017881345.1 Myxococcaceae bacterium | reverse complement strand
TCACCTGCCCGTCGAAGACGCGGGTGGCGTCCGCTGCCTGGGCGGCGCGGGTCTCGTTGGTGAGCTGGCCGAAGATGGTGGGGACGAGGTTGGCGACGTCCGCCGCGGTCTTCGGACTCCCGGCGCTGACCGTGACCTCGAAGGCGTTCCAGGTGGGCTTGACGTCGATCGCCTCGCGGAGCTGCTCGATGGCGGCCTCCTTCCCGCGGTGGGCAACCAGTTCGGGGTAGAGCTTCAGCTGGTCCACGACCTTGCCCAGCACCGGGCCTCCGAGCATCGCCTGGCGCAGGCTGAGCAGCCGCGGCTCCACGTCACCCACGGTGCGCTGGACCAGCTGCGCGTCGGTCTGCTGGGGCTCGACCCGGACGACCGAGGTCGCCTTCCAGACACGCGGCCGGGTCATGACGTAGGCGGTGCCGAGCACGAGCACCAGTCCGCTGATGGCCAGCACGACCCACGGCCGCCGCCACAGCGCCCTCGCCACGTCATCTGCGGTCAGTCCTCGATCCATCGTCTCTCCGTCAGAACGCGTCCACGATCAGTCGTGCCGCGACGATGTTCCGGGTCAGGCTGGCCTGCCCAGTGTCCAGGCCGCCGACCTGATCGATCCGGTCGTAGCTGACCTGGACGGCCACGTTCTTGTTGAAGCGCCATTCCGCCCCTGCCCCAAACCCGTATCCGGCCGCGACGCCATCGTGGTTCCACCCGAGCGGGAACACGCCCACGTTGGGCATTGAGCCGTTGCGAAAGAAGCTGCCGTATCCGAACAAGCGCAGCTTCTGAAGCACCTGCCAGCTGATCGTCAGGTTGACGTAATCCGCCCAAACTGCAGTGCTGAAACCGCTCGCGCCGACCAGGTCGTGTCCGGCGAGAAAGATCCAGTCCACGCGGCTGGTGATCCGCTGGGTGACAGCGACCTCGAACCGCGGGACCACCCCGTTCTTCTCGGGATGCTGATGCTCGACGTAGAACGCTGCGCCTGCTGCCAGCCGGATCGTCGCGGAGCGACTGAGGCGGTACCTCCAGAGCAGGCCGGGGCTCTGGGCGATGGCGTTGTTGCTTCCGAACTTGAAGAGCTGCACCCGGTAGTCCGCGCCGATGTCGGCCCGCCGGGTCAGGCGGTGCTCGATGGCCACGGCCGGCGCGTTGAGGAAGCCGGCCGGATGCGCCGGCTCGTCCACCTTGGCCCCCTCGAAGCGGTAGCCGAGCACGAAGCTCCAGCGCGGGGCGAAGGTCTGCCGCCAGCCCACCTCGGCGCGTCCGTAGATGATCCGGGCGAGCGTCTTCGCCAGCCCGAACCGGGGCAGCGACAGCGGATCGGTGGTGTCCCAGAACTGCGCCACGGCATCGACCTCCGCCCTCCGTGAGGGCCGGGTCTGCAGCAGAAGCGCCGCGCGCTGGTCGAAGCTCACCTGGCCGCCCGCGTCGTGGATCATGATGTCCGCCCCGTAGAGACCGTCGAACCGGACGGTGGGCTGGGCCAGCTTCAGTCCCACCTGGGGCATGATCTTGGTGAGATACGCCCCTGGGGCCCCGGTGGCCTGGGAGAGGAGCACGTCGTCGTCGTACCGCTGCTCGGCGGCGAGCCGGAGGATGGGCTCCACGGGCCCCGTCGTCGGCTCGGCGCGCCCGATCAGCGGCTGGGCGCCGGCCGCCCATGGAAGGAGGGTGAGCAGGACCGCGCCCAGCACACGCGCCGCCGGGTGTGTGGTCGCGAGGGCCACGGTCGGTCCGCTCAGGGCACGACGACGGTGTCGCCCGGCTGGAGCGGGAAGTCGCCGCCCTGGGCGCGGCGGTCCACCAGGTCCGAGTACCGGACCGGGATGCGGGGACCGTTGTTCCCCCGGATCACCATCATCCCGTTGCGGTCGGCGAACTCGGTCAGCCCACCCGCCATCGCCAGGGCCTGGAGCACGGTGACGTTGCCACGGAGCGGAAAGGCGCCCGGCTTCTGCACCTCGCCGGTCACGAAGACGCGGGCGCTGTTCACCTCGCGGACCATCACCGTCACCCGCGGGTTCTGGATGTACTTCTGGAGGCGCCGGGCGATGTCCTGCTCGAGCTCGACCGTCGTGCGCCCCTCCGCCTGCACCTCGCCCGCCATGGGCAGGGTGATGAAGCCGTCAGGCCGCACCGGAAGGGTCCGGGACAGGTCGGGGTCGCGCCAGACCGAGATGTCGAGCACGTCTTCCCGGCCGATTCGGTACGGCTCCTCGGTGCCGGCCGTGGCGACCGGTGCCGGCTGCGGGTCGTGGGCGCACCCGACGAGCTGCAGCGCGACCGCGAGGACTCCGCCCATCCACCTTCCAGCACGTGTCGTCTGCACGCTGAGCGGGGTAGCAGCGCTTGTGCCAGCGGGTGGCCGCGCCAACCCCGCGGGAACTGCGACACTTCCCACCAGGCGACGGCGGAGGACCGTAAGAAGTTCTGCCCGCGCGACGGGCGGCGCGTCGATGCGATGCCTGGACGATCGCCCCCCGTGCACCCAGGCGGAGAGTGTCGGCCCGCCCGACAGTCGTCCCCGCCGCACCTGTCGCCGCCCTGCAGACCGCACGACGGGTCCCTAATTTCCGCGCTCAGTCAGGGTCGGCGTAGGGAGGCGGCGGGTTTCTATGTGGAAGGCGGCGGCGGCGGCGGTGGTGTCGTTCACGATGGGGGGAGCAGCGATGACGGTCCTCGGAACGCTGCTCGGGGGATATGCAGAGCCGGCAGCGCTCGGGCTCGCGGGGATCGGCCTCATGGCCTCCAGCCAGATCCTGGGTCACCAGTTCTTCGGCACGCGCACCGCGGCCGAGGTCGCGCCTGCTCCGGAGTCCAAGGTCGGCGCGTGAACCCCCTGGCCAGGCGCCCGCCCCCGGGGCATCGTGGGCGCGCTGCCAGGTGACGCTTGAGGCATGGATGCTCCCCGGGCAGTGCACGGTCCCGATGACGAGCGTCGCCGTACCGACGTGAGCGTCGGAGAGAGCGGCTCCGAGCTCCCCGATCTCCGCTGGATGCCGCGCGATGCGTCCGACGTGCCCGACGTGCTCCGGCACGAGTGGCTCGTCACCAACGCGCTCGGGGGCTACGCCTCGGGCACGGTCGCCTTCTGCAGCACCCGGCGCCACCACGGGCTCTTCGTCCCGGTGCTCGGCGGAAAGGGTCGCGTGGTGATGCTCGGACGGCTCGAGGAGGAGGTGCGCGTCGGCGAGTCCGTTCACCGGCTATCGGGCGCGGAGCATCCCGACGGCCTCGATCTCCCGGGCCTGGAGTTGCTCCAGGAGTTCCGGCTGGAGGGTCTGCTCCCCACCTGGGAGTACGCCATCGCCGGCGCCCGGCTCCGCCGCACGCTGGCGCTGGTGCACGGCGAGAACACGGTCTTCGCGGTGTACCGGCACCTCGACGGGCCTCCGCTCCGCCTCCGGCTCCGGCCCTATCCCACGTTCCGGGCGCACGACACCGCGCCCGACGGCGCGACACCTCCAGCGGTGCCGGTGCGCCTCGTCGACTTCCGGGTGGAGATGGAGGCCAGCAAGGAGGCTCCGCCGCTTCGCATGCGGATGCACGGCGAATGCGAGCGGGCGTTCGTCGGGCTTCCGGTCCGGAGCCGGCCGCTGGTCTACCGGGTCGATCGAGAGCGCGGGGATCACCACGTGGAGCAGCTGATGAGCCCCGGCTACTTCGAGTGCACCCTGCGCCCCGGCGAGACCGTGGCGCTCGCGGCGACGGTCGACGCCTGGAACCGGCTCGATCGCGATCCCCAGGAGGTGATCGCGCTGGAGCACCAGCGTGAGCAGAAGCTGCTCGACCGCGCGCAGGAGGAGGCACGACTCGGGGCGGCCGCGCGGCTGGTGCTGGCCGCCGATCAGTTCATCGTCGCCCCGGCCAATCGCCCGGCGGACGAGGCATGGGGGCGCGCCACGGGGCAGGACGCCCGGAGCGTCATCGCCGGCTACCCCTGGTTCACCGACTGGGGCCGCGACACGATGATCTCCCTCGAGGGCCTCACCCTGTGCACCGGGCGGCAGCGGGAGGCGGCGGCGATCCTCCGGACCTTTCGCCACTACGTGAAGGAGGGGCTGGTCCCCAACTACTTCCCCGAGGGACAGGGCTCGGGCGTCTACCACACCGCCGACGCGAGCCTCTGGTTCTTCCACGCGCTGCAGCGCTACCTCGCGCACACCGCCGACGCGGGGCTCCTGCGCGAGCTGTGGCCGGCGCTGACCGACATCGTCGAGCACCACCTCGGGGGGACGCTCTTCGACATCCACGTCGATCCGGCCGACGGGCTCCTCTCGCAAGGAGCCGAGGGCTTCCAGCTCACGTGGATGGACGCCAAGGTCGACGGCTGGGTGGTCACTCCCCGGCGGGGGAAGGCGGTGGAGATCAACGCGCTGTGGTTCAACGCCGTCTCGCTCATGGCGGAGTGGGCGCACGAGCTCGGCCAGGACCCGGCGCGGTACCGGTCCGCCGCCGAGCGCGCCCGGGCCTCCTTCAACCAGCGGTTCTGGAACCCGGAGACGGGCTGTCTGCTCGATGTGGTGGACGGGCCCGAGGGCGATGACCCGAAGGTCCGCCCGAACCAGATCTTCACCATCAGCCTCACCCACCCGGTGCTCGATCGCGGGCGCTGGGAGCCGGTGCTCAGGGTGGTGCAGGAGCTCCTCTACACACCGGTGGGATTGCGCACGCTCTCGCCGCGGGATCCGGAGTTCAAGCCGACCTACGACGGCGACCTGCGGGCCCGCGACGCGGCCTACCACCAGGGCACGGTGTGGCCGTGGCTCCTTGGCCACTTCGTCGACGCCTGGCTCAAGCTCCACCCCGATCGCGCGCTCGCCCGGAGCATGCTCCGCGGGCTCGAGGCCTCGTTGCACGAGGCCTGTCTCGGACAGATCAGCGAGATCTTCGACGCCACCCCGCCCTTCGTTCCTCGCGGGTGCTTCGCCCAGGCATGGAGCGTGGCCGAGACGCTGAGGGTCTGGCTCGCGACCCGCTGACGGGAGGCGGGGTCGTCCCGCGCGGCATGGGGGCTTTCTTCGTTGCGGGGTGGCGGTAGGCTCCTCTGCCCGTGCCTGCCCACTGGCTGATCAAGAGCGAGCCGTCTGCGTACGCCTTCGCCCGGCTCCAGGCCGACGGGCGGACCGAGTGGACCGGCATCCGGAACTTCGAGGCGCGCAACAACCTCCGCGCGATGGCGGTGGGCGACCTCTGCCTCTACTACCACTCGGTCGAGGAGAAGGCGGTGGTGGGCATCGCCCGGGTCTCGCGGGGCGCGCGCGCCGACCCGACCGCGCCGGGCGAGGACTGGACCTCCGTGGAGATCGCGCCGGTGGAACCGCTCGCCTTCCCGGTCACGCTCGAGCGCATCCGCGCCGACGCGCGATTGCGCACCTTCCAGCTCCTGACCCGGGGTCGGTTGAGCGTCGTGCCCGTGGCCGCGGCCCACTTCACGCGGGTGGTCGCACTGTCCCGGACGCCCGGCCGGCCCGCGCGTCGACCGCCCCCCGGACGCAAGCGTCGCGTCAGCTGAGGACGGGACTCTGCGTCGCGTCGGTCCGGCCGACGCCCTCGAAGGCCGCGTCGAGCAGGCGGCGGGCCGTGCCGTGCGTCTCCGGAAACGCCGCGCAGCCGACCGAGACGGCCGTCCGGAGGATGCGGCCGTTCACCGGGAAGCGCGCCCGCTCGAAGCGCTCGCCCAGGCGCGAGCGTGCCCAGCTCAGCCCCTCCGGCGAACTGGATGGGAGCAGGACCGCAAACCGGTTCTCCGCCATCCGGGCCACCACGTCCGCGTCCCGGCTGGACTGAAGCAGCACGGTGCTGGCGTAGAGCACCAGCCGCTCCGCCATGTTCCGGCCGAACTCCCGCCGGAACTGGCGAAGCCCCAGCAGCTCGATGCCGAGCACGCCGAACTCGCCGCCATGGCGTTCGCATCGGAGCAGCTCCTGGTGGACGAAGCCGGCCATCGCGCGCCGGGTCCAGGCCCCGGTGAGCCGATCGCGCAGCCCCATCTCGTCGTCGGCCGGTCCGGTGGTCCTGCGCACGCCCTCGCGGAAGCGCAGAAGGCCGCGCACCCGGGCCACCAGCTCCCGGGTGTCGAGTGGTTTGCAGAGCGCGTCGACGCCGTGGCCGCGCTCGAGCACGTGGAGGCGGAGCTCCGGATCCGGCGCGTCCAGCAGGTAGACGAACGGGACCGCGCCCTTGGACAGTCCCTGGAGCCGGCGGGCGACTGCCACCGAGGCAAATCCCGGCGCGTGCGCTGCCATGAGCACGACGTGCGGCCGGAACAGGCTCCAGAGCGGGAGAGCCGCCTCGGCGTTCCAGAGGCCGATTGCGTGGAGCCCCGCTGCGCGGAGCGCCTCGCCCACCTGGGTCCGGGCGGCCTCCGACTCGTCCACCACCATCACCCGGGGCGTGTGTGTGGGGTGCAGGGGCACGGTCGTTTTTCCAGGGACGCCTTCACCCGGGCATCCGTCAGAAGTTCAGGGTTCGCCTCGCCGGACGGGGCGATACGGCCCTCCTAAGCACCGGTCGTGCCACGGAGCCGCGACTCCAGTGCCACGGGGTCGATGCGCAGCCGGGCGACTTCCACGCCGTCGAGGGTGATGACCGGGACGGCATGTCGGTACCGCTCCCAGGTGTCGGGCTGGTCCCGGATGTCCACCACTTCCAGGACGAACGCGACCCGGGTCCGCAGCCGCTCCAGCACCCCCCTGGCCTCCTCGCAGAGCGAGCAGCGGGGTTTGATGTAGATCCGGACCGTCACCCCCTGTGACACTAGCGCCCATGCGCGGGCTTCTGGGTGACCTGGCGACGATGCCGCTTCGGGATCTGGTGGCCTATCTGGGCAACCGGAAGGCGACCGGCACCCTGGTCGTCGAGCGACCGGACGAGCGACACCAGGTGGTCCTCCGTGACGGCGCCGTCATCCAGGCCGGGAGCAACGCCCCCCGCGAGTACCTGGCCCAGTTCCTCCTCAACATGGGGATGATCACCGAGGACGAGTACACCCACGCCTTCCAGCAGCAGCTGGCGACGAAGGTCGCCCTGGGCAAGATCCTCGTCGACTCCGGCAAGGTGCCGGAGGACGCGATCCGCAACGCGCTCTCGCTCAAGTTCCGCGAGGCCCTGCTCGGCTGCTTCGACTGGACCGAGGGCCGCTTCACCTTCACCCCCGGCGAGCCGGCCACGCAGGTGCAGGGGCTGGACGTCAGCGTGAGCCTGCTCGACGTCCACCGCGAGGCCGGTCTGCGCCAGACCGCGTGGCGGGCCATTCGCGAGGTCTTCCCCACCGGCCGCGTGCGGCTCCGGCTTGACCGCGGTCAGCTCGCCGGTGCCCCCGAGCCCGGGAGCCTGGACGACCGGCTGTACACGCTCATCGAGGAGGGCGCCACGATCGACGACATCGTGCTCGCCCTCCACTCCACCGACTTCTTCCTCTACCAGCGGCTCTTCGCGCTCCACCGGCTGGGCGCGGTCTCGGTGAACCCGACCGAGTCGCCCACCGTTCCGACCAGCGTGCCGGAGGTGCTCGGCTCCGAGCAGGGTCCGGACGAGATCCTCCGCGCCGCGGAGGCCTTCTACGCCTCGGGCAACGTCGGCGACGCCGCCGCCCTCGCCCGCCGCGCATACGAGGTCTCGCCCTCGGCGCAGACCGCCAACTTCCTCCGGCAGGCCGAGGCGGCGCTCGCCGACCAGCTGAAGGCCGAGCTGGTCCATGGCGACAAGGTCCCCTGGCTCAAGGTCACGGCGGCACTGGTCCGCGAGATGCCGCTCACCGCCCCGGAGCGATATCTCCTGTCGCGCATCGACGGGCAGCGGACGGTGCTGGCCATCGTCCAGGTCTCGCCGATCCACGAGCTGGACGCGCTGCGCTGCTTCAAGGGCTTCGTCGATCAGGGACTGATCGAGCTGCGCTGAGCGCCGCCCGCGGCCGCCAGCCGCCGCTCGGACGTCCCTGCCACCGCATCGAGGCCCAGCCGCATCGCCTCGCGCGCGAGCCACGGCGCGCGGATGCGCCACCGCGGCTCGTTCACCACCACCGCGGCGACGGCGATCCGCGGGGAGTCCTTCGGGGCGAAGCCCACGAACCAGGAGTAATCGCGGAAGGGGTTGCGGTCCGCGAGCGAGCCCGTCTTCCCCACCGCGCCGCGCAGCTCCCGCAGCCGGAAGAAGCGCCGCGCCGTCCCGTGGGTGACGGTCTCCTCCATCATCCCGGTCAGCGCCGCCGCGCGCTCCTCGCTCAGGATGCGCTCCGGATCCGGGGCCGAGGCGAGGTCCCGCTCGAGAAGGATCGGCGCCCGCCACAGGCCATGGTTGGCCGCCACCGAGGCGATGAGCGCCCCGTGCAGCGGCGAGAGGAACACGTCGCCGAACCCGGCGCCGGTGCGCGCGAGCTCCAGCGGATCGTCCGGCACCGCGGCCAGCGACGGGTCGGTGGGGATGGCGAAGGGGATGGGACGGTTGAACCGGAACAGCTCGGCGGCGGCGCGGAGCTTGTCCGGGTCGAGGTACCGGTGGGTCAGCTTGGCGAAGACCACGTTGGCGCTCCGGCCGAGCGCCTCGGACAGGCTCACGCACTGACGATCGCGGCTGGTGTCGGTGAGCAGCGACTCGCTCACGTTCCGCTTGCCACCGTGGTAGCAGGACTCGTCGGCGGGGGTGACGCCCTGCTCCAGCAGCGCGCTCGCGGTGACCAGCTTGAAGATGCTCGCCGCCGGGAACACCGCCTTCACCGGGAGCCCGCGGAGGCCGGGCGCCGCCTCGCTGTGCTCCACCATCGCCAGCACCCTGCCCGTCGACGGCTCGAGCACCACCACCGCGGCCCAGGGCGTCTGGTACTCGGTGAGCGTGCGGGACAGGCTCTCTTGGAGGCCGGGGACGATGGTGAGCGCGGTCTCGCCCTCGGGGCCGTCCACGACGTACCGCAGACCTTCCCTGCGGGCGCGCCGGAGGAGGTCGTCGGCCGGGGCGAGCGGCCGCACCGTGGCGAGCGGCGGGGTCTTCGCCCGGCTGGGGACGGTGAGCGTCGGCGGAGCGGGCTCCGCGTCGGCGACCGGAGCCGGAGCTGGAAGAGCGATGAGCCCGGGAATCATCGCCGGGTCGAGCGCCTCGTCCTCGGGGGTGAAGCCGGTGAGCACACCGGCCAGGAGTGCGAGGGGGAGCGCGGCGCGCATGTCCCGTCATCGTACGATGGGAACCTCGGCCGGGTGAAGACTTCCGCCGGTCTCCTCTGGTAGGCCCTGGGCCCACGTTGAGCCCCATCGCCGAGACGCTGACCGTGGCCCGCACCGAGCTGCTCCGCACCCTGCGGAACGCGCGGGTGCTCGTGCTGCTGCTGCTCTTCGCCACCTCCACCGCGCTGGTGGGCCTGGTGGTCGGGCTCCTGACCCGCGGGCTCGACGCACAGGGGCCCGAGGCCGCGGCTGCCGCCAGCGCGGGCATCCTCGGCTTCCTGGTGGGTGAGGACGGCGGCGCATTCCAGCGCCTCTCCGAGCTTCCGCTGCTCGTGCCGCTGGTGTTCCGGGCCACGCTCTTCTTCGTGCCTCTCTTCATCGCCCTGCTCGGCTACGACCAGCTCAGCGCCGAGCTGTCCACCGGGAGCGTGCGCTACCTCGCGGTCCGCGCCCGGCGGGCGAGCATCCTCGGCGGAAAGTTCGTCGCCCAGGCGCTGGTCATGGGCGTGCTGCTGGCGGTGGTGATCGCCGGCCTCTTCGTGGCCGGCGCGGGCCTGCGGTCCGGACTCCAGCCCGTCCTCTATGCGGAGGCCGCCGGGCGCTTCTGGGTCGGCGGGGCGGCGCTCGCCTTCGGCTATCTAGCGCTCACCACGCTCTCCTCGGCGATGACCGCGAGCCCGGGCGGCAGCCTGCTGCTCAACCTGGGCGCCCTCTTCGGCTTCTGGCTCCTCGACGGCATCGGAGGCCGGGCGGCGCTGGTCCACCGCATGGGGGGGACCGCATCCTGGATCGAGGGCCTGCGCTGGCTCTCACCCTCGGCCTACGCCTCCGGGGTGCTGGGCTCGTCCACGGCCCTGCTCACCTCGGCGGCGGCATATGCCGCCTTCGGGGCCGTGTTCCTCGCCGCCGCCTGGGCCGTGTTCCGGGCGAGGGACATCTAGCGTGGCCCCGGTGGAAGCGGCGCTCGTCCTCGACGGCGTCTCGAAGCGGTACGGCTCGACGCTCGCCCTGGACCGGGTGAGCTTGCAGGTCCGGACGGGGAGCTGCCATGGGCTGGTCGGCCCCAACGGCGCCGGAAAGACGACGACCTTCGGGCTGGCCGCGGGGTTCCTCCGTGCGGGCACCGGCACCCTCCGGATCCTGGGGAGAGACCCACACGACCGGGGCACGTCGCGTCCGCGGATCGGGGTCCTGGCCCAGGACGCCGAGCTTCCCGCCTACCTCGACGTGGGCACGCTCCTGACCGCCTGGGCACGACTGTCCGGGGAGGCTCGCCCGGGGCCCGCGGCCCGCATCGCGCTCGACCGGGTGCAGATGGCCGAGGCGTGGGAGGCGTCGCCCCGCGCGCTGTCGCACGGCGCGGCCAAGCGCGTCGCGCTGGCGCAGGCGCTCCTCGGCGATCCGGCGCTCCTCCTGCTCGACGAGCCCACCGCGGGGCTGGACCCACGGGCCGCGGCCGAGGTGCGCTCGCTCATCGCGGCGCTCCGCGGACAGCGGACGGTCATCATCAGCAGTCACAACCTGTCGGAGCTCGAGCGGCTCTGCGACGCGGTGACGGTGCTCGACCACGGCAAGGTGGTGCAGGACGGGACGCTCGCCGACATCACCCGGCGGGGGGCGGAGTTCTCGGTGCAGGTGACCCGCGGCGACGTGCCCCTGCCCGAGCTGCGCCGCATTGCCGGGGTGGAGCGCGCCGAGCTCTCACCCTCGGGTCTGCTCGCCGTCCGGCTCGCGCCCGACGCACCGCCGGCCGAGGACGTCATCGCCGCGGTGCTCGAGGCGCTGCTGGCCCGCGGCGTGCGCGTCACCGCGCTCGCCCAGGGCAGCTCGCTCGAGCAACGGGTGCTCGACGTGACCTCCGCGCCCCGTCAGTCCGGGTAGAAGAGCGGCTCGCGCGAGGCGATGAAGCGGTGCAGCGCCTTGGCGGCCTCGGGGCTCAGCTCCACGAAGCGCACGCCCACACCCGGGAACACCTCGGGCGTACGGTCGTCGAGCTCGCGCGTCCAGCGCACCTCGCCGCGCACCGAGACCTTGGCGTTCCCCGGGAGGGTGAAGGTCAGGTCCACCGGCGTGCCCACGGGCAAGAGATTGACCGTGGCGACGAAGAGGCCGCCCTCGCTCAGGTTGGTGCTGAAGCCGGTGAAGACGTTGGAGTCGCTGGAGAGGTCCACCTGGGTGTTCAGCGGGATGCGGGTGCTGCTCCGTCCGGGGGCCGCGGAAATCGGGGCGGAGAGCCGTCCGAGGGGCTGGGCGGCTGACCTGCCGCGGGGGGCCACCGGCTGGGCCGTCCCGAGCGCGGGGGCAGGCGCACGGGCGCTCGCCGCGGCAGCCTCGGCCTCACGGCGGGAACGGGCCTGCTGCGGCTGGGCCTGCTTTCGCGCCGCGTCCGGGGAGCGCGCCAGCGTCTCCGGCTCGGCAGCGACGGCGACGGCGACGGCGCGCTCTGCATCGAGCGCGATCTGCTCCCGCTCGAGGAACGCCTCGTCGGCGCTTGCCGGGACCGGATCCAGGCTGGGGACGGCTGAGGGACGAAGTCTCATGCGCTGCGGGTCACTACAAGCCCGGTGCCAGCACCAGCGCGGCCGTCATCCCGCGGAGTTGGACTCCTGACCCCCCGGGGCGCCGGGAACCCAATCCCGCCCGCGCGAGGTCAGCTGGACCCGGATGCGCCACCCACCCGGACCCCGTTCCGCCGACAGCACGCGATGCCCGAACCGGGTGCACCAGACATCCACGTCCGGTCCGATCGCCGGGTCCGAGCCGGTCAGATCGACCAGGTCGCCCTCGTCCAGTGCGCGGGCGCACTCGGCGAGACGCACGATGGGAAGAGGACAGGGCAGCGCCCCGACCCGAAGCTGGACGACCCGGCCCATGCCGGGTTATCCCTAGCATGCCCGCCGAACGCTTCCCCGGCGCGGCGCGACCCCACCATGAAAGTCAGCGCGATTCTCACCCTTGTTGCGGGGCTGGTCCTGGGCTTCTTCGTCGGCCGGGCCACCTCCACCGGCGGTTCAGCTCCCCCCGCTGCCCAGCGGCCCACCACCGCCCCGAGCCGTCCGCGCCTCGCGGACTCCACCGTCTTCCGGCTCCCGATCGAGGACTCGCCCGTGCGCGGGCCCGCGGACGCCCTGGTCACCCTGGTCGAGTTCAGCGACTACCAGTGCCCGTACTGCCGGCAGGCCCACGCGACCGTCACCCAGGTCGAGAAGAAGTACGCCGGCAAGATCCGCCTGGTCATGAAGCAGTACCCCCTCCCCTTCCATCCGCAGGCCCGGCCGGCAGCGCTGGCGGCCATCGCCGCGGGGATGCAGGGCCGGTACTGGGAGATGCACGACCGGCTCTTCGGCTCCCCCCAGCTCGATCCCGATTCCCTGGAGCGGTACGCGAAGGAGATCGGACTCGACGTCGCGCGGTGGAAGCGTGACCAGCAGGACCCCAAGGTCGCGGCCATCATCCAGCGGGACATGGACCTGGCCACCAACGTGAATGTCAGCGGGACCCCGGCCTTCTTCGTGAACGGGCGACGGCTCCCGGGTGGCGCGGCGCCGCTCGACGCGTTCAGCACGCTCATCGACGAGGAGATGGCCAAGGCCGAGGTGCTCGTCCGTCAGGGCACGCCCGCCGCGCAGGTGTACGCGCGCATCCAGGAGAAGGCGGTGGCCTCGGCCATCCCGCCGCCGGTGGTGAAGAAGGTGGACGCCCCGGCCGATCTCCCCTCGTTCGGTCCGGCGATGGCGAAGGTCACCATCGTGGAATGGAGCGACTTCCAGTGCCCGTACTGCGCCCGGTCCGCTCCCCTGGTCGAGCAGATCCGCCAGGCGTACCCGAAGGACGTGCGCTTCGTGTTCCGCAACTACCCGCTCCCGATGCACCCGGATGCGCCGCTGGCCGCGCGGGCGGGCGTCGCAGCGCAGGCGCAGGGCAAGTTCTGGCAGATGCATGACTGGATGTACGCCCACCAGCACGAGCTGGATCGGGCATCCCTCGAGAAGGCCGCCGCGTCCCTGGGGATGGACCTGGGCAAGTTCAAGGCCGCCCTGGACAGCCCGGCGACCGAGGCGCGCGTCGCCGCGGACATGCAGGCAGCCCAGGGCGTCGGCGTGTCGGCGACGCCCACCTTCTTCGTCAACGGCCGCGAGCACGTGGGCGGCATGCCCTTCGAGTCGCTGAAGGGCGAGATCGACAAGGAGATCGCCCGGGCGGACAAGCTCCTGTCCTCCGGCGTGAAGCCTGCCGACCTCTATGGCCGGCTGGTGGCGGACGCGGCAGGGCCCTCCGGCGCGCGGAACTAGGCCACCCTGGCCTTCAGCCCACGGCGATCGCGTCGATCTCCACCCGGGCACCCTTCGGGAGCGCGGCGACCTGGACGGTGGCCCGCGCCGGGGGAGCGGTCCGGAACGCCTGCCCGTAGACCTTGTTGACCACCGCGAAGTCCGCGAGGTCGACCAGGTAGATCGTGCAGCGGACCACGTGGTCGAACGAGACGCCGGCCGCGGTGAGCACCGCCCCGAGGTTCTTCATCACCTGGGCCGTCTGGGCGCTCACGTCCCCGTGCACCAGCTCGCCGGTCCCCGGGTCGAGCGGGATCTGGCCGGAGAGAAACACCAGCTTCGAGGCCGGCACGGCGATCGCCTGCGAGTAGGGGCCGATGGCCTTCGGGGCCTGGAGCGACTCGATCACGGACCGGTTCATGGCCGCCTGGTACCCCGCCGCTGACGGGCGTGCAACAGCGAGCGGTCCGGTGCGTGACCCCGGGTGGCGGCAACCCCACACGGAGGCGGCGACCCGTGGGTCCGCCGGCGTAAGTCCCCGGATGCCGCCCGGGTCCGCCACGGCCGGTGGGTTGCAAGTCCATGCACGCGCGCATGCTCAACTCTGCCCTGAACTCCTCCGATCCCCGCCTCGACATCTCCCAGGCCCGCCAGGTCCTCAAGGACGCGCTGCGCACCTCCGATGCCCGGGAGATCGTCCGCTGGCTCGAGGAGCACACCCACGAGCTGGCCCGGTCACGGTTCTTCGAGCTGATGTTCTCGTTCGGTCCCCTGGCGGGGACTCTCCTGAACGCCGTCGGTCGGCTGCTTCCCTCCGAGCGCCGCCTGCTCGGCGATGCGCTCGGCCGGGCCTTCGCGCTCGGTGCGGTGCGGCCCGAGGACGTGCGCCGCGCGGTGCCCGAGCACTGGAGCGGCGCGGCGCCTGGCGACGAGCACCTGGGGCTGGCCGAGGTCCTCGTCCTGACCGGCAGGCCGGCGATGATCCGCATCTACGTGGAGCGCGAGCTCGAGATCTGCAGGAAGCCCCACGGCCAGGACCGGCAGCGCGTCGCCGCGGCCCGGATGGCGTTCATCGCGCTCCCTGCGGACGTGCAGGCCGAGCTGCAGATGCGTCACCCCGAGCTCTCGGCCGAGTCAGCGACGGCGAGCGCCGAGGCCGCCTGAGAACCGGACCGCGGCCGCCCCCTCGGCTGCGGCCGCCCTGACCTACACGCGCTCCACCGAGTAGACGCCCGCAAGGCGCTCGATGGTCTTCATGAGGTCGGTGAGCTGCTTCAGGTCCGAGATGGTGACCTCGAAGGTGTTCACCGCCCGGTCGTCACCCGTCGCCCGGCAATTGGCCTGGCTGATGTTGACGCCCTTCTTGCTGAAGATGTTCGACATGTCCGCCAGGAGCCCCGGTCGGTCCGCCGTCAGGACCCGGAGCGTCACGGGCCGCTTGACGTCGCCGCGCACGTCCCAGGTGACGTCGACCCGCCGCTCGGGGTCGGTCGCCAGCGCGCGCTCGCACCCCACGGTGTGGACGGTCACGCCCTGGTTCCGGGTGATGAAGCCCGCGATGGGGTCTCCGGGGACGGGGTTGCAGCAGCGGCCGAACCGGACGAGCACGTCGTCCACCCCGCCGATGAGCACGCCGGTCCGGCTGCGGCGGCCGACGAGCTTCTTCGCCAGCTCGGTCACCCGGCCGAAGCCGTTGCTCGACGGGCTGGCGTCGTTCTCCGCCGGCGTCCCGTTGGTCGGCTCGGCCCTGGCCGCCTTCTCCGTCTCGGCGAGCTTCTCCGGTGGCAGCAACCGGGCCACCAGCTGGCTCGGGACCACCTTCCCGTAGCCCACTGCCACCATCAGGTCGTCCTCGATCCGGTAACCCAGCTCGGCCGCGATCGGCTTCAGCTCCCCCGAGCGCAGGAGCTTGTTGAGGTTCAGGCCGACGCGCCGGAACTCCTTGTCCAGGAGCTCGCGGCCGAGCTGCTGGCTCTTCTCGCGCTGCTGCTGCTTGATGAAGCCCCGGATCCGCTGCTGGGCCCGGCTGGTCTTGACGAAGGTGAGCCAGTCCTTGCTCGGGTTGGCGCTCGGGCTGGTGAGCACCTCGACCGTGTCGCCGTTCTTCAGCTTGTAGCGGAGCGGGACGATCTTCCCGTTCACCTTCGCCCCGACGCAGCGCCCGCCCACGTCCGAGTGGATGGCGTAGGCGAAGTCCACCGGGGTCGCGCCGCGGGGGAGGCTCTTCACGTCCCCCTTGGGAGTGAAGACGAAGACCTCGTCGGTGAAGAGGTCCACCGTCACCGTCTCCAGGAACTCCTTGGGGTCCTTGAGGTCCTGCTGCCACTCCATCAGCTGCCGGAGCCAGGCGAACTTCTCGTCGTCGCCTCTGACCAGCGCCTTGCCTTCCTTGTACGCCCAGTGGGCGGCGATGCCCTCCTCGGCGATCCGATGCATCTCCTCGGTGCGGATCTGCACCTCCACCCGCTCCCCCAGCGGCCCGATGACCGTGGTGTGGAGCGACTGGTACATGTTCGGCTTGGGGATCGCGATGAAGTCCTTGAAGCGCCCCGGCACGGGCTTCCACATCTGGTGCACCAGCCCCAGCGCGCCGTAGCACTGCCCCAGCTCTGGGGTGATCACCCGGAAGGCGATCACGTCGGGCACCTGCTCGAAG
>JADGQZ010000304.1 GCA_017881345.1 Myxococcaceae bacterium | reverse complement strand
TCGACCACGTGGTTGTTGGTGAGGATGTAGCCGCGCGGGTCGATGACGAACCCGCTCCCGGCGCCCTGGCGGATCTGCTGGCGCGGGTCACGGCGGCCACGGCCGAAGAACTGCTCGAACGGGTCCTCCGGGCCGGCGTTCTCCTCACGCTCCACCCGGGAGGTGACCTCCACGTTGACCACCGCTGCCTTCACGCTGTCGACCAGCGGCGCGAGCGACGGCAGGGCCACCGCCTGGGGTGGCTGCTGCACCCCGGCGGCAGGAGCGGCCGGCGCCGGCGCGGCGGGCGCGGTGTCCGCCCGGGCGGTGAAGCCATGGAACATCGGGGCGGCGAGGAGACCAGCGGCGACGAGCGCCAGCGGGGCGAGGAAGCGACGGAGACTGTTCATGTCGGGACCCAACCTAAAGGGCGCCGGGGTCGGCGCAAGCCGGATCTGGACGATCCGGACCTCCACCTGAACAGCGCGGGGCTGAAGATTCTTCCCCCGGGGGGGTTCACCCTCAGGCGCGGAACGGACGGAGCGTCAACCCGGGAAAGAGGTTGTCGCGCTGCTCGAGGGCGTGCAGCCGCAACGGATCCACCGTCCCCTTCCGCACGGAGCGCACGAGCTCCAGGAACCCCGCGAGGTGCGCCTGCACCCGCGCGCGGGCATAGGCGGTCACCGTCCCGCTCCGAAGGATGAACGCGAAGTCCGACGACTGGGCGAGGAGCAGCTCACGGAAGGCCTGAACCAGCGCGCGCGCCTCCACGCCCTCGCTGCGACCGAGGCGGGCAAAGGGAGCGAGCATCTGCGCGCAGCCGTACAGCGCCTGGGGAATCCAGTCGTTCACCGGGTCGAGCCACATCGAGGCATGCCCGTGCTCCCCCCAGCTGCTCTCCACCGGCGAGACCACCTGCGCCTCGGGCCACGCCTGCAGATCGTCCGCCGGCGTCACCACCGCGAGCTTGGCAGCGGCCGCCTCACGGAAGAGCGCCTCGAGGAACACCGGACCCTCGAACCACCAGTGCCCGAAGAGCTCGGCGTCGTAGGGAGCGACCACCAGCGCGTCGCGCTCCATCCGGCCCACCAGCGCCTCGGTGCGCGCCTGGACGCGACGGACGAAGTGACGCGCGTGCTCGCGGGCGCGGGCGAAGGCAGGCTCCGGAGCCCAGACGGCCTTCTCCATGCGCGGGCCCGTGATGCGGTGGTACTTGAACCCGGTCGCGCGGCGGGGCCTGCCCGGCCCGAGCACCGGGGCGAGCGCGTCCTCGGGCAGATCCCAGCCGATGTCCCGGTAGAAGTCGCGGTACACCGGGTCGGCCGGGTAGCCGACCTCCGCGCTCCACACCTGCTCGGAGGCCTCCGGGTCCCGGGCGTACACCGCCACGCCCGCCTCGGTGAACGCCGGGGCACGCACCGACAGGAGCGGGCGCGGCTCGGCGTCGGCGAGCCCGTGCGCATCGAGGAAGGTGAAGCGGAGCCCCTCGTCGGCGAGCAGGCGCTCGAGGCCCGGGTAGTAGCCGCACTCGGGGAGCCAGAAGCCGGAGGACCTCTGACCGAAGGCGCGGGCGTGCTCGGAGGCGCCCACCGCGACCTGCCCGCGCACCGCCTCGGGCGCCGGCCGCAGCAGCGGGAGGAACCCGTGCGTCGCACCCGAGGCGATCAGCTCGACCTGGCCACGGTCGCGCAGCGCGGCGAATGCCGGGACGAGCGCGCCCCGGTAGCGGTCGTTCCACAGGCCCGCCAGCCGGTCCAGCCGCGCCGCGTAGAAGCGGGCGACGGCATTCGGCCCACCGTCCGCGGCGGTCCGCCGCACCTCGCGCGCGGCGAGCGCACGCTGTCGGTCGAGGCGCCGGCCGATGCGCGCCCGCAGCAGCGGGTCCTCCAGCATCGCGACCAGCGTCGGGGTGAGCGACAGCGTGAGGCGAACCGGAACGCCGTCCGCGTGGAGCCGCTCCAGCAGCTCGAGCAGCGGGAGGTAGCACTCGAGCACCGCCTCCCGGAGCCACTCCTCCTCGAGGTGGTCCTCGTCGTCCGGGTGCCGGACGAAGGGAAGGTGGGCGTGGAGCACGAGCATCAGCGCGCCCCGCGGCTGCCGCATCGTTCCGCCTCAGTTCCGCCCGGAGCGCGACCCGCCGGAGGGAGCCGGATCGCCCGGTCCACCGCGCGCGCCCGGGCTCGTGGGCAGCGGGACGCGGCGCGGCGAGTCGAGCGGCTCGTGGCGCGGCGTCGAGGGCGCGGAGGCGGCCGGCGCCGGGGAGAGCGCCTCGGACCACGGCAGCCGGAGTGTCCGCACCTCGAGGCGCGACGACACCCGCCCCGGGGGGAGGCGGCGAGCGGCGCTCCGCGAGCCCACCGGCCGGGTCCATCCGTCCCGTCCGAGCAGGAGCACCTCGGCGGTGTACTCGGCTCCTGAGCGCAGACCCGTGACGTAGACGCTGCGCGAGCTCAGCGGCAGCTCGAGGCTGCGGTCGAGGTCCTCACCCCGGTAGAGGCGAAGCAAGAGCCTCGGCTCCCGTAGTCCCAGCGCCGCTCCGCGCTCCAGCTCGCGGCGGAAGTCCCAGAAGGCGAAGAGCGTGGTCGGGTCGCGCACCAGCAGGAGCGGTGCCTCGGTGCCCACCTCGCGCGGAGTTGCGACGGTCTCGGACTCCACCGGGGCGCCCTGAACCGGCGCGCGGGAGGGACGGCGCGGCGCGGCCGGGATGTGGAAGAAGGCCTCCTCCACCGGAGCGTCGTGGAGCTCCGCGGGTGGCTCGAGCGGAGCGACGGCGGCGCGCGCGACCGGCGGACCCGCACGATCCACGCTCCGGGCGGCCGGCCGGACTCTCCGCCCCCGCGCTCGCCCGGTGGGGCCGTTGTGCGCCGGCGCCGGCGCCGGGGCGGTGCGGGAGGGGCTCCCGCGGGTCACACCGGGCGAGGGGGCCGCTCCAGCTGTCGCGTGGGGCGTGGGCGGGGACACGTCCGATCGGCGCCCCGCCGGTCCGGCGGGCGCTGGGGGCGTGG
>JADGQZ010000303.1 GCA_017881345.1 Myxococcaceae bacterium | reverse complement strand
TCGCGAGGACCACAGCGCGAGCGCGAGGCAGAGGGTGATCGCCGCGGTCAGCACCACGGGAGGAAGGAAGAAGAACCTGACCAAGAGGATCAGCTGCGCCACGTTGGCGACCAGGTACGCGACGACGATGGCGCGCAGGCGCTGAGCGTCCTTGACCGCGAGCGTTGCGAGGAACCACAGGACCACGGCCTCGAGCAGCAGGAAGACACTCTGCGTGAGGCCGAATCCCTGGTAGAGATCCCAGTACGTCCTCTCGGAGCCGAGGACCTCGAAGCGGTAGGACTTCATCAAGCCGATCACCGTGCTGGTCGCGCCGCCTTCCGAAGGCGTCCAGGGCGCTCCGACGGAATGCCCGAGGAAGAAGAGGAAGCTCAGGACCGAGGCGGCACGCAGGAATTTGAAGGGTTTCATCATCCGAGGCTCGGGGCTTGGGTTGGCGGGTTCGACGAGGCTCTCACCCCGGGATCCTTCAGAGAAGCGGAAGCTGCGAACCAGCCCGGTCGGGACGGCGAAAGGTGTCTGGCCGTGCATCATCGGGCCACCGTGGCTCGAGACCGACCTTCCGCGCCTGGGCCGCGAACAGGGCGGCGATGGCGTCCGCGTACTGTCCCTCCCCGCGCTGCCGGAGCCCCCAGGTGGAGTCGTACATCTTTCCCCCGCGGGTCTCCTGGATCCGGTGCAGCACCTTCTCCGCCCGGAGCGGCAGGGCCTCGCGCAGGCGCTGCTCGAAGACTGGCCGCACCGAGCCGGGGAGCCGCAGGAGCACGTATCCGGCGAACCTGGCGCCCGCGCTCGCGGCCTCAGAGAGCACGCGGGAGACGCCCTCGTCCAGCCCCGGGACGATGGGCGCGATGCTCACCCCCACACGGATGCCTGCCGCCGCGAGCCGCTCGATGACCTGGAGCCGCCGTCGCGGCGTGGCGACCCCGGGCTCGATGGCGCGGGCAACGTCCTGGTCGTGGAACGGCAGGCTGACGGCGACGCTCAGGCTCGCGGTGCGGTCGAGCTCCTGGAGCACGTCGATGTCGCGCTCGATGATCGGCGACTTGGTGATGATGCCCACCGGATTCCGGAATTCGGCGCAGACCTCCAGGCAGCCGCGGGTCAGCCGGAGCGACGCCTCGAGCGGCTGGTAGCAGTCGGTCACCCCGCTGAAGACCAGGAGCTCGCCGGTCCAGGAGGGCTTCCAGAACGCCTCGCGGAGGAGCTCGGGCGCGCGGCGCTTCACCACCACCTGGGTGTCGAAGTCGGTTCCCGCTCCGAAGCCCAGGTACTCGTGGCCGGGGCGGGCGTAGCAGTAGGCGCAGGCGTGCATGCAGCCGCGGTACGGATTCACGCTGAAGCGAAAGCCGACGTCCGGGCTGTCGTTGCTGGCGATGATGCTCTTCGTGGCATCGTCCCAGACGTGCACCGCGGCGCGGGGGTGGTCCTCCTCGAGGTACTCGAGCGCGGTCGGGGCGAAGGGGTTCGGCGGGTTGGACCAGGCGCGGGCCTTCATGCCCCTGATGCTCGACGTGAACGGGCGTTCAGGTCAAGCGCGCCACGCGCGAAGTGCCGCCCGGCGTTCAGGGCCCCTGCCGGACGTGGCCCGGGCTAGTCCCCCGGCGGGATGAAGCTGTCCTGGTACCCCGGGTCCTCGACGGCCAGCGCGGCGGCGGTGGTCTTCAGCGGCAGCGTGGTGTCGAGCATCACGGCGAGCTCGTCCGTCCGCGGATGCCCGATGCTGGCCTCGTACGCGCCCGGGTGCGGGCCGTGCGCCACGCCGGCCGGGTGGTGGCTCACGCTACCCGGCCCCACGCCGCGGCGACTGGTGAAGTTTCCCCGCGCGTAGAAGAGGAACTCGTCACAGTCGACCGACGCGTGCGGGTACGGGCAGGGGATGGCCTCGGGGTGGAAGTCCACCACCCGGGGCACGAAGCTGCAGACCAGCGCCCCGCGTGCGGCGAAGGTCCCGTGCCAGGTGGGCGGCAGGTGCACCAGGCCCGCCCGCGGCTGGAAGTTCAGGATGGGGAACGCCCACGGATACACGGTGCCGTCCCACCCCACGACGTCCAGCGGCGAGTGGCGGTACCGGAAGCCATGGAAGGCCCCGCCCTTCTTCACCACCAGGTCGCGGATGTCCTCGTCCATCGGGCCCTTGAACTCCGGCCGCTTGAAGTCGCGGTGGCTGTAGGGGGCGTCCATCCGGAGCTGCCCGACCTCGTTCCGCCACTGGCGGGGGAGGTGGAGCCCACCGTTCAGCTCCATCCACAGCCACGACTGCGGCCCGGCGTCCGGGATGAGCCGGTTGAGCAGACCCCGTGGCACGAACAGGTAGTCGTCCGCGGTGAAGCGCACGTCGCCCAGCACCGTACGCAGCGTGCCGCCGCCCTGCTGGATCCAGAAGAGCTCGTCCGCGTCGGCGTTGCTCACGTAGACCGGGTCCGGCCGGTCGGGGAACACCATCCCCAGCGTCACGTCGGCGTTGAAGAGCAGCGGGGTGCGCGCGTCGACCGGTGCGCCGCCCCTTCGCGCCATCTCCTGCGTCTTGTAGTGCCGCTTGGCGAGCCGGCGGCCCTCGGTGGCGTCCACCGGCGCGGCCCAGCCGTGCTTCGCGTCGCTCAGCCGCTGGGTGTGCGGCGCTCGCTGGTGGTAGGCGATGGTGAACGGGCCCTCGAAGCCCTCCTGGGTGAAGCACTCCTCGAAGGCCAGGGCGCCGCCGTCGAGCCGGAGCTGGATGTGGTGCTTCCTGGGGACGGTTCCAAAGACCAGCCGCTCGATCATTGCCCTGCTCCCTAGACCCGGCCCGCGGCCTTCTGGTCGCGCTCGATGCTCTCGAACAGCGAGCGGAAGTTCCCGGCACCGAAGCCCTTGTCGCCCTTGCGCTGGATGACCTCGTAGAAGAACGGACCGGCCTCGCGGTCCGCGTAGAGGCTCGCCGCGTCCTTCATGAAGATCTGGAGCAGGTAGCTGTGCTCCTTGTTGCCGTCGATCAGGATCCGCAGGCGACGCAGGTCGTCCGGATTCTCGTCGATCCGGCCGATGCCGAAGACCTCGAGCCGCTTCGCCAGCTGGTCATAGTAGCTGTCGGGCGTCTCCATGAACTGGACCGCGCGGGTCTTCAGCATCCCCTCGACGGCCGGGATGATGTTCTCCACGCCGAGCGCCAGGTGCTGGATCCCCTCGCCCCGGTTGTCCTCGACGAAGATGTTGATCTGCGAGGCGCGAAAGTTCGGCCGCGCAGGCTCGTTGTTGGCGAACTTCACCCCGGACTCCGGATCCCACATCACGGTGGAGCGCAGTCCCGAACCCTTCTGCAGGGTCTCCGACGCGTCATCGGTGTGGAACTCGATCTTCCAGAACCGCTCGAGCCCGAGCACGTGCTCCATCCACAGGATCGCCGGCATCAGGGTGCGGAAGTTCGAGGTCACGTGGTCGACCACGTTGAAGCCGAACCGGTTCTGACCTCCGGCGGGCTTCTCGTGGAAGATCATCCCCGGGAAGAGGGGCCGGTACCCGTCGCGCTGGGCGAAGCGGAAGGTGGTGTCGCCGAACGGCGTGGTCATGGAGAACCAGCTCAGCTTCCCGCCGCGGCTGTCCTTGGCGGACTGGATGTCGTCGATGACCGTCGCTCCGCGACGCTCGAGGATGCGGAACGTCCTCTCCACGTCCTTCACCGCGAACGTCAGGGTGCCCACCCCATCGGGGTGCTTGTTCAGCCACCGCGCCGCACGTCCACCCTCGCCACGCGGCTGGCTGACGACGAGCGCGATGTCCCCCGCCTGGAACACCAGGCTCTGCTGCTTGCCCTTCGCGGTGAGGTCGGGGTCGCTTCCGCCGATCTCCTTGAAGTCCATCCCCTGCGTGTAGAAGCGGCGGCTCCGCTCCAGGTCGCGCACGTACCAGTGGGCCGATTCGATTCCGAGGAGTCCGAGGGATTCGTTCTGGGGCATGAGGGGTGTCCTTGCTGGCTCCTTCTAGCGGGGAGCGGATGCGGCGTCCGGCTGCCGGTCGGGATGCGCGGCCTGGAAGGCGGGCAGGGCCTCGCATGCCGCCTCGACGCGGGTGAGGGTGGGAAAGGGCGTGAGGTCGATCTTGAAGCGTCGCGCCGCGTACAGCTGTGGCACGAGGCAGCAGTCGGCGAACGAGGGCGCGTCGGCCACGCAGAACCGACCGGCCGTCCGGGAGGCCTCCTCCTCGAGGGCGGCGAGGCCCCGCCCGAGGAAGAACTGCACCCAGGCGCGGTCATCCCCCCCGAAGGCCTTCACCTGTCCCAGCACGAGCGGCGTCTGGAAGGGCTGGATGCCGGAGTTCACCATCTCGGCGAGCTGGCGGGCGCGGGCCCGGAGCCACGGATCGGTGGGCAGGAGCGGCGGCGACGGGAAGCGGAGCTCGAGGTGGTCGAGGATGGCGAGGCTCTGCGCCAGCCGGCGGATGGCGCCACCCTCTGACCACTCGAGGAGGGGCACGGACTCCATGAGGTTCAGCGCGCGGTACGGCTCGACGTGCTGCTTGCCCTCGAGCAGGTTGACCGGCTGGTAGTCGTACGCAACGCCCTTCCAGGCGAGGCCGATGCGCACTCGCCATGTCGCCCCGCTGCGCCAGTAGCCGTAGAGCTTCACCGGGGCGCCCTCACGGTCTGCGAGATGCGGCCGAAGAGACTCCGGCCCTGCGCATCGAACGTCTCGACGTCGATGTGATCGCCCACCGCCATGAAGGGCGTGGTGGGCTTGCCCTGCTCGATGGTCTCGATCATCCGCTGCTCGGCGAGGCAGCTGATGCCGTGCGCGTGTTCGGCGTTGCTCACCGTGCCGCTGCCGAGGAGCGTGCCGGCGGTGAAGGCTCGCGTCCTCGCGACGTGCTCCAGCAGCTGGAAGAACGAGAAGTGCATCTCCGGTCCGGCATCGGTGTCGCCCACCAACCGGCCGTTGAGCGTGGAGCGGACCCGCACGTGGGCGCGGCCGTCGCGCCAGGCCGGGCCGAGCTCGTCGGGCGTGATGGCAAACGGGCCGAAGGCGGTGGCGGGCTTCCCCTGGAAGAAGCCGAAGCCCTTGGCCAGCTCGGCGGGGATGAGGTTCCGCAGGCTCACGTCGTTGCACTGGGTGACGAGCCGCACGTGCTTGCCGGCCTGGGCGGCGGTC
>JADGQZ010000302.1 GCA_017881345.1 Myxococcaceae bacterium | reverse complement strand
TGCTCGTTCTGCGGTCTCCCTCCGCGGCCAGAAGGCTCATCCTCCAAGGTGGTCCGGCCGCCATCTGCGAAGGCTGCCTCGCGAGTGCCGCCGCGGCTCTCGCCAGCCACGTCACCCGGCCCCCGCGGGCCTAGCGACAGCTCAGGCCTTCTCGAGATCCTCGAGCGATCGCTTCGGATCGAGCCACGTCTCGAACTTGTGCGTCAGGTACTTCTTCGCCTGGCCCCGGAGCAGGAGACCCGGATCGCTGGCCTCACCGCCCACGGTCTTGTCGGTGACCCGGAGCGTCGCGTCGAGGTGGATGCCCATCACCTTGCCACTGAGTGTCGCCACGTCCCCGGCCCAGCTGGACTGGATCCCATGCTTCGCCCAGTGCGCGGTGAGGCGCTCGATGCGCTTCTTCGCCTCGGCGAGGGTGAGGGTGTGCGCCACGTGGAAGTCGATCTTGCCCATCGTCGTTCAGACTCCTTCCGGGCCAGCGGGGGCTGCGGGCCTTCGTCTCTTCGGGAGCTTCACCCGGGCTGCGTCGGGTCCACCGTAGCTGGCCAGGTAGGGTCCCAGGTCGACCTTTTCCGCGGTCCGGAGCGAGCTCATCGGCCGAACCTTGCCGATGACCGGCCGTTCCTGGAAGGGCCGGTCGTGCAGACCGAGGACCCACATGAAGTTCGCCACGCTGACCGCGTCCCGTCCGTCGAGCGCGTGACGGTCGTTGAGATGGGCCATCCGTCCGAGCGCTTCCTCCGGGGAGGGACTCCACTCGAGGATCTTCTTCCCCCAGAGCATCCGGAGGTACCCGTGGATCCGTCCGTCCTCGCGGAGCTCACGCTGTGCCGCGTTCCACAGCGGGTCGGCCGTCTCGCCGCGCTCGAGCTGTTCGAGCGTGTAGAGGTGCTCCCGGCGGTCCTTCCGGTGCGCGGTGAGCGTCTCCTGGGCCCAGCGGGGCAGGGAGGTGAAGGCCAGCTGGGCGCGGACCGGCGTGTGGAGGCAGTAGTTGAAGCCCAGCTCGCGGCGGACCAGCAGCTCCTCGAGAAACGCCTTCACTCCCGGCTGCTCGGCGCCGTGCGCCTCGATGCAGGCCTGGGCGACCTCCCCGGCGAAGAGCAGTCCCCAGTGCAGCGCCGGCGAGACGCCCGACTGTCCTCGCTGCCCGGGCTCGTTCCGTGCCTCCTCGAACCGGGCCACCTGCTCACGGACGAAGACCCGGAGGGCGTCGACCGCGGCGGCCCGGCCCCCGGGACGGCCCGGGACGGGTGGCACCGAGTGGTCGATGTCGAAGCCGTCGAGCTCGCCCACGAGCCGTCCCGGCGAGGACTCCGGGATGAAGCCGAGGTCGACGTCCCGTGCCGCCCGGGCATGGGCCGGCTCGGGGCCGACGGGGAGCTTTCCCAGGTAATCCGGCCAGAGCTTCCGGAGCTTCGGCCGGAGCGCGTATGCCCCCACCTGCGCCTCCGGGATGCGCTGCATCGGGACGACGCACGAGGCGTCGACGGCCACGAGTGGGACGCCGAGCGCCTTCGCCGCCCCCCGGAGGTGGCCGGGGATGATGAAGGAGGGGAACCAGTCGGAGACCACGGCCGCCGCCCGCGTCCCGAGCGCTGCCAGCCGCGGTCCGTGCTGGCCGGTGGTCCGGGGCAGCTCGAGCCAGTAGGGCACCCCTCTGGCCCGCATGGCCGCCCCGAGCTCGTCCAGCCCCTGCAGCACGAAGGAATGCAGCCGGTCCGAGGCGTGCGGGTAGTCCGGCCGGAGCGCGTGGTAGCAGACGACCGGAAGCCCGAGCCTGTTCCCGAGGGCAATCGCCGCCTGGAGCGCGTGGTTGTGGGGCACGCGCTGATTCACCATGCACCAGTAGAGGACGTACTCGCCCCGGGACGGCAGGGCGGCGTCGCGGATCACGCGAACCCGGGCGGGGTCCACGCCGATCTCCGACCAGGAGAAGCCGGTGGGCATGGGCGATGGTGAATACCGTGGTGTACGCTCTCCGCGGTAGAACGGAGCGAACCGGTATGTCCTTTCCCATCCACCGTCCCCGGCGCCTGCGCCGCACCGAGGCGCTCCGGCGCATGGTGCGCGAGACCGACCTCCGCCCCTCGGACTTCATCTACCCGCTCTTCGTCGTGGAGGGCCGCGGGGTGCGAAAGCCCGTCCCCTCGATGCCGGGCATCGACAACCTGTCGGTGGACCTGGCCGTCGCGGAGGCGAAGCGAGCCCGGGCGGCGGGGGTGCCGTCGGTCATCCTCTTCGGCATCCCGGGCCACAAGGACCCGCGGGGGACCGGGGCGTGGGCGGACGACGGCATCGTCCAGAAGGCGCTCCGGGCGCTGAAGGACTCGGTCCCCGAGCTCCAGCTCATCGCCGACGTCTGCCTCTGCGAGTACACCGATCACGGCCACTGCGGCGTCATCCACGGCGGCGACGTGGACAACGATCAAAGTCTCCCGCTGCTCGCGCAGATGGCCGTCTCGTGCGCGAAGGCGGGCGCGGACATCGTGGCCCCCTCCGACATGATGGACGGGCGCGTCCGGGCCATCCGCTCGGCGCTCGACGAGGCCAGCCTCAGCCGCATCCCCATCCTCAGCTACGCGGCGAAGTACGCCTCGGGCTTCTACGGGCCGTTCCGCGAGGCTGCCCAGAGCACGCCCCAGTTCGGTGACCGGCGCGGCTACCAGATGGACCCGGGCAACGTCCGCGAGGCGCTCAAGGAGACCGCGCTCGATCTCGAGGAGGGCGCGGACATGGTGATGGTGAAGCCCGCGCTCTCGTACCTCGACGTGATCTCCAAGGTGAAGGAGCGCTTCGACGTGCCGGTCGCCGCGTACAACGTCTCGGGCGAGTACGCGATGGTGAAGGCGGCGGCGGCGAACGGGTGGATCGACGGTCCCCGGGTGATGATGGAGGTCCTGACCTCGATCAAGCGCGCCGGCGCGGACCTGATCCTCACCTACCACGCGGTGGAAGCCGCCGAGCTGCTCGACTCGTGAGCCGCGCGCGCAAGCCCCGGCGCCGCAGCCCCCGGAGGCCCCCGCCCGGGCCCGCGGTGCTCCAGTACAAGGTCGTGGAGCTGTCCACCGTGGACGAGGGGAGCCTCGAGTACGCGGTGAACCACTGGGTCGAGCAAGGCTGGAGCCTGGAGAACGTGCAGTTCGCCATGCGCGAGTCGTCCAAGCGCCCCGCCATGGCCTTCGTGTTCTTCACCCGGGCAGGTGCGGTGGAGGCGCAGGCGGCGGCGCAGGGCGCCGGGCAGGCCCGGAGCGAGGACGCCTGGGGGCGGCTCGCGGCGCTGGCCGCGGAAGGAGAGGACTAGATGAGCCCGCTGCGTGCTCCGTTCGGAGGCCCGAACCTCCAGCTCGTCCCCGAGGACGGCGTCCCCGAGTCGCCGTACCCGCGCTGCTCGCTCCTGCTGCGGGGAATGGCCCGGCTGGCGGACGTGGGGGTGGCCTGGGTGCTGGCGCTGGCGGCCGGACGGGCGGGGCTGGTGGTGGCGGTGCTCTACCTCCTGCTCGCGGACGGCATCTTCCACGGCCAGAGCGTGGGCAAGCGCATCTTCGGGGTGAAGGCGGTGTTCCTCCCGATGCGAACCGACGCACGGTTCCGGGACAGCACCCTGCGCAACGCGCCGCTGGCGCTCATCGTCCTGCTCCGGATGATGCCCGAGCCGCTCGGGCTCCGCGCCGGGCTGGGGGGGCTGGTGGTCATCGCCGGGATCGAGGCGTGGAAGGCGATCCGTGATCCGCTCGGCCGCAGGCTGGGAGATGTCTGGGCGCAGACCCAGGTGGTGGATGCGAAGGTGGTCTCGGGCTCGCAGGCGCTGGCCCGCGCCCAGGGCGTCCCTGTGGGGCCGGAGCGCTGGATGACGGGGACCGCCGACCGCTCGGACTCCTCGGGAGGACGCTGACCCCCGTGCGCATCGCGCTGACCTACAACCTCCGCCTCTCGGACTCCGAGGAGGAGGCCGAGTTCGACACCCAGCAGACCGTGGACGCGCTTGCCGGCGCCATCGACCGGCTCGGGCACCGCCTCGAGCGCTTCGAGGTCTCCGGGCCTGCCTCGCGAACGGTGGCCCGGCTCGAGGCCTACTCGCCGGACCTCATCTTCAACACCGCCGAGGGCAGGCGCGGACGCTTCCGCGAGGCCTTCTATCCGGCGCTGTTCGACGAGCTGGGCTTCCCCTACACGGGGAGCGACGCCTATGCCCTGGCGGTCACCCTGGACAAGCAGCTGACCAAGCTGATCCTCCGTGACCACGACGTCCGGACGCCGGGCTGGCAGTACGTCGAGAAGCTCGAGGAGCTGACGGCCTCGGCGCTGCGCTTTCCGGTCATCGTGAAGCCCAACTTCGAGGGAAGCAGCAAGGGCATCACCCAGGACTCGGTGGCCGAGACGGTGGCCGAGCTGGAGGAGAAGGTCCGCCGGGCGCTGGAGCGCTACCCGGCTGGCATCCTGGTGGAGGAGTACATCTCCGGGCGCGACCTGACGGTGCCGTACCTGGCCGCGGTGGAGAACGACTACGACGGCGTGCTCGCGCCGGTGGAGTACGTGGTCGACCCGGGGCTCTCCCGCCAGCGGCGCTACGCCATCTACGACTACGCGCTCAAGACCTCCGAGGACAAGGCGGTGAGCGTCAAGGCACCGGCGTCCATCCCGGCGGGCATCGCCGACGAGCTCCGGCGCACCGCGCAGACCGTGTTCCGGCTCACCGACTGCCGCGACCTGGGCCGCATCGACTTCCGGTTGAGCGACGCCGGCGTCCCGTACTTCCTGGAGATCAACGCGCTGCCCTCGCTCGAGCCGGGCGCGGGGATCTTTGCCGCGGCGGAGCTGGACGGGCTGCACTTCGACGCGGTCATCGGCTCGGTGATCCAGGCGGCGGCGCGGCGCCACGGCATCAAGGACAGCCCGAGGCGGCAGGGAAAGCCCCCGCGCAAGACGGGGCCCCTCCGGGTCGGGTTCGCCTACAACGTCAAGCGCATCAAGCCCACGGCGGACGCGGTGGAGGACTCGGAGGCCGAGTACGACAGCCCGAGCACGCTCCAGGCCATCCGTGAGGCGATCGCCAGCTGGGGGCACGAGGTCATCGACCTGGAGGCGAACCAGGAGCTGCCCACGGTGCTCGCGGTCACCCCGCTGGACCTGGTCTTCAACATCGCCGAGGGCTTCAAGGGGCGGAATCGCGAGGCGCAGGTTCCGTCGCTGCTCGAGCTCCTGGACATCCCCTACACCGGGAGCGATCCGGCCACCCTCTCGCTCGCCCTGGACAAGGCGCTGGCCAAGAAGATCGTCCGCCAGCACGGCATCCACACCCCGAACTTCCAGATCTTCACCACCGGCAAGGAGCGGCTGAACCGGGAATTCACCGAGTTCCCGCTGATGGTCAAGCCGGTGGCGGAGGGCTCGAGCAAGGGCGTGGTCAGCAAGAGCGTGGTGCAGAACGAGGCCGAGCTGCGCGACGTGGTGCGGGAGATGGTCAGCAAGTACCAGCAGCCGGCGCTGGTGGAGGAGTACATCCGGGGCCGCGAGTTCACCGTGGGGCTGCTCGGCGAGCGCCGGCCGCGCGTGCTCCCGCCGATGGAGATCGTCTTCGTCGATCAGGCGGAGGAGAACCCGGTCTACAGCTTCCAGCACAAGCTCGACTGGAACGATCGCATTCGCTACGACGTCCCGGCCAATCTCGAGCCCAACCAGATCGAGAAGCTCCGCACCGCCGGGCGTGGGGCGTTCATGGCGCTCGGATGCCGGGACGTGGCGCGGATCGACTTCAAGATGGACGCCCGGGGCCGGTTCTACTTCCTCGAGTGCAACCCGCTGCCGGGGCTGACGCCAGGGTGGAGCGACCTGGTCCTCATCGCCAAGGGCGCAGGGATGGACTACCGGACGCTGATCGGGGAGATCCTCAGCGGCGCGATCCGTCGCTACAAGGAGCGGGAGCAGCGCCGCGCCGCGGACATGCCGTCGCACGCCAACGGGAATGGCGGCGCCACCGTGGTGGAGATGCCGGGCCCCGAGCTGCGCGAGGGCAAGGGGTGAGCTCGGCGACAGTCGAGCCCCCCGCTCCACGGGTGCGGGCCCGCGCGCTGGATCTGCCGCTCGGCCGCTACCGTCCCGGCCGTTTCAACGCCATCACCGACGTGGACGGCGTGCTGGTCGGTCACACCACGCTCATCGCCGGGGACGGCCCATTGCGCCCGGGCAAGGGGCCGGTGCGGACCGGGGTCACCGCCATCGTCCCGAGCGGCGGGAACATCTTCATGGAGCGGCTGCACGGCGGCGGCTTCGTGCTCAACGGCGCGGGCGAGGTCTCGGGGATGACGCAGGTGATGGAGTGGGGCCTGCTCGAGACGCCCATCCTCCTCACCAACACCATGTCGGTGGGCGTGGTGTCCGACGCGATGGCCCGGCTGATGGTGGAGCAGCACCCGGGCATCGGCGACGAGCACGACGTCATCATCCCGGTGGTGGGCGAATGCGACGACAGCTGGCTCAACGACATCACCGGGCGCCACGTGCGCGAGGAGCACGTCCGCTCCGCGGTCGCCTCGGCCACCGACGGCCCCGTGGCGGAGGGGAGCGTGGGCGGGGGCACCGGGATGGTGACCTGCGACTTCAAGGCCGGCATCGGCACGTCGTCGCGGAAGCTCCCCGAGTCGCACGGCGGCTGCACCCTCGGGGTGCTGGTGATGTCCAACTTCGGGAAGATGCACAACCTCCGCGTGGGCGGGCTGCCGCTCGGCGAGGTGCTGGAGGAGCACTACCGCGAGGTGCCCCGGCGGACCGCGAGCTACGGAAGCATCATCGCGGTGGTCGCCACCGACGCACCGCTCCTGCCCAACCAGATCAACCGCCTGTGCCGCCGCGTCGCGCTGGGCATCGGCAGGGTGGGGAGCTACGCCGCGCACGGCTCTGGAGAGATCGTCGTCGGCTTCTCCACCTCGAACATCATCCCGCGCCGCACCCGGAAGATGGTCGCCAAGGTGAAGTTCCTCCTCGATCAACGCCTCGACCCGCTCTACGAGGCGGTGATGGAGGCCACCGAGGAGGCCATCCTCAACTCCATGTGCATGGCCGGCCCGATGACCGGCATCAACGGCAACCACTGTCCGGCGCTCCCGCTGGACGAGGTGCGCCGCTTCGCCGAGGCCGTGCGCCCGGCGCTCCGGCACCGGAAGCGCACCCCGTCGCCGCCCGAGCCCCCCGGCGACCAGGACCGCGAGGGCAAGGTCACCGTGGCCGACGCGATCCCCACGTCGGTGCGGAGCGCGGAGGGAATTCCTTTCCCCACCCGACCACCCGGTGAGTCCGAGACGTGACGCGCCGGCAGGATGTCTGCTAGGAGCCGGCGCCTCGAGCGAGAGGAGCAGGGATGGCCCGCAGCAGGAGCAAGCACCGCCGCAAGCAGATGAAGATCAAGCAGCACTGGAAGAAGCGTCGCGAGCGCAAGAAGGCTGCAGCCGCGACGAAGTAGCCGCAGCATTCTCGCGCACGCTCACCGGCGTCGGGCCTCCGACTCCGACGCCAGCCAACGTCACGCTCGGCTTCTGACCTCGCACAGACAGCCGGACCGGTGGTCGCTTGACACCTTGCCGCGCTGCGTTATGGAGGGGCTGTCGGGCGGCGAGTCCGCCGGCCCGCCGAGCCATCTGCCCGAGGAGGCGAGTGTCATGTCGAAGAACAGCGAGGTCCCGGCGTTCGTGAAGGAGCAGCTCAACGAGGCCCAGAAGCGGTTCGCGGTGATCCAGACGCAGGCCGAGAAGACCATCAAGGAGTGGGTGGCGAAAGGCCAGGAGCTGCAGGCCACCACGGCCAAGCGCACCAAGGCGCTCGGCAACGAGGTCCGCAAGCAGGCGGAAACGTTCCAGAACCGGATCATCCAGGCGGCGGGTGTGGCCACCCAGAGCCAGATCAAGCTGCTCACCCGGGAGCTGTCGAAGCTCTCGAAGAAGGTGGACACCCTCATCGAGAAGAAGGCCCCGGCGAAGTCTGACGTCCGGGCCTGATCGTAAAGAACGTGCCTGGATGGGTCCGTTTGACCCCCATCTAGGGCCACCTTGAATGGCGTCCCCCCGGGGTGGCACTTATGTTGTCGGCGGGTGCCGATACCCTGCCTGATGGGCAGGCAGGCGTCCTACAGGCCTGGAGTCCAGCGATGGCAGGCGACGTGTTCAAGGATAGACGGCCAGTTGTCGAAGTCCTGGAGCGGATGTGGGCCCAGGCCCTGACCGCGGTGTCAAGCGTCGAGGACGAGGCGGCGCGGGTCGTGCAACGGGCACAGACGGTTGCCGGGTGGAGTCAGGACGAGGTCCGGCGACAGATGGGTGAACTGGCGGAGCGACTGGCCGCGCAGCGGAAGGAGCTGGAGCAGGGGCTGGACGAGCGGGTTCGGGGCACGTTGCAGCGCCTCCGGGTCCCGCGGCGTGACGAGGTCCAGGCGCTGGCTGCCCGGGTGGACCGGGTGGCCGAACGGCTGGAGAAACTGGAACGAGGGGGCTGAGTCGCCGCCTCGCTCCCCGAGAAGGAGTGGATGGACGGTGCGACGACTGCTCTTCCAGCTGCACGCGCTCAGCTCGCACTGCGCGGTGCTTCCGCTCGTCGCGGCGGTCCTCCTCCTCGGCGCTGCCCGCATCGAGGGCACGTTCCAGGGCCACACGCCCCGGAGCGAACCCGCCCGGGCGCTGGTGCAGCCCGACCCGGATCTCGCCCTCCTCGACTCGGTGCTCGCCAAGCGTGCCCCGGAGCTCGGCCTCGAGCTGCGCGTCCAGGTGAGCCGGGCGATCGCCGAGGAAGCGCGGCGCGCCGGTTACGACCCGCTCCTCATCCTGGCGATCATCGACGTCGAGAGCGAGTTCGACGTGGACGCGGTGAGCTCGCAGGGCGCCCGGGGGCTGATGCAGATCCAGCCCGTGACGCTCCACTGGTTCGCCGAGAAGCAGGGCCTGCGGCTGACCCGGGAGGAGATGGCGTCGGACCCGGCGCTGTGCGTGCGCCTCGGGATCCGCTACCTCCGCTCCCTTCAGGAAAGGTTCGGCGGTGACCTCTCCATGGCCCTCATGGCCTACAACGCCGGCCCGGACCGGGTCCGCCAGGCCATCCGGGAGCGCTCCCTGGACCAGTACCGGTTCTACCCGCGCCGGGTGAAGCGCGACTTCGAGCGCTTCCGCACCGGGGCCGGCCTGGGCGGTGACTGGGCCTTCGCGGTCCGCGACCCCGAGCCGGCCGTTCGCTAGAACGGCCCGGCAGGTCGTGGCATAAGCATCCCCAGGCGTGTTCTCTCTCGACGACCAGGCGCGTGGACTCGAGGCCGCACGGGAGCAGGTCGCGGCCCTCTTCCAGAGCATCAACGCGCCGCACGTGGTGGTGCCCGGACGCCGCGCCGGCCCGGCGCAGGCCTTCATCGCCTGTCTGCGGGGCACGCACGGCTTCTCGGTGGGCGTCTACCTCTGGCTCTCCGAGACCAAGGAGTGCGCGGTCTACACCACGCCCGCCACTGCCCAGACGCCCGAGGAGTACCGGGCGCTGCAGACCGAGGCGCTCGGCTTCGTCGAGTCGATGGGCTTCATGATGGACAACCTCAACTTCCGCTCGCTCTCGCCCGAGCACCAGGCCGAGCTGCTGCAGTCGGTTCCGGTGTGGCGGGGAGGGCGGGCCGCCACCGGCAGCACGCCGGCGGTGGCGCCCACCAGCCAGGGCGCCTCGGGGCCCGGGACCGGCGCGGCCCTCGCGCGGCTGTTCTCGTCGTTCTGATCCCAATGCTCCGTCCTCCGTCCGTCGTCCTCACCCTCGCCGCCGCGGGCCTGCTCGCCGCGTGCGCGCACGTGCCCACCGAGAAGGAGCGCCAGGGGGCCGACGCGCACTACGACCTGGGGGTCAGCGCCCAGAGCGCGGGTGACGTCCGCAGCGCCCTGAAGGAATACGACGAGGCCCTCAAGCTCGACGAGGACTTCGCCGACGCCCACAACGCCAAGGGGGTGGTGCTCCACCTGGCGTTCGACCGGAAGGACGAGGCGGAGAAGGAATACAAGCGGGCGATCGAGATCCGCCCCACCTTCTCCGAAGCCAAGGTCAACCTCGGCAACCTCTACCTCGACGAGGGGCGGCTCGACGACGCGATGGCGCTCTACCAGCAAGCGCTCAACGACATGCTCTACGCCACCCCTTACATCGCCGAGACCAACCTCGGCTGGGCGTACTTCAAGAAGGGCAACAGCGCGCAGGCCATCGAGCATCTCAAGGCCGCGGTCACCACCAATCCGCAGTTCTGCCTCGGCTACAAGGACCTCGGGCTGGTGCACGACGCGCGGGGCGAGCTGAACGCGGCCTGCACCGAGTTCGGCCGGTTCGTGGACGCCTGTCCGAAGGTGGCCGAGGCATACCAGCTCCGGGGAAGCTGCCAGGTGCGGCAGGGCCGCGCGACCGAGGCCCGAGCGAGCTTCGACGCCTGCGTGGAGAACGCCACCGGGCCCACGCAGGCCCGGGTCCGCGACGAGTGCACCCAGCTCCGCGATCGACTGGGGGGGCAGGGCGCCCGCCCCTGAACCGAGTCACGACGTGGACCGCTGGGAAGACGAGGCGCTGGTCCTGGGCACGCTCGATTACGGCGAGGCGGACCGGCTGGTGACACTGCTCACGCGCGAGCGGGGCAAGCTCACCGCGTTCGCAGCCGGGGCGCGCAAGAGCCGGCGCCGCTTCGCCGGGGCACTCGAGCCGGGCACGGTGCTGCGCGCTCGGCTGGTGGAACGGCACGGGTCCACCGTGCGGCTCGACGCGGTCGAGGTCGTGCACGCCTTTCCCCGCATCCGCGACGAGCTCCCGCGCATCGCCCGCGCCCTGTACGCGCTCGAGCTGTGCCGCGAGCTCCTCAGGGAGCAGGAGCCCGCGCCCGAGCTGCTCTCGCTCGCAGTGGACTGGCTGGGACGGCTGGACGCCGGCGAGGCCGGACCCACCTCGGTGCTCGCCTTCGAGCTCCAGGCGCTGGCCCTGGCCGGGCTGATGCCCCGCTTCGATGCCTGCTCGCTGTGCGGAGGCCCTCCGGGAGACGCGCCGCGGTTCGACGTGGAGCACGGCGGCGCGGTGTGCTCGGGCTGCGCCGCCCGGTCGCGCGGCCCGCGGGTCGAGCCCGCCGTCCTCCAGGGCCTCGCGGCCATCCAGGGAGGGGCCCGTCAGCCCCTTCCTCCGGGGCTGCGGGCCGAGGCCCGGTCATTGCTCGCCCGCTTCATCGAGGCACAGCTCGGCCGGCGGCTGAAGAGCGTCGACTTCCTGCGCAGCGTGGGCGTCGACTAGGGTGCGCCCGCTTTGACCTTCCAGGACCTCATCCTCACCCTGCAGCGCCACTGGGCGGGGCAGGGGTGCATCCTTGCCCAGGCCTACGACGTCGAGGTGGGCGCGGGCACCATGGCCCCCACCACCTTCCTCCGCGCGCTCGGGCCCGAGCCGTGGAACGTGGCCTACGTGCAGCCCTCGCGCCGGCCGGCCGACGGCCGCTTCGGCGAGAACCCGAACCGGCTGTTCCAGCACCACCAGTTCCAGGTCATCCTCAAGCCCGCCCCCAAGGACGTCCAGGCGCTCTACCTCGATTCGCTGCGGGCCATCGGCATCGACCCGCTGGAGCACGACCTCCGCTTCGTGGAGGACGACTGGGAGGCGCCCACCCTGGGCGCCTGGGGTCTCGGCTGGGAGGTCTGGTGTGACGGGATGGAGATCACCCAGTTCACCTACTTCCAGCAGTGCGGCGGCTTCGAGTGCCGGCCGGTGTCCGCCGAGCTGACGTACGGGCTCGAGCGCATCGCCATGTACCTCCAGAACGTCGAGAGCATCTTCGACGTGGAGTGGGTCAAGGGCGTGACCTACGGCGAGGTCTTCCACCGCAACGAGGTGGAGATGAGCACCTACGCCTTCCGGGCCTCGGACCCGGCGGTGCTCTTCGGACTCTTCGAGGTCTACGAGAAGGAGTGCGCGCGGCTCCTGGCGGAGGGGCTGCCGCTGCCGGCCTACGAGTCCGCCCTGAAGTGCTCGCACACCTTCAACCTGCTCGACGCGCGCGGGGCGATCAGCGTCACCGAGCGCGCCGGGTTCATCAAGCGGGTGCGGGACAACGCCCGAGCCTGCGCCGAGGCGTACCTCAAGGTGCGCGCCGAGCTGGGCTTTCCCCTGGTGAAGACGGGGTGGACCGTCGGCCAGCAGCCTCCGCTGCTCGAGGGCGTTCCGGCCAGCAAGAGCTGGGAGTCGTTCCGCGCGGAGCCGAAGCCGTGAGCGAGGATCTCCTCCTGGAGATCGGCACCGAGGAGCTCCCCGCGGGCGCGGTGGAGCCGGGGGTCGAGCAGCTCCGGGCGCTGGTCGTCTCCGGGCTCGAGGGAGCGCGGCTCGAGCACGGTGCGGTCCGCACCTTCGCCACCCCGCGGCGCCTGAGCGTGCTGGTGGAGGCAGTGGCGGACCGGAGCCCCGACGCCACCCGGCAGGCGATGGGCCCCTCGGTGAAGGCGGCGTTCGGTCCGGACGGGGCCCCCACCAAGGCCGCGAGCAAGTTCGCCGAGGCCCAGGGGGTGCCGGTCGCCGAGCTCCGGAGGGTGCTGACTGCCAGGGGTGAGTACCTCGCCGCCGACGTGACGGAGGCCGGGCGTCCGGCGAGCGCCCTCCTCCCCGCCATCCTCGGGGCGGCGGTGCACGGCATCGAGTTCAAGAAGCGCATGCGCTGGGGCGACGTGGAACAGAGCTTCGCCCGGCCGGTGCAATGGCTGCTCGCGCTCCATGGCCAGGAGGTGGTGCCGGTCGTCTTCGCCGACGTGAAGAGCGGCCGGATGACCTTCGGGCACCGCTTCCTCTCGCCCGGGCCGCATCCGGTCGCGCGCCCGCGCGACTACGCCGGCCTGCTCGAGCGGTCCCACGTGGTCCCGGCGGTCGAGGCGCGAAAGGAGCGCATCCGGGCCGAGGTGTCGGCTGCGGCCGCGCGGGCCGGCGGGCGCGTCCGGGAGGATCCGGCGCTCCTCGACCAGGTCACCGAGCTCGTGGAATGGCCCAGCGCAGTGCTGGGCAGCTTCGAGGAGCGGCACCTGGACCTCCCGTCCGAGGTGCTGGTCCAGGAGATGACCTCCCACCAGCGCTACTTCCCGGTGCTCGACGCAGGCGGGCGACTCCTGCCGCGCTTCGTGGCCGTCTCCAACACTCCGGTGCGCGACCCGGCGCTGTCGCTCCGGGGCTACGAGCGGGTGCTCCGCTCCCGGCTGACCGACGGCCGGTTCTTCTTCGACCAGGACCGGAAGATTCCCCTCGCCGCGCGCGTCCCGGCGCTCGAGCGCGTGGTGTGGCAGGGCAAGCTCGGGACCTACGCCGAGAAGGTGGGGCGGATCCGGCTGCTCGCCGCGGCGCTCGCCCGGGCCGTGGGGCGCCCCGAGCTCCTGGAGGTCGTGGACCGCGCTGCGCTCCTCGCCAAGGCCGACCTCACCACCGGTATGGTGGCGGAGTTTCCCGAGCTCCAGGGGG
>JADGQZ010000301.1 GCA_017881345.1 Myxococcaceae bacterium | reverse complement strand
GAGCGACTCACCCGGCTGCACGGGCGAGAGGGGAATCTCGGGGTCGACGCCGTGGATGGCGTCCGCGAGCCGCCTGGCGAGGCCGGGCCCCGGGCGTCCGGACCGCACCAGGACCGAGAGGCCGGGGGAGAGGTAAGGCACCACCGGGGCCGGCACCTGATACAGCGGCGCGTAGAGCGTTCCCGCGGACCGTTCGGCGAGCGACTCGTGCTTCACGTTTCCCACCACGCCCACGACGCGGTAGTCCGCCGCGGGCTCGGCGGTGAAGCTCACGTGGAGCATCGCCCCGATGGGGCTTCCGTCCGGCCAGTACGCGCGGGCGAGCGCCTCGTCCACCACCACCACCCTCGGATGGTTCGCGTCGTCCTCGGGCCCGAAGCTGCGCCCCTCGCGGACGGGGATCCCCGCGACCTCGAAGTAGGCCGGGCTCACCCACCGGGTCTGGCCCCCTGGCTGTGTCGCGCGCGTCGGCGCGGGTCGGTCCAGGATGTCGAAGTCGGTCCGGCTGTTGATCCCGCTCAGCGGAAGGACGTTGACCAGCGCCAGCCGGGCCTCCGCGTCCTCGCCGGCGAGCCGGTCCCGGAGCGCGTCGTGGAAGCCCCGCAGCGACGCCGGGGTGCGGTAGCGGGCGCGCCGGGCCGCATGGTTCAATCGGCCGCGGTGACCTGACATGGCCGTCGACGCGCGTCCGCTCTGGAGCTGCCCGCGATGCGGAGCGAAGCTGGTCTCCCGGGGCCTGTCCCATTCCTGCGGCCGGTTCAGCGTCGCCGGTTTCCTGAAAGGTCGGGACAGCCGCGAGCGAGCGCTCTTCGGGCGCTTCGTGGCGCTCGTCGCCGGCTGTGGGCCGTACCACGTCGCACCGGCGAGGACGCGAGTCGCGTTCCTGGTGCGGGTCCGCTTCGCATCCGTGAACCGGCTCGGCCCCGGCGGCATGGACGTGCACTTCGTCCTGCCCCGGCAGCTGGCGAGCACCCGCCTGCGTCGGATCGACCGGGTGGGGCGGCTCTTCGTCCACCACCTCCGGGTCCTGCGCCCGGAGGAGTTCGACGCCGAGGTCGGCGCGTGGCTGCGTGAGTCCTACCGCGAGTACGGCGAGCGTCGCTGGCTCAGGAAAGGCTCGCCTCCTGCGGCGGCGCCACCCGCGGGAGCCGGAGCCGCGCGTCGCACCCGCGGCGGCCCTCGGCGTTCCGGAGGGTGAGCGTGCCCCGGTGCGCCTCGGCAATCTGCCGACAGAGCACGAGTCCGATTCCCGAGCCCTGCGGCTTCGTGGTGTAGAACGGTACGAAGAGGTTGCGGGAGTCGAGCAGCCCGGGCCCCTCGTCCGTGACGACCAGCTCCACCTCGCCCGGCGCCTCCTCCCAGCCGATGGTGACCCCGCCGCCGGTCTCGCTCGCCGCCTCCACCGCGTTCTTCAGGAGATTGATCAGCAGCTGCTCGAGCTGATCGGCATCCCCACGGACCCAGGCCGCGGGGCCGGGAACCACCCGGATGCCCGGCGTTCGCTCCAGGTCGGCCACCCGCTGCACCAGGGCCGGCACGCTCACCGGGGCCAGGGTGGGGGGTGGCAGCCGCGCGAGCCGGGCATAGGCGCCGAGGAACCGCGAGAGCGCCTCGCTCCGGCGGGCCACCACGGTGAGGCCGGAGCGCACGTCGTCGAGCCACTCGGAGGGGTCGCCCTTTCCCAGGACCGCCTGGAGGCTCGAGGCGATGCTCTGGATGGGAGCGAGCGAGTTGTTGATCTCGTGGCTCAGCACCCGGACGATGCGCTGCCACGCCGCGCGCTCCTCCTCGCGCACCACCCGGCGGAGGTCGGCCAGGACCACCAGCGTGTGCGGCAGGCCCTCGCGCCGGAACTGCGAGCGGCGGAGCTCGTACGGGCCGCCCTGTCCGCCGAAGTCGGTCTCCACCCGTCGTAGTGTCTCGCCCTCGAGGAGCTGGGCCATCCCCAGCGAGTCCGCGTCACGCCCGATGAGCTGAGACGGCGCACGCTGCAGGAGCCGTGCGCCGGCCCGGTTGACCAGCCGGAGCTCGCCCGTCCCATCGAAGGCGAAGATGCCGACGTCGATCTCCTCGAGCACCTGCCCGAGCAGCGCGCTGGCCTCGAGCTCCCCCAGCCGCTCGGTGCGGAGCTGGTCTCCGAGCGCGTTCACCTCCCAGAGCACCTCCCCGAGCGGGTCGATCCGGTCGGCGTCGCGCCCGCGCACCGAGTAGTCGCCCTCGCGCAGGGCGGAGACCAGGTTGCTCAGCGTCTTGAGCCGGCGGATGACCCGTCCGCGCAGCTGCACGATGACCACCACCGAGAGGACGACCGCGGCGACCAGCAGGAGCACCCGCGCCGGACCCGCCGGAAGCGCGCGCCAGGCGAGCACCGAGGCGAGGACGAGCCCCGGCAACGTCGCCAGGAACGCGCCCAGCGCGAGCCGCCGCTCGAAGGTGAAGAATCGACCCATCTGGAAGGCCCGGACGGCCCACAGGATGCCAGGTCAGCTGGCCTTCAGCCCGTACTGCTGGAGCCGGCGATAGAGCGCGCTCCGCGAGAGCCCCAGGAGCTTCGCCGCGTCGCTCACGCTGCCGTCGCTCCGGCCGAGCGCGCGCTGGATGAGGTATCGCTCGGCGTCCTCCAGCGTCATGTCCTCGACCCGGGCGCCACCGTCGCGCGGCCGCAAGACCAGATCTTCCGGCGTGAGCTCGGCGCCGCGCGCCATCAGCACCGCCCGCTCCACGCAGTGCTCCAGCTCGCGGACGTTGCCCGGCCACGGGTACTCGAGCAGCGCCTTGAGCGCCGCCACGCCGAAGCGCTGGACGGGCTTCCGGTAGCGGGCGGCCTGCGCGGCGAGGAAGGCGCTGGCCAGGGCGGGGATGTCCTCGCGGCGGTCGCGCAGCGGCGGGAGCACCACCTCCACCGTGTTCAGCCGGTAGAGGAGGTCCTCCCGGAAGGCGCCGGACTTCACCGCGGCGTGGAGGTCGGCGTTGGTGGCGGCGAGGACCCGGGTGTCGGCCCGGCGAACGCGGCTGCTCCCCACCGGATGGAACTCACCGGTCTGGAGCACCCGGAGCAGCTTGGCCTGCTGGCCGAGGGGCATGTTCGCCACCTCGTCCATGAAGAGCGTCCCCTGGTCGGCGAGCTCGAAGCAGCCGGTCCGGTCCGCCTTGGCGTCGGTGAAGGCGCCCTTCACGTGACCGAAGAGCTCGCTCTCGAAGACGCCCTCGCTCAGCGCCCCGGCGTTGACCGGCACGAACGGCTTGCCGGCGCGGTGGCTCATGGCGTGGATGCGCCGGGCCACGACCTCCTTGCCGGTCCCGTGCTCGCCGCTGATGAGCACGTTGGCGTCCGAGGGGGCAATGCGGTCCACCAGCTCCAGCACCGCCTTCATCGCCCGGGACTCGGCGACCATGCCCGGGACCCGCGTCTGGAGCCGCTCGTTCTCGGCCGAGAGCCGCCGGGTGCGCCGGAGCGCGTCGCCGAGCTCGACCTGGCTGCGGAGCGTGGTGACGAGCCGGGTGTTGTCCCAGGGCTTGGTGACGTAGTCGCGCGCGCCGCCGCGGATGGCATCCACCGCACCCTCGACGCTGCCCCAGGCGCTCATCACCACGACCGGGAGCTGCGGGTCCAGCTGCTGGAGGCGGCCGAGCAGCTCGAGCCCCTCGCGCCCCGAGGTGGTGTCGCGGGTGTAGTTCAGGTCCATCAGCACCACGTCCACGTCCTCGGTCTCGACCGCGCCGAGCACGCCCGCGGGCGAGCTGGTGGGGACCACCGCGAAGCCGTTGGCCTTGAGGAGGAGGCGGAGGGCCTCGACCACGTCCGGCTGGTCGTCGGCGACGAGGATGCGCGGCTGGGCGAGCGACACGGTGCGCCTCCTCCTAGTCCCGGAGCCACCCGTCGGCCATGTGGAGGGTGCGTCTTCCGTAGCTGGCGTTGTCTGCACTGTGGGTCACCTGGACGATGGTGGTGCCTTCGGCGTTGAGACGCCGGAACAGCGCCATGATTTCCGCCGCCTGCTCCGAATGCAGGTTGCCCGTCGGCTCGTCGGCCAGGAGGAGGCTCGGCTCGTGGATGATGGCCCGGGCCACCCCCACCAGCTGCTGCTGCCCCCCCGAGAGCTGGGAGGGGTAGAGGTCCTTCTTCCCGACGATGTGGAACCGGTCGAGCGTGTCGGCGACCCGGGCCTGGATCTCCTTGCGTGACACGCCGCGGTATCCGAGCGGGACCTCGAGGTTCTCGGCCACCGTCAGGTCGTCCAGGAGGTGGTAGCGCTGGAAGACGAAGCCCACGTGACGCCGGGCGAGGGCCTGCCTGTCCTTGGCAGACATCCGGTCCACGCGCTGCCCGTCGAGCTCGTACTCGCCCGTCCAGTCGCCGTCGAGCATGCCGAGCACGGCGAGCAAGGTGCTCTTCCCGGCGCCGGACGGCCCCATCAGGGTGAGGAAGTCACCACGCTCGACGACGAGGTTCACGTTCCGGAGAAGGAACAGCGCCCCGGTCCCGGCCTTGATGGACTTCTCGAGACCTCGGACGCGGATCATCGCCAGCGCCTCCCGTTGCATCGTGCCCGGGCGGTGAGCTCCGGCACCGGCTGTCTCCACAAGGCATCCGCCGCCCAGCTCGCCGCCGCCGCCGCATGCGCGATGGGTTGGGCGCGCACCGCGCGGGCCGCCGCCGCCACTGCCGGATCCTCCGAGAGCCGCACCCCCGCGGCGAGGAGCACGGTGGTGGCCACGAGTGCCAGGGCGCCGCGGCGGTCTCGGGACGGCTCCATGGCGAGTTACCCGAGCGCGCTGCCGGTGTCGTCCTCCACCACCCGGCCATCGAACAGGCTCACCGCGCGGGTGGCCAGCTTGGCGTGTCCCAGGTCGTGGGTGACCATGCACAGCGTCGCGCCGCCGGCGTGCAGCTCGCGGAGGAGCTCCATCACCGCCTGGCCGTTCTTGGAGTCGAGGTTGCCGGTGGGCTCGTCGGCGAGCAGGAGGAGCGGATCACCGGCGACGGCCCGGGCCACTGCCACCCGCTGCTGCTGACCGCCCGAGAGCTGCCCGGGCAGATGCTTCCGGCGGTGGGCCATTCCCACCCGCTCGAGCGCGTTGTCCACGCGGCGCTTCCGCTCGGCGGCGGGGAGCCCGCGGTAGGTGAGGGGGAGCTCCACGTTCTCGAAGACCGTCAGATCACCGATGAGGTTGAAGCTCTGGAAGATGAAGCCGATCTGGCGATTCCTCACCCAGGCTCGCTGCGACGCGCTCAGCCCCGACACCGGCTGACCGCCGAGCAGGTAGTTCCCCGAGCTCGGGGTGTCGAGCAGTCCGAGGATGGCGAGCAGGGTCGTCTTCCCCGACCCGGACGGGCCCACGATGGCCACCCACTCGCCCTGGTGCACGGTCATGTGCACGTTGGAGAGCGCGTGGGTCTCCACCTCGTCGGTGAGGAAGACCTTGGTCACCCCCTCGAGGTGCAGGAGTCGCTGCCCCGGGCCGGGGCGGGTGTCTCGGGTCACGGCCTGGACTGCGCTGTCGTTCATCGAAGCCTCACGGTCTCGCTGGCATCCCACGCGGACATGTCCGAGAGCACCACCCGGTCTCCCTCCGACAGCCCGCCCTTCACCTCGATGGTGTTCACGCTGCTCCGGCCGAGCGCCACGCGGGTCCGCTGGGCGGTGTCGCTGCCCTGCGCCACGCGGTACAGCTCGACCGTGCTCTCCGGCTGCGCGCCGGCGGGCCGGCCCACGAAGAGCACGTCCGGGAGCTTCTCGATCTCGATGGTCCCCTCGACGGTGAGGTCGGGACGGGCGCCCTTGGGGAGCGCGCCCTCGAGCTCGACTTCCACCAGCACCGTCCCCTGCGACGCGGCGGGGTTCACCCGGCGAACGTGCCCGGGGACGATGCCGTTGCGGGTGTCGATCTCGACGTGCTGTCCGAGCGCCACGTCCTTGGCCTGGGTCTCGGGAATGCGCAGCTCGGCCTTGAGCTCGCCGGGCTGCACGACCTTGGCGAGGAGCGTGCCCGGCACCACCCACTGCCCAAGCTCGAGCGGGAGATCCTGGAGGATGCCGTCGTCGCCGGCGTGCACCTGCATCGAGTCGACGAGCTGCTTGCGAAACCGGGCGACGGCGCGGAGCTTCTCCAGCTGGTCGCTCACGGCGCGGGTGCGCTCGGCGAGGCTGCGCTGGAGCACCTGCACCTGGTCCTTTCCGAGCTTGAGGCGCTCGGTGAGATCCTTCGCGCGGTCGCTGCTCAGCCCGGTGTCGATGTCCGAGAGCATCGCCCTGGAGTGGAGCTTCCGGTCCGCCTCGGCGCGGCGGCGGGCGTCGGCGGCGTCGGTCTCGAGCTGGGCCACGCTGGCCTCCGTCCGCAGTCGGTCGTTGGCGATGGTGCTCCTGAGCGCCAGCAGATCGGCCTCGGCCGAGGAGACCTGGCGCTCGGCCTCGAGCGACTGGAGCATCACGTCGGGGTTCGACAGCTCGAGCAGCACCGTGTCCGCCTTCACCGCAGCGCCGGGCCGGAGGTGGATGCGCTCCACCCGGCCGGCGGTGTCGGCGGTGATCCATCGGATGTGCTCCGGGACCAGCGTGCCCGGACCCTTGGCCGCCCGGAGCATCGAGCCGCGGCGAACCGTGTCGATCCACACGCCGCTCTTCTCCACCGAGGGGGCGGCCGGCTTGACGCGGGCGAGGCCGAGGGCGAGCAGCGCGACCACGATGGTGGCACCGCCGGCCAGATAGACCGGGCGGAGGCTTCGAACTCTTTCGCGAGGGATGTCCACGGTGCTTGCCAGCCGTTGATAGCGAGGGTCGTGCCACCCCTGGCGCCACACGTCAGTCCCCTGGAATCAGAGGACTTTTCGTGCCGTACGGTGCCAGCGAGGGTGGTGGAAGGCACCGGATCCGGCATCGCGCCCGGCACGCCCGATCCCACAAGCGGACACGGCACATCGGCGGTCCGCCTCACTCCGCCCGGAGGGCCACGGCGGGCGTCGCGCGGCTGCTTCGCCGGGCAGCGAGCGCGTTGGCCGCCAGCGCCACCAGTGCCAGCCCGCCGCCGGTCACGAGCAGGGTGAGCGGGTCGTGCGGCTCGACCGCGAAGAGGAAGCCGCGGAGCACGGGAGCAGCCGCGGCGGCAGCGGCGAGCCCGAGCACCACGCCCACGCCGACCGGTCGCATCGCGCCGAGCAGGAGCTCGCGGAGGATGCGCGCCGTCGTGGCGCCGAGGGCCATCCGGATGCCCAGCTCGCGCGTCCGCTGGGCCACCGCATGGGCCACCACGCCGTACGTCCCGGTGAGCGCCAGCACGAGCGCGAGGCCGGCAACGAGCGACAGCAGCTCCATCGCCTGCCGCCGGTCGGCCAGGCTCTGGTCGACGAGTCCCTCCATCGGGGCGAGCCGCCCGAACGCCTGCTCGGGGTCGGCCGCGCGCACCGCGTCGCGCACCGCGGTCTGCAGCACCACTGCCGAGGCAGAGCCCCGTGCCACCACGTTGAGCAGCGGCCAGGACTCGGAGCCGAGCGGGACGTAGACCTCGGGGCGGGGTGCCACGTCGAGGCCCGAGAAGTGGATGTCGCCCACCACGCCGACGATGACCAGTGGCCGGGGCGCCTCGGACATGCCCACCGGGAGCCCGAGCGGGTCCCGGCGGCCGAGAAAGCGCCGGGCGAAGGCCTCGTTCACGATGGCCACGGCTGCGTCGGGGTGTTCCTCGGACGCGAGGAAGGTGCGTCCGGATCGCAGCGGGACGCGAATGGTTCGGAAGTAGTCGCCCGTGACCAGGCGGTAGTCCGCGTCCACCTCCTCGGGCTGCCCTGGAACCGTGAAGGAGCGGCTGCTGTTGCCTCCGGCCAGCGGGATGCGAGAGGCGAACGCCGCGTCGGCGATCTCCGGCCTGGCGTGCAGCTCGGCGAGCACGCGGCGGTAGAAGTCCTGCTGCCGCTCGGCGGTCGGGTAGCCGGTCTGGGGAAGCCAGAGGCTGCCGGTGACCACGCCCGCCGGATCGAACCCGGGGCTGACGTGCTGCAGCTGCCCGAGGCTCCGGACGAGCAGCCCGGCCGAGGTGAGGAGCACGAGGGTGAGCGCGATCTGGGTGGCCACCAGGAGCTCGCGCGCAGCCCGCGCCCGCCTGCCACCGGCGACCGCCGGATCCTGCGCCCGCAGACCGGAGCCGTCGCCCGGCCCGAGCAGCGCCGGCGCCACGCTGATGCCGAGCGTGGTCACCGCCGCGAGCCCGCCGGTGAAGGCCAGGACAGCCACCGAGGGGCGCAGCATCTCGGCGGTCAGCTGCTGCGGCCAGAGCGCGAGGAGCAGCGGCGGCATCAGCGCCGAGAGGCCCGCGCCGAGCGCCGCTCCGGCCACGGACAGGACCAGCCCCTCGAGGCAGAACATCCGGAACAGCTGGGCACGGGAGGCGCCGAGCGCGAGGCGGATGACGAGCTCGTGGCGGCGCCGGATGGCCCGCGCGAGCAGGAGGGCGCCCACGTTGGCGCAGGCGAGCACCAGGGTGAAGAGCGCGGCCCCCCAGAGCAGGAGCAGGGTGGGCCGCACCGGGCCGACCAGCTCCTCGCGGAACAGGACGATGCGGAGGCGGCCGTCGGGTCCGCTCGTGCCCGGGTGCAGGCTGCTCCGGCGCCGGGAGTAGGCGTCCAGCTCCGACTGGGCGGCGGCGAAGGTCGCGCCCCGGACAAGCCGGCCGGCGGCCTGGGCGTAGTTGCTCCCGTACTCCGACGACTGGTCCATGAGCGGCCGGAGCGGGTGGTCCGGAACGGAGAAGCGGGGGCTGATCCACACCTCCGCCTCGGGAGGCACGGCGAACTCGGAGGCAATGACGCCGACCACCGGCACGGGCTCGCCATTCAGGGAGATCGTCCGGCCGATCAGGCCGGGGTCCGAGTCGAACATTCGCCGCCACAGCCTCTCGGAGATGACCACCTCCCGGGTGCCCACTGGCAGCTGGGGGTCGAAGGTGCGCCCCGCCAGCACCCGCGGGGGGAACACCCGGAAGAAGCTCCGCGAGGCGACCGCACCGGGGAGACGGACCGGTGTGCCGCTGGTCCCCGCGTTGAAGGCGTGGACCCGCCAGCCGGCGACGTCGGAGAAGGCGCGGGCCTCGCGGGGGAGTTCGGCGATGTCTCCACCGGATAGGGCGGGGCTGGTCCGGGTGTCGGTGAACGAGCCCTCGAGCAGGGTGCAGACCCGGTCGGGAGCGGCGAAGGGAAGGCTGCGCAGGAGAACGGCGTGAACCGCCGAGAACAGACCGGTGTTGACCCCCAGCGCGAGGCCGAGCGCGAGCACGGCCAGCGCGGAGGTCCAGCGGTC
>JADGQZ010000300.1 GCA_017881345.1 Myxococcaceae bacterium | reverse complement strand
TCTGCGCCTGGGGGACGTTCCCCTGTCGCACGAAGGCGCGCCCGATCGCGCAGAACACCTCGCTGTCCTTCGGCGCCAGGGTGTTCGCCTTCTGCAGCTCCGCGAACCCACCGCGCCCGTCGCCGCGGGCGAAGAGGAGGGTCGCCCGGAGCCGGTGTGACTCGGCGTCCTGCGGCTCGAGCTTGAGTGAGCGGTTCACCGCCGCCTCGGCCTCCTTCCACTTGCCGAGCTGGGCCTGGGCGAGCGCGATGTCCTTCTGCGCCGTCGCGCTCGAGGGAGCCTCCGTCACCCATGCCTCGGCCTGGGCGAGCGAGTCGGTCGGCTTGGCCAGGGCCAGGTACACCCGGGCCAGCGCGTGACGGCTCTCGCCGTGGCTCCGGTTCCGCTGGATGGAGAGCTGGAGCGGCTCCACCGCCCGCTCGGGCGAGCCCGACAGCCAGAGCAGCCGCCCCAGCGAACAGGCGCCCTCGTAGTCGCGCGGGTCGTGGCTCGCGCCCTCGAACTGCGCCTTCGCCCGGTCGAGGATGCCGCGCTGCCAGTAGATCTTCCCCAGCGCCACGGCCACGTCCGCCCGGGGCCGCTTCGCCGCGCCGAGCGTGCGCTCCAGCACCGTCTGGGCCTTCTCCGGGTCGCCGTCGGCGGCATCGGCCAGCGCAAGCCAGGCCACCGCCTCGACGGGGAACTTTCCCGAGACCGCCGTCTTCGCCAGCTCGGCGCGGGCCCGCTTCCAGTCCTTGAGCCGGCCCCAGGCGATGCCGCGGAGCAGGGCCATGCGCCGCCCGGAGTCGTCGGCGAATCGCTGGAGGAGCTCGCGTTCGCGGTCGCGGCCGAGGAGGACCCGTCCCAGGGCCTCCTTGGCCTCCTCGCTCTTCGGCCGCTGCTTCACCGCCGCCTCGAGGGCGGTCTGCGCTGCGCCCAGGTCGCCGCTGGCGCGGAGCGCGTCGCCGAGCGCCACCTGGAAGTCGAATGCCCGCTTGCCGGCGCCCGCGGCGCCCTCGGTCAGCACCTTCACCGCCTGCTCGTGCGCGCCATTGGCCGAGAGCAGCCGGCCGCGGTCGAGCGCGCGGCGGGCGGCCATCTCCGGGGTGAGCGCGGTGGGCGCGAGCTTGTCCACCTCGGCCAGGGCCGGGGACAGATCCTGCTCGAGCGCGAGCCGGCTCTCGGCCTCCCCGAGCGCCCGGCCCGGATGGTCCGGTGAGAGCGGCTCGGCGTTGCCATAGACGCTGAGCGCGGCGGCGTCGTCACCGGCCTCGCGGTAGTAGTCGCCGAGCGCCACCAGCGCGCGGACGTTGCCTGCGTTGAGCTCGAGCGCCCTCTTGAAGTGGAGCACCGCGGCCTTCGCGTCCCCCTTGGCGAGGAGCAGGCGCCCGGCGGCGTCGTGCACCTCGGTGCTGTCGATGGACGACTCGAGGATGGCCTTCCTCGAGGCGTCGCGGTCCGGGCCCTCGGCGGTCATCGCCCGGGCCACCAGCACCAGGCCCGGGTGGCTCGCGCCGGCCTTGGGCCGCGCCAGCGCGGTCGCCGCCTGGGCGCGGTCCTGCGCGGTGCCGCCGTGCTCATCGGCGAGCACCGCGCGGGCGTAGGCGGTCAGGTCCCAGGCGTCGGCGCTGTCCTCCTCCATCCGCACCGCCTGGGCGAGGGCATCGAGCGCGGCCCGATCGCCGGCCGCGGTGTCGAGGGCCAGCGCCTTGCGCGCGGTGGACAGCGCATCGGCGAGGTTGCGGCCCTGGTTCACGATCCGGGTGTGCCGGTAGACGAGCCCACCGGCGACGAGGGCCACCAGGGTGACGCCGGCGATGGCCAGCTTGAGCGCGTGGGCCTGGAGCCAGCTCCTCTCCTTGGCCTTCTCGGCGACCTTGGCCCGGAGGACCTTCTCGTACTCCTTGGCGATGGCCTCGGTGGTGCCGGTGGCCACCGGCCGCTTCACCGCAGGGATGGCGCCGCTCGGCGAGGGCGCGTCGGGCACGTCTGCGAGGAGGCTCGGCTCGGTGACCGGATCGGGGAGCCCGCCGACCGCGTTCGCCGGGTAGTCGCTCCCGCCGGGCGTTGTCGGCCCGTCCCCGACCGCCGGGACGGAGCCGGATCCCTTCCGCTCGGGAATGGGCGTCCGCCCCGCGGCCTCGGCCAGCGCCTCGGCCGGGGGCGGCGGCGGGAAGGAGCCGGTGCGAGTCACCCGGATGGCAGGGTTACTGCCGGTGGGGATGCCGTTGGCGCGTGGGCGGAGCGGCCGCTCGGGCGGGTTGTCGAGGACTGCCGGGCGGATGGTGGGCGCCGGACCGCCGGAGAGCGCTCCCTGGGTCTGCTCGAGCCAGACCTTCACCTGCTCGTCGCCGGGCGAGAGCACCACCGCCTTGCGGAGCAGCGGCAAGGCCGAGCGGTACAGGCCACGGGCGACCAGGACCTCGGAGATGAGGTGGTAGGCGAGCGGGTCCGACCGGTCCACCGCCACGGCCTTGTCGAACTGCTCCATCGCCTCGGCGGGCCGGCCCAGGCCGATGAGCGCCTTGCCCCACAGGACATAGGCATGGATGCTGTCCGGATGGTGGACGAGCCCCTGCTGACACACCTCGGCGGCGCGTGCGTTCTCGCCCTGCTCGACGAGCACCCGAGCCAGCTCCACGAACAGGGTGGAGGTGGGATCGGTGGCGAGAAGCTGCTCGTACCGCTCCACCAGGGATTCGGGCATCGTTGTCAGCCAATGAAGGCTACCACGCGGCTCCTCCTCGCCTGCCTGCTGGTCGGTGTCGTCGGATGTCACCAACCGTCCGCCCCGGCAAAGGAGCTGAAGAGCACCTACGAGGACTTCGAGACCAAGGCGCGCTGGGGCGAGTCGGCGGCGGTGTCACAGCTCATCATCCCCGAGCGGCGGGCCGCGTTCCTGGCTGCTCGCGCCAAGGACGGCTCGGACCTCAGCATCACGGACATCGAGCTGCAGAACGTGGTGATCGCCCCTGACGGCGAGACCGCCACGGTGACGTCGAAGTGGCGCTGGCTACGGATGCCGTCCACGTCGGAGCAGACGCAGGAGTCCACCGCCATCTGGGTCGGACGCGCCGGGCAGTGGCTGCTGGAGTCGATGCAGGGGGGCCCGTATCCGGACCTCGCACCCCACAAATAAAAGCGCCCACCGCCCCGGGGCCGGCCGGGACGGTGGGCGTCGGGCGTCCCCCGATGGGACGCCCTCACAGCTCTGCTTCAAGAGCAACACCAGTGCCAGGGGGAGCTTCTCGTTGTTTCGGGCGCTTGGAACGGTCCTTCCCTCTGAGTGTGGGTGAGGGATGGGAGAAACCACGACGTTCGTGTCGTGGTCGGAGGCTCACCGAGCCGCGGCCGACGCGATCCACGGACAGCAGAAGAGGGTCCGGGGATCTTGGCCCTGAGGAGACGCGCTGGTTCTGGGGCGTCTGGCTGCGGGCGGACGCGGGCGGCCTCCGAGACCTCGTGGCGCTCCGGGGATGCACGGCGGCCGGCTGCGCCGGCGCAGCCCGACGTCCGCAGGGCACACCGCTCCAAAAAGCCCGGGATAGATCGGTCGGCGACCGATCTATTTTTCGGAATTGCATCGGTCGGCGACCGATCTTTCTCACCCTTCAGCCCACGACCCCTGCTCTGGTGCCTCCCCGGAGCGCCACGGGGTCTCGCAGGCCGCCCGGGGCCGCCCCGGCAGCTGCGCCGCCGCATCCCGACCTCTCAGGGCAGCACCCGCCGGTCGGCCCGGCAACCAGCGCGTTCCGCAGCCTCGCGCGGCTCAGCGTTTCACGCTGCAGCCCGCTCCCCATCGACCGATCGAATCGTGTCCTTCATCGATCTCTGTGGCACCCAGCCGACGTCGGCCCGCCACCGACTCCCATCCACCATGCAGAGGAACTGGATGTGGTCCAGCTCCGGCGGCGGGAAGTTCGCCAGCCGGTAACGGAAGAGCGCCCCCAGGAGCGGCCGGGCGATGGGATGCGGGACGGGGATCGGCGTCCGCCCGAGCTCCCGCAGCACTGCCGAGAGCGGCACCTCGCCCGGGCCCACCACGTTGTAGACGCCCTTCAGCCCGGGCCGCAGCGCCTCGACCATCGCCCGTGCCGCGTCTTCCTGGTGGATGAGCTGGAGCATCGGATCGAAGCCGGCGAGCACCCACGGGTACCGCAGCCGAAGGTAGTTCGACGGCGCATTCCGGATGCTGGGCCCGAGGATGTGCACCGGCCGGAGGATGACCGTCTCGATGTCCGGGTGCCGCCAGAAGAACCCGTGGGCGAGCATGTCGACCTCGATGAGGTCCCGCACGCCCGAGAAGCGCGAGGCCGCCATCAGGGGCGCGTCCTCGGCGAGGAAGTTCGAGTTGTCCGGGCTGGGCCCGTAGACGTTGGCGCTCGAGAGCACCACCACCTTCTTCACCCCGTACTTCGCCCCGGCGTCCAGCACGCGCGTGGTGCCCACCACGTTGAACGAGTGGTGCTCCTCCGACGACATCCGGGGGTCGTGCATGATCCCCATGTGGATGACCGCCTTCACGTCGTGGGTGCGGAAGACGTCCTCCGCCTTCTTCTTGCGGAGGTCGAGCTGGAAGAGCTCCACGTCCTTCGGCGCCCCGGGAAACGGACGCCGGTCCAGGCCGACGATCCGCTCGGTCCGGTGCAGCAGCTTGGTCAGCGTCCGCCCCAGGTTCCCGCTGAGCCCGGTCACCACCACCACCTGTCGTGACTCGACGCTCATGGGCCACTCACCAGAAGACGTTCTTCCGCTCCTCGAGGCCCTGCTGGAGCAGGCCCTGCAAGGTCGTCTTCACCACCCGGACCTTCTTGTCCAGCTCGGTGTCTTCCTCGTCCGCGCTCCCCGAGAAGACCAGCGGATCCCCGAAGTACAGACGGTACTTGGTCGGCAGCGGGATGGGCGTCACCGTCACCGGGAGCGCCGGGAACCCGATCAGCTTGCCCACCGAGCGCAGGTTCAGGATCGCCGGCGCCTGCTCCTCCGAACCCACGATCGCCACGGGCACGATGGGCGTCTGCGTCTCCAGCGCCAGCCGCATGAAGCCCAGGCCGAATTCCTGAAGATGGTAGCGCTCCGGCCAGAGCTTGCTGATGCCCCTCACTCCCTCGGGGAACACCATCACCACCTCGCCCGACTGGAGCAGGCGGCGGCAGTTCTCCGGCGTTCCGACGATCTGGCCGCTCCGGGCGAAGAGGGTCGAGACGTAGGGCAAGGACGCCGCCCACTTCTCGGTCATCGCCCGCACCAGCCGCGGCGGGTGGTGCTCGAGCAGCATCGCCACGCCCACCATCGCCCCGTCGATCGGGATCTGCCCGGCGTGATTCCCGACCAGGAGCACGCGGCCCGCTGGCACCCGCTCGATCCCGTGCGTCTCCACCCGGAAGTACTTCTTGTACAGCCAGACGAACGGAGCGACCGCCGACAGCGCGTAGTCCGGATCGAACCCGAACGGGTCCACCCCGAACTCGCCGTTGCTGTGCCGCGCGAGCGCCTCCAGCTCGGGACCCCGGTCCCCGGCGAGCTCGATCGTGAGCCGCTTCAGCCGCTGCCTGGTCTCCCCGCTCAAGCGCTCGAACATGGCCCTGGCCCCTTCTAGCTGACTGCGGCCGCCGTGACCTCGTCGACCGAGCGGGCGGCCTCGCGGAGCGGGACGAGCCGGAAGTCCCGCGCCAGCCACTCCAGCACCTGCCGGAGCCGGGACAGCTTGGCGGCGAGCGGGCGCGCCAGGTCCGGCTGGCTCCGGGTGAGCACCTCCGGGAGCCCGTCGTCCGGCCCGAGCAGGTCCACCGCGTGCAGCTCGAGCGAGAGGAACGGCGCGCTCCGCAGGCTCGCGTACGCACCCCGCACCATCGGCCACGGCGCGAGCACGACGAAGGTCCCGATGAACGGGAGCCGCGCCCGTGGCGTCACCGACATTGGCAGCTCGACGAGCGGCGCCTGGCCCCGCCGCGCAGGGTGGGCCAGGTCCGGGCGGTACGGGAGGCGCGGCGCGAGCAGCACCCGCGGGTCGTCGAGGATGGCCGCCGAGCGCCGACCCCGGAGCCGGAGCCAGCCGAGGGTCAACGCCTTCGCCCCCCAGTAGGGCGCCGCCGGGAAGATGCTCGCGTCGTAGGCGTAGCCGCGGGCGGCGAGCGCCCCGAGCAGGGCCGGCGAGAGCGTGTACCCCGGCGCCCGGAATCCGAGCGGCCGCGGAGCCCCCACTTCCGAGAGTACCGCCTCCGCGCGGGCGAGGTCGGCCTCGATGTCGGCCGGCGCGGCCCGGGACAGCGCGTAGTCGTGCGCGTGGCTGTGGCTGGCGAGCTCGTGGCCCCGGCGCAGCACGTCCTCGAGCGGCCCGCGCGCCTTCGCGTCCACCTCGGCCCCGATGACGAAGAGAGTCCCCCGGGCCCCCACCCCCTCCAGGAGCTCGGCGAAGCGCGGCACGGCGAGCCGGTGCACGAGCCCGCGCGCCTCGTCCGAGACGCTGCCCGGGTCGAGCCCGTGGATCGCCGCGTAGTGCCCGAGCCCGTCGAGATCCACCGAGATGGAGGCCAGCCCGGTCATCGGCCCGCTCACTCGCCCCGCACCCGGATGACCCACACCAGCTTCGCCACCTGCCGGAGCACGTTCGGCACCCGGCGCAGGAGGTTGATCGATGGCTGGCGCTTCTCCTCGAGCTGGATCGGGATCTCGAGCACCCGGAAGCCGCCCCGCCAGGCGCGGACCACGAACTCCGAGGCGAAGACGTCGCGGTCCACCACGCACGCCCGGACCACCGGGAGCAGCCGCTCGCGGCGGAACGCCTTCAGCCCGTGGGTGTCCGTGCCCTGGAAGCCGAGCAGAAGCCGCAGGAGCCCGTTGTGGACCCGGGTGGCCAACCGCCGGATGAGCGGGCGGCGGTCGCTCGCGCCGCGCGCCGCCTTGCTCCCCACCACCATGTCCAGCGACGGGTCGCCGAGGAGACGGAGCGCGCTGTCGTAGAAGCTCAGGTCACAGAGGTCGATCTCGTCGCAGAACACGAGCTCGCCCCGCGCCTCGAGCATCCCCTGCTTCAGCGCCGCCCCGTAGTTGGGCGTGTTGCAGTGAAACCAGCGGAGCCGGGGATTCGCCGCGGTGAGCCGGTCCAGCAGCGCCGGCGTTCCGTCGCTGGACCCGTTCTCGGCGAGCAGCACCTCGTAGTCGAGCCGGCGCGCATCGAGACCCGCGGTGAGCTCCGCCAGCGCCGAGGGGAGGATCCGCTCCTCGTTGTAGACCGGGATGACCACGGTCAGCCGCAGGGAAGGGCTCACTGGCGCTCGACCTGCTCCGCGGCGGCACGCCCTCCGAGCAGCGCGTCCTCCATCGAGGAGTACTCCCAGTTGCCGTAGCGACCGGCGACCCGGATCCCGACGCGGGAGAGGAAGTCGATCACCGTCTGGCGGGCCTCTCCGTAGTGCGCGTCGTAGAGCACGTAGGCGTTCCGGATGATGCGGGGCTCGGCGAAGAGCACGTCGGCCGCGCTGCGGATCATCTTTGCACGGACCAGGTCCTCCACCGCCGCCCGCGCGCACGACTCCGGGTCGCGAGGTCCCGAGTACTCCACGTAGAACGACGAGGTGCCGGCCGGGACCGTCCCGGGAAACACCGCCGAGGGCGAGCCGATGCGGTAGGTCGTGAACTCCGGCTCGGGCGTGTACACCCAGTGCCAGGGCTGGATGTTCGGGCCACGCACACCCACCGCCACCCACGTCACGTCGCTGGCCCGGAGCTTCGCCGAGGCCGCACGCACCGGATCCGGGACGAGGTGCAGCAGGTCCACCAGCTGCGGCAACGGCAAGGTCGACACGAGCGCGGACCAGCGCACCTCGCTCCCATCCGAGAGGCGCGCGACACGGCGCTCCCAGTCGAGCGCGAGTGGCTCGGTCGACACCCGCAGCTCCGAGCCCGCCGGACCCGCGCCGATCTCCCGGCGGAGCGCCACGGCGAGCGCCTCGATGCCACCCTCCTTCGGATAGACGAAGCTCGCGTTGTAGCCGAGCGCGTCCGAGCCGAGCCCGAGCGCGCCGTCCACGACCTCCTTCAGGGTCGGCTTCGGCACGAAGCGGCCGCACCACGCCGCGCTCAGCTCTCGCGGGGGGACGCCGAAGAGCTTGGTGTTGTAGGGCACCATGAAGTTCTTCGCGAAGCCCGCGCCGAGGTGCCGGAGGATGAACTCCTCGAAGTTGGCCGGCTCGCGCTCCCGGAGCGCCCGCCCGCCCTCTCCCACCGTCGCCTCCACGAAGCCGAGCAGGTTCTCGGCCACCACCTCGGCGGGCAGCCCATGGGTGTTCACCTGGTAGGGAAACCGGGTGAACACTCCCCGGGTGAAGACCGCTGCTCTCCGGGCCACGGTGACGAGGCCGTCCGGAAGGAGCCGGTCGTGCACCAGCGCCTTCATCCCGGGATCACGCAGGTGCAGCCAGTGCCCCGTCGGGTCGAAGCGAAACCCGCCGTGCATCACCTCGGTGCGGACGAGCCCCCCGACACGGGACTCCTTCTCCACCAGCAGCCAGGGACGACGCAGATGGTAAGCCGTGGAGAGCCCGGCAAGGCCTGCGCCGAGGATGAGCACGGGTTCGATGTGGGTGTTGGCGCTCACGCTGGACCGGTCCGCCTAGCACGCTCCATCGGGACAGTCTGCTAGCCTCCGGGACTTCCATCCATGCGCGTCACGTGTCCGTCCTGCCAGGCGGCGTACAACATCGACGAGCGGCGAATCCCTCCCGGGGGCGCCAAGCTCAAGTGCAGCGCTTGCCAGACGCTGATCCCCCTCCGGGCTCCGCAGGCAGCCGCGCCCGCGCCATCCGTGGCCGGGGTGCGCCTCAACGAGGGCGCCGTTCCGTTGCCCGGCCTCGGACCGGATGGAGCCGCGGCGGCGCCGCCGATGCCGCAGCTCACCCAGCGACCACCCGAGCGGCCTCCGGTCGCCGAGTCGCTCACCACCGGTGTCATCCCCCTGCCCCCCGCCCGCACGACGTCCGGGCCGGTCCCCGCCATCACCGCCGCGCCGCCCTCCATGCCTCTCCGGAGGAGCGACCGGACGATGATCGCGCCGGTTCCGGGCGGAGCGGTGGAGCTGCCCGCGCCCACGCGCGGCCCCGGGGCACTTCCGCCGTCTCCGTCCGTCTTCGCCCCGCCGCCACCTCCCATCTTCCCCTCCTCGTCGCCGCCGTCCCCGGCCTACGTCCCGCCCGACGCGCCGCTCCCCGGTGAGGAGGAGGCCGGCTTCGACGACGACGCGCTCGCCGACTCGAGCAACCAGACCGACAGTGCCATCGCGACCGACGGCGGGGCCTGGCCCGAGACGGCCGACGACGGCGGATACGGGGCCGAGCCGCTCCCGCCCGAGCCCGCGACCGAACCCGAGGCCACGGCGGATTCGGCGGCCCAGGCGCCGTGGGACACCGGGCGCTCTGCCGAGTTCGGCAGCATCGACCTCGGCGGCGCGGACGATGCCAACGCGACCGCGCTCCCCATCCCGGCAGACGACGTGCTCCCCGGCGACGACGGTGTGGCCTGGACCGAGGCTCCGGCCTCGCCGGACATGCTCGACCTCTCCAACCTGCCGCAGACCGGCCCGCTGACCGAGCTCGACCCCGCGCCCGCCACCGACCCGCTGGAGTTCGACCCCACCCGCGCCGAGCCCGAGGACCTCGAGGCCGACCTCTCCCAGCCGCTCCCGGCGACGGTGCGCCCTGCCGAGGACGGGCTCGAGGTGCTCGGCTTCCTGGACGAGGCGGCACAGGAGATCCGTCCGCGGGCCGGGCGGGTGACCCGCTTCCACGTGCGCCGCCGGAGCGGGAAGGTCTTCGGCCCCTTCGAGCCGGGCGTCATCATCAAGATGCTCGAGGACGGGCAGCTCCTCGGCAGCGAGGAAGTCTCCACCGACGGAGACAGCTGGAGCGGCATGGCGGCGGTTCCCACCTTCGCCCAGGCCATGCAGCGGCTCGTCGCCTCGCCGCAGCGCGTGGCCGCCAGCCCCACGCGCGCCGCCGCCGCGCCGACGCTCAGCGCCGAGCGACCCAAGCTCGACATGGAGCAGCTCGCCCAGGCCTACGGCGGCCGGATGGCGGTGGTGAGCGTCGTCGACGGCGAGGCCCAGGCGCGGCAGCGGAAGCGCTGGCTGCTGCTCGGCGCCGCCGGGCTCGGCGTCCTCCTCCTCGTCGGCGCCGGGGCGAGCCTCCACTTCACCAAGTACGGCGCGTTCGGGGTCCGGTGGATCTTCCCCGCCCACGTCTCCTCCGCCGAGGTGAAGAGCTTCGCCGAGGCCAAGGCCGCACTGGCCGAGGACACCTGGGCCGGCCTGAGGAAGGCCCGCACCCAGCTCGACGGCCTGCTCGCAAACCGCGACTACCCCGAGGTGCGGGCGGTCTGGGCCCAGTCGGTCTTCTTCGAGCAGCGCCGGTGGGGCACGGCCGAGTCCGACCTGGTCTCGCGGGCCACCCACGCGCTCACCGACCTGGACGTTCTGCCGAAGGGGAACCCCGAACGGGTGAAGGCCGAGGTCGGCCAGCTGCTCCTCGGCAAGCAGCCGGATGCGGCGCTGGCCCTGCTCCGCCCGGCGAAGCTCGAGACCGCAGGGCCCCTGCTCGAGTCCGAGGCGCTCCTCCTGAAGGGCCAACCATCGGAGGCCGCGACGGTGCTCGAGGGCGCGATGAAGTCCGCTCCCTCCGCCGCGGGCTGGCACGCGCTCGGGCTCGCCCACCTCAAGCTGAAGAAGCCGGACAAGGCGCAGACCGACTTCGAGGCCGCGCTCAAGCTCGCCCCAGAGCACCTCTCCTCCGCGCTGGAGCTGGCGCAGCTCGCGATCGGCCGCAAGGAGCCGCAGGCCGCGCTGAAGGCGCTGGAGCCTGCCCTCACCGACCTCAAGACCCTGGCCCCGTCCGAGCGCGCCCAGGCGCTCGCCCTCCGCGGCGCGGCGCTCCTCCTGCAGGGAAAGCCCGCCGACGCCATCGCCCCGCTCGAGGAGGCGGTGAGGATGGACCCGGCCAGCGTCCTCGCCAAGGGCACCCTCGCCCGCGCCTACTCGGCGATGAAGCAGGACGAGAAGGCGCTGCCGATGTGGAAGGCGGCCGTGACCGGCGAGCCCGACAACCCGGTGTGGGCCGCCGGTCAAGTGCAGTCGCTCGCCGCGCTCAAGAAGTCCGAGGAGGCCATGGCGGCGGCGACCCGGGCGCGCAGCAACTTCCCCAAGGACGAGCCGACCGCCCTGGTGGTGGCCCGCGCCGAGGAGCAGCTCGACCGGGTGACCGACGCCGAGGAGGCCTACAAGGCCGCCACCCACCTGGACCCGAGCGACCTCGAGGCCGCGCTCGGGCTCGCGCGCCTCTATCTCCGCCAGCACAAGCCCACCGAGGCCCGCGCGGCGCTCGCGGTGGTGACCGAGAAGCGGCCGCAGGATCCCCGGCTCCGCCTCGGCCTTGGAGATCTGGCGATGGCCACCGGCGACGCCGCCACCGCCCAGACCGAGTTCGAGCGCGCGACCACCCTCGCCCCCGACCTGCCGGAGGCCTGGGTGGCACGGGCGCGGCTCGCGCTGGACCGCCGGAGCTGGAAGGAGGCGCGGGGATACGTCGAGAAGGCGCTCGGGCTCGACCCCGACGTGCCGGACGGCCACTTCATCCACGGCATGGCGCTCTGGAAGCTCGGCGAGCTGGACCTGGCGGCGAAGGAGCTCGAGGCCGCCCGGAGCGGCGGGCCGAACAGCCGCCTCGAGGTGGCACTCGGCGCAGTGCGCTTCGAGAAGGGCGACCTCGACGGCGCCACCACCCTCCTCGGCGGCGTGCTCAAGGCCGAGCCCGGCAACCCCGAGGCGAACTACTGGATGGCCCGGGTCAACCACAAGAAGGCCGAGTACAGCCTGGCCCTCGAATCCATCCGCGCCGCCGTCGACCGCGCGCCCACCCGCGCCCTCTACCAGTACGAGCTCGGGCTCATCCTTCGCGACTCGGGCAAGGCACCGGAGGCGGTGGAAGCCTGGAAGCAGGCGGTGAAGCTCGACCCGGCCTATGCCGACGCCTGGGAGGCCATGGGCCAGGCCCACCTGGATGCCGGCCGCATCAAGGACGCGGTGGCGGCCTTCGAGGCAGCGCTCAAGGCCGATCCGACACGGGCCCGGGTGCTGGGCAGCATCGGCGACGCGCACTTCCAGGCCGGGAAGTGGTCCCTGGCCATCGCCAGCTACCAGGCAGCGCTGAAGGCCGACCCGACCCTCACCGGGCTCTACTACCGGCTCGGACGGGCCAACAGCGAGATGGGTCAGTACGAGAAGGCCATCGGGTTCTACCAGCGCGCGGTCACCACCGCTCCGGACAACGCCCAGGCCTGGTACCACCTCGGCTATGCCTGGAAGGAGCGGGGGAGGAAGCGCGAGGCGGTCAACGCCTTCCAGAACTACCTGGCCAAGGCCCCGGACGCGAAGGACAAGAAGGACATCGAGGACGAGATCTACTTCCTGTCCAAGTAGCGCCTCGCCCTGGGGGGCGTGGTAGAGGCTCCAGCCGTCATGCTGGACCTCAAGTACGTCGCGCAGAACTTCGACGCGGTGGTGGAGCGCCTGTCCGCCCGCGGCGGGAACCTCGACCTCGGCAGCTTCCGCACCCTGGTCGCCGAGCGGCGGACGCTCTACATGTCGCTCGAGTCGCTGCAGGCCCGGCGCAACGCCGCCAACGAGGAGATGAAGCGAGCGGCGAAGGAGGATCCCCCCGCGCTGGAGCGGCTCCGCGGGGACCTCCGCACCCTGAGCCAGGAGATCAAGGACCAGGAGAAGCAGCTCGCCGCGGTGGAGGAGCGGCTCTCGGCAGTGCTGCTCACCCTCCCCAACATCCCCGACCCCTCCGTCCCGGTGGGCGCCTCGGCCGAGGACAACGTCGTCGTCCGGACCTGGGGCGAGCCGCCACGGCTGCCGTTCACGCCGAAGCAGCACTTCGAGATCGGCGAGGCGCTCGGCCTGCTCGACTTCGAGCGCGCGGCGAAGGTGTCCGGCAGCCGCTTCGTCTTCTACCGGGGCGATCTCGCCCGGCTGGAGCGGGCGCTCGTCACCTTCATGATCGACGTCCACACCGCGCGCGGCTACAGCGAGCTCCTCCCGCCGTACCTCGTCAGCCGCGCGTCGATGACCACCACCGGCCAGCTCCCCAAGTTCGAGGAGGACGCCTTCAAGACGGCCGGCCCCGACGAGCGCTTCCTCATCCCCACCGCCGAGGTACCGGTCACCAACTTCCACGCCGACGAGATCCTCGACGGCGAGCGGCTCCCTCTCCGCTACTGCGCCTACAGCCCCTGCTTCCGGGCCGAGGCCGGCTCGGCGGGCAAGGACACCCGCGGCCTCATCCGCCAGCACCAGTTCCACAAGGTGGAGCTGGTGAAGTTCGCCCGGCCCGAGCAGTCCATGGACGCCCTCGAGCAGATGGTGGACGACGCGACCGAGGTCCTCCGCCAGCTCGGCCTGCACCACCGGGTGGTGCTCCTCTGCACCGGGGACATGGGCTTCGCCTCCATGAAGACCTACGACGTGGAGGTCTGGCTCCCCGGACAGGGGACGTTCCGGGAGATCTCTTCCTGCAGCAACTGCGGCGACTTCCAGGCCCGCCGGGGGAAGATCCGCTTCCGCCCCGCGCAGGGCGAGAAGCCGCAGCTCTGCCACACGCTGAATGGATCCGGCCTGGCCGTGGGGCGCACGCTCGTCGCCTTGCTGGAGAACGGCCAGCGCGAGGACGGCACCGTGCGGCTGCCCGACGTCCTCGGCCCGTACATGGGCGGGCGGACCGAGATACGGTCAGCCTGAGCGCGTCCCGCGGGTTGCAACGGGGGGCGAATCGAGTATGAAGGCGGCCCTTTTCGGCCGTCCCAGGGGAGGAATGGCCGAGCGGCTGAAGGCAGCGGTCTTGAAAACCGCCAAGGGTTCACGCCCTTCGTAGGTTCGAATCCTACTTCCTCCGTCGCTGTTCGTTCTTTGAGTGGTCGCAGGTTTGGAGAGATGGCCGAGAGGCTGAAGGCACAGGTTTGCTAAACCTGCATATCCGAAAGGGTATCGAGGGTTCGAATCCCTCTCTCTCCGTTGCGCGGGGGTGTCGGATGAGGGTAGGAGGCACCGCTCCGCTGCATCGGTCTTTGAAAATCCCGCCTGGTACGCGCCCTTAGCTCAGTTGGATAGAGCGTCGGACTACGAATCCGAAGGCCAGAGGTTCAAATCCTCTAGGGCGCGCCATTTCCCCCTGTTCCCCATGGAAGACGCCGACGAGCACGTCATGCGCGAGGCCCTCCGGCTGGCGGACGATGCCGCCGCGCTCGGTGAGGTGCCCGTGGGCGCCGTCGCCGTGCACGAGGGCGCCATCGTCGGCCGCGGATCCAACCGCCGCGAGACCGACCGGGACCCGTTCGCTCATGCCGAGATGCGCGCCCTCTCCGAGGCCGCGAGGACGCTCGGACGCTGGCGGCTCTCGGGTGTCTCGCTGGTTGTCACCCTGGAGCCGTGCTCGCTCTGCGTGGGCGCCGCGCTGCAGGCCCGCATCGACCGGATCGTCTACGGTGCTCCGAGCCCCAAGGCCGGCGCGCTCGGGGGGCTACTCGACCTGAACGCCCTGCCCCACAATCACCGGCTCGTCGTCCGGCGGGGCGTGCTCGAGGAGGAGTGCGCGGAACGCCTGACCCGGTTCTTCCAGGGTCTGAGGAGCCAGGAAGGTTGAAAATTGAATTGCTGGAGAGCTGGCCGAGTGGTCGAAGGCACCTGACTCGAAATCAGGCGTACCGGAAACGGTACCGTAGGTTCGAATCCTACGCTCTCCGCTCGCTGGAGAGGTGGCCGAGCGGTTGAAGGCACACGCCTGGAACGCGTGCATATCTGAAAGGGTATCGTGGGTTCGAATCCCACCCTCTCCGCTGATAAAGAGCTCTGGAGCAACAGCTTGTGGTCGGGACGACGCGGGGACGTGAACCCCGCCAGGTCCGGGAGGAAGCAACGGTAGCGCACCTTCGCGTGTGTCCCGGCCGTTTTTTTCCTTCCCTGAAATGCCCCTACTGGCCGCGCTCAACGCGCGAGCCAGGCGGCACGGCCATACCGTTCGACGACGTGAAAGCCCGCTTGCAAGAGCTC
>JADGQZ010000299.1 GCA_017881345.1 Myxococcaceae bacterium | reverse complement strand
TCCGCGCTGTACGTGACGCAGTACTCGGGCGTTTCCCACAGGCGGAGCTCCTTGAGCTGGGGAAGCTGCGGCTTCAGCCGGTCCCAGATCCAGACGACCACGTTCTCCGCGGTGGGATTGTCCATGAAGTCGTTGAGCGTGTGGTGATCGCACTGGTTGAGCGCGAGCTCCCAGGTCTTCTTCCGGATCTCCTCGAAGTCGATGATCATCCCATCACGCGGGTTGGGCTTGCCGGTCACCACGACCTGGAGCCTGTAGTTGTGCCCGTGCATCCGGAAGCAGGGGCCGTCGTAGTACGGCAGCCGGTGCGCGGAGCAGAAATGGAAGTCGACCGAGAGGTCCATCGGCATGGAGGAGGTCGTAACCCCGTTCTCCCCTGCCTGCAATCGGCCGCCCACCCGGGGCTCAGGCCTGGGCGGTCCCGCCGGACAGGGTGAGCCGGTTGCGCGCCGCGGACAGCTGCTGACGCAGCGAATCCACCTGCCGGCGGACGTCCTCGAAGCCGCGGGTCCCGGCCTGGTCGGCGAGCTCGCGGGCGCGGGCGACGAGCGCGTCGAGCTCGAGGGCGGCGGCGGCGAGGCTCTCGGGGCTGCTCTGGCCCTCGAACGCCCCGGCGACCCGGTGCGTCTCCTGACCGAGCTGGCCGAGCGAGTCCATCAGGAACTGGAGCTCGGCGCTCCGGGCCTGGAGCTCGAGGGCCCGGGCGTGGGCGCGCCCGGTGAGCTCCTCCTGCATTCTCCGGCTCCGGTCGATGGCGGCCACCAGCGCGCGGGCGTGGACGCCGATCTCCGACTCGAGCGGGCCGAGCGCGGTGAGCGCCGCCGCGGTCCGCTCGATGTGCTTCCGGCTGGTGAGCGTGCCGTGCAGCGACCGCTCCACCACCTCCTGGAGGCGCCGGAGCGTCTCCTCGAGCGCGGAGGCGGCGGTGACCAGATCCAGCTCGTCGGGCGGTGAGCTCACGGCTGGAGCACAGCCCATCCCGCCGCCCGGAGCGAAGAAACCGCCCGCCACTGTCCGGAGCCGGAAAGAAGCGGCGCTGGGTTCTGCATGGCACTGTGCCTGGGAATCGGCTCGCCGGTCGATTACTCGGTGCTCTCCGGGCGACGAGCGTCCCGGCCCACACCACCATGCGCGCCGCGTTCGACGTCTCCCCCGCTCCGGCGCCTCCGGCCGACTCGCCCCGGAGACCGAGCGCCACCGACTGGCTGCTGCTGCTCGGGCCCGGGCTCATCTGGGGCGCCTCGTTCCTCTTCATCGCCGAGGGGCTCGAGGCCATCGCGCCGAACGGGCTGACCTTCACCCGCATCCTGGTGGGCTTCGTCACCCTGGGGCTGATCCCCGGCGCGCGCCGCCCGGTTGCCCGCGAGGACCGGGGCAAGGTGGCGCTCCTGGGCCTGCTCTGGCTGGCGCTCCCGCTGAGCATGTTTCCGCTCGCCGAGCAGCGGGTCTCCTCGGCGCTCACCGGGATGATGAACGGGGCGAACCCGCTGTTCGTGGCCATCGTCGCCGCCGCCTTCTCGCGCCGTCTGCCGGGCCGCGAGGTCCTGGTGGGGCTCGCGGTCGGCCTCATCGGGACGGTGCTCGTGGCCTTGCCGAGCCTGCGCCTGGGCGGGAGCAGCCTCGATGGGGTGCTGCTCATCCTGGTGGGGGTGACCTGCTACGGGTTCGCACTCAACCTCGCCCGTCCGCTTCAGCAGCGAAGCGGGGTCCTGCCGGTCATCTGGCGCGCCCAGGGCTGGGCTCTGCTGATGACGGCGCCGCTCGGCGTCCCGGAGCTGCTGCGGGCCCACTGGACTCCCGGTCCCCTTCTCTCGGTGCTCGCGCTCGGAGCGCTCGGGACGGGCGTCGCCTATGTGCTCCTGGCAGTCGCCGCGGGCCGGGTGGGCGCCACCCGGGCGGCGGCGACGACCTTCCTCATCCCCGGTGTCGCGCTGGTGCTCGGTGCGGTGGTGCGGGCCGAGCACGTCGCCGTGCTCTCGATCCTCGGCGGCGCGGTGTGCGTGGGCGGCGCGTGGCTGATGCGACGGGCGCAGCTCGCGGGGCACTGAGCGGTCCCTCACCGCAGGGCTTTCGTGCGGCGGGCGGATGGGGTCTCCTGGTCCCGATGACCCGTCCGGTGACCGAGAAGCGAACGGCGTACCGCTACTTCCGGCGCGTGCCGACGCGGTGGATGGACAACGACGTCTACGGACACGTCAACAACGTCGTCTACTACTCGTACTTCGACACGGTGGTGAACGCGTTCCTGGTGCACGAGGGCGGGCTGGACTTCGAGTCTGGCCCGGCCATCGGACTGTGCGTCGAGTCGCAGTGTCGCTTCCACGAATCGGTGAGCTTCCCCGACGTGCTCGACGCCGGGCTCCGGGTGGCGAAGATCGGCCGCTCGAGCGTGCGTTACGAGGTTGGCATCTTCCGCGCGGGCGAGGACACGGCGGCGGCGCAGGGACACTTCGTGCACGTGTTCGTGGACCGGGTGACGCGCCGGCCGGTCGACCTGCCCGAACGGATGCGCGCTGCGCTGACCCGCCTCGCGTGAGCGCGCAGCACGATTCGGGCCCGCGGCCGCCCGCTCCTCGGGCACGCGGCGCGGCGCCTGTGTCCGGGCTGCGCGGGTTCGCACCCCCTTCGAACCGGCCTCTGGCGGAGCCGGAAGCGGCGACCAGCGCGGCCTTGCCGGGACGGCGCTTGCCCAGCAGGTCCGAAGCGCTCGCGGGCCCTCGAGGTCCTCGCTTGTGGTTCGCCGGCATGGTTTGCGAACCATCTTGGAACGGTCCCCCCGGGACCAAGGTCCGCGCCCACCCCGTTTCGCGTTCCGAATTGTCTCCCTCGCGAGCCTTGGGAAACCGGTCCGCTGACGTTGAAACGGTTCCCAGGTCGTGTCTGCGGGACAATTTGGAACGCGAAACGGGGTGGGCGCGCC
>JADGQZ010000032.1 GCA_017881345.1 Myxococcaceae bacterium | reverse complement strand
CACGGATGTGCGGACGGATCCGGGCGTAGGTCTCCTCGCCCATCACCTCCCGGAGGGTCTTCCCCAGGATGTGCGTCCGGGGCCGGAGAGGACTCGTCTCGTGGAAGCGGTTGCTGAAGAGGTAGCGGTCGTGGGCATCCACGTAGACCAGCGCGGCAGGCACCGAATCCAGCACCAGCCAGAGGGGTTCCAGGTCTCCGGCCGGCGCAGCCGCCCCTGCCGGCCTGGATCGCGCGGAAGCTGCATCGCGGCCAGGGCGTCCCTCGGAAACCGGCGACATCGCGCCCAATTCTCGCAGCTCGGGGGTTCACCGGAGACGGCCGCGGAGTAAAGGAACACCGGGGCTGCTCGCAACCCGACAGTCGATTCCGTCCAGGGTCAGGTGTCGATGAGATCCGGGAGCGTGTCGAGCTCCTCGAGCGACCGCCGCTCCGCCGGGACGCCGAGGAACGCCGCCACCGCCGCGGCAGCGAGCATCAGGCCGGCACCGAGCGCGTCTCCGAGCGAGACTTGGACCCGGCTCCCCGAGGCGATGAGCGCTCCGAAGAGCGCCGGAGCGAGCAGGCCGCCCGCGGCCGTGCCCACGGCGTAGAACAGCGCGATGGCGAGTCCCCGCATCGCGACCGGGAAGAGCTCGGAGACGGTGAGATAGGCGGCGCTGGCCGCGGGCGAGGCGAAGAAGAACACCAGGCACCAGAGGACGGTCTGTGTCTCTGCGGTGAGCAACCCGGCGGCGAATGCCCACCCGGTGCCGAGCAGCAGCAGGCCCGACGCCGCATAGGTCAGGGCGATCATCCACCGTCGCCCGACGCTGTCGAAGAGATGTCCGAGGAGGAGGGGCCCGGCCAGGTTCCCGAGCGCGAAGGGCAGGAGGTAGAGCCCGATGCGGTCCGCCGGGACGCCGTAGAACTTTCCCAGGACCAGGCCGTAGGTGAAGAAGACGGCGTTGTAGGCGAAGGCCTGGGCGATCATCAGGCTCAGGCCGAGGATCGCGCGCCGGCGATGGCGCCGGAAGAGCACCCGGCCGATGGTGGCGTAGTCGAGCCCCGCGCCGGCGTGGAGCGTCAGCCGGGACGCCGGGGCGGCGAGCGGCCCGTGGCGTGCGGACACCTCTTGCTCGATCTCCCCGACCAGCCGTTCGGCCTCGTCTCGCCGGCCGTGGAGCAGGAGCCAGCGCGGGCTCTCCGGCACGTTGCGGCGGACGAGGAGGATGGAGATGCCGAGGATCGCGCCGAGGCCGAAGCACACCCGCCAGCCGAGCCACGGCGGGAGGACGTGCGGGTCGAGGAGCACGATCGTCGACAGCGCGCCGAGGGCGGTCCCGAGCCAGTATGTGCCATTGATGGCGAGATCGGCGCGCCCCCGGACCCGCGCGGGGAGCAGCTCGTCGATGGCCGAGTTGATGGCCGCGTACTCGCCGCCGATGCCCGCGCCGGTGATCGCCCGGAACAGGGCGAAGCTCACGAAGCCGGTCGAGAGCGCGGTGAGCAGCGTGGCGACGAGATACACCGAGAGCGTCACCAGGAAGAGACGCTTGCGCCCGACCAGGTCGGTCCAGCGGCCGAAGACGAGCGCGCCGAGGATGGCGCCGGCGAGGTACGCGGTGGCCGACTGACCGACCTGCTGCTCGGTGAGGGCCAGCGTGTCGGGTCGGACGAGCGCGCCGGCCACGGCGCCGACCAGCGTGACCTCGAGTCCATCGAGCACCCAGGTGACTCCGAGAGCGATGACGACGCGCCAGTGCCATGCCGACCAGGGCAGTCGATCCAGCCGCGCCGGGATGTCCGTGTCGACCAGCGTCGGGCCGTCCATGAGAAGGCGAGGGTGGGGTCGGGCGCCTCCATCCGCACCTGGCGGAACGCTGCGTCCGGCTCAGGAGCGGCGGCGGGTGAACGCCAGCGTCGCGAGGAGCAGGGCGAGGGCACCGACCGGCCCGCCGGCTGCGGTGCTGCAGCTCCCCTGGACCTCCGAGGAGCCGGGACCCTGGGGTCCAGGGCTCGCGCCGCCGTCCGGGCCGGCCGTGCCAGCGTCCGGAGCGGGGGGAGCTCCGCCGTCGGCCCCGCCGTCCGTTCCCCCGGTTCCACCGTCGTTCCCTCCGGATGCGACCGCGACGACGAGCATCCCGATGCTCCGGGCGGGCAGGGAGAGCGTGGCGCTCGTCCCGGCGAAGGCGACGTCCGGCTGGCGGGTGATGGTGGCGTTGGAGCTGGTCCTCCACCACTGGGCGGCGCCCGACGGCGTCGCGCCGGCGAGCTGGACGGTCACGGTCTGGGAGCCGGACTGCTCGTTGGTGAGGACGATGGTCACCTTCCCGGGGGCGGTCGCGGCGAACGCCGTGGCGCCGCTGCCGGAGCCGATGGTCGCCCGGACGCTGGTATCCCCGAAGCCGCTCCCGGCACCGTCGTAGCTCCGGAAGAGCTGGAAGGCGGCGAACGCGGTGTCGCTCCCGCCAGGGCCGCCCCACGCCGTCGCGGCATCCAGCCGCTCGCGCCCGAAGAGGCCGAGCAGCTCGGCGTAGACCACCGGTCCCATCGGCCCGTTCACGTCCGAGAACCAGGCGTACTCGCTGAGCGAGATGCGGGTGCCAGGATAGTTCTGGGCCACCCAGTCCCGCATCCGCGGCAACAGCCGGATGATCCCGCCGGCGATGCCGGCGCCTCCGATCCACGACGGGTCGACGTAGGTCGGGTCCCAGAGCGAGCGCAGGTTCTCCGGGGCCGACCCACCCTGCGGGTAGTAGTGCAGGTCGAGCCAGTGGAGGACGCGCTTTCCGCTGGCGGTCTCCTGCGCCTTCGCCTGCTGGAGGTACCAGGCCACGTGCTCGGTGCCGCCGTGGGCCGCGCGATCCGGCGACGCCGCGGAGCACCCGCCGGCCGCCGTGTCCGCGGCAGAGCAGAAGTAGTTCGGCCAGCCCCACTCGGCGGGACCGCTGATCTGTGCCGTCGGGTCGGCGTCGAGGAGGGCCAGCGCGGTGTCACGCGACTTGGTCCACAGCTCGTCGTAGGTCGTGGCCGCGGGGTGAGCGTCGTAGTGGGTGCTGCTCCAGAGCGCGGGCTCGTTGTCGAGCTGGTAGATGCGCGTCCCGTTCGAGGCGCCGAAGCGGGTGACGAGCGCCGAGGCCCAGCTCCGCGCATCCGTCGCCCCGAACGTGGTGCTGATCGCGGTGCCGTTGCACTGCACGTGGACGCCTCCGGAGAGGCCGTTGCCGCAGCCCAGGTCGTACGGGTCGAACGCGTCCTGCGCGGCGACCAGAGACCTCGGGCAGCCGCAGTCGAACGGGTGCGCATACTTCGCAGTGGCGGCCACCCAGCCCATCACCGGCACGGTGAAGAGCGTCGCGATGCCGCGCGTCTTCGCCGCTCCGAGCAGCGCGTTGGCGCCGCTGTTCGACCTCGGGTCGGAGGGCACCGGGCTGCAGTAGTTGCCCGCGACGCTCCAGCAGCCGGGGATGTTCTCGAAGAAGTAGTCGGCCCCGGTGTTCGTGGTGTCGATCTGCCAGTTGTAGCGGGTGGTGCCGTTTCCTCCCCAGCGGGTGAGGGTCAGCCTCCCCGCCACCACGTCCGGGTCGGCTGCGAAGTTGATGCCGTAGATCAGCGGCGAGATCGGGTGCACGTCCGCGCCGGTGTCCACCGAGACGCTGACCTGGGCCAGCGTCAGGGCGGGAAAGAGGACGAGGAGCGCGGTGGAGCGCAAGACATCGATCAAAGTCTTGCCTGGCCGTGCCCGGCAATGGATGGCGGCCGGCGGCGGGGTGGGGGCCTGTGGTCGAACGCGCCTGTCAACCAGCGGATGCAGGGGCCTCCCGGGGGATGCAGGGCCGCACGTCGTGCGCAGCCTCCCAGGGCTCGACCACACCCCTGGAGGTCTCGAACATGAGAATCATTTCCTGGCTGGCCCTCGGCGCGGCGGCGCTCGCCCTCGGCTGTGCTTCCGGTAGCGCCTCGACTGCACCGTCCGAACCGCACCCGGCGACCGCCGCGGGCGACGCCACCACAGGCGGAACCTCGGTTGTGGGGACGATCCAGAACTACACCCAGTCGCCGAGCGGGCAGATGAACGGGTTCGTGCTCGCCACGGGACAGCGGGTCCGCATCCCCGAGTCGATGGGCGCCAAGGTGTCGGATCTGTTTGCTCCCAACACCCCGGTGCGGGTCACCGGTCACATGGTGGCAGACACCGATGGTCGGCCAATCCTCGAGGCAGACCAGCTGATGAACCCGACCAGCAAGGCGACGCTGGACCTGACCGCGGCCCGCGTCACGCCTCCGAGCCCGGTCCCGTCGTCGATCGGCGGCTCGGGAACCGGTGGCACGCCCCCGGATCCGTCCTCGACCGGGACCCCGAGCGGAGCCACCACCGCCCCGGCCTCTCCCGGCCAGCAGCCGCCCACCAGCCGCTAGCCGAGCCGGACGGGCTCAGCGCCTGATCACCTTCCCGTCCTTCATCACGAACGACACCCGCCGGAGGACGCTCGCGTCGGCGAGCGGATCTCCGGGCACGGCGACGATGTCCGCCGCCATCCCCGGACGGATGGCCCCGCGCTGCCCGTCCACCCCGAGCAGCTTCGCGGCGCTGGTGGTCATCGTGCGGAGGATCTCCGCCGGGGTGAAGCCCGCTTCCTGGAAGCTCTCGATGCCGGCGATGGAGAGCGTTCCCCGTGTCTCCCCGGGGACGGGGAAGATGATGTCCGTCCCGTAGGCGATGGAGACTCCCACCGCGCGGGCGCGCTTGAGCCGGTCCACCACCTTCTGGTGGTAGTCGGCCATGCCCATCGCCTCCGCCGCCGAGCGGGTGAAGTCGGTGCCCACCAGATAGACGTTCTTCTTCTTCATCAGCTGGAGCACCTCGGTGGACGCGGTGTAGGCGTGCTCGATGGAAGCCACCCCGGCCTCGGCGGCGACGCGCGTGCCCGCCTCCGTGCCGGCGTGGGCGGCGACCTTGAGGCCGGCCCGGGCGGACTCGGCGATCAGCACCTTCACGTCGTCGACCGAGTAGAGGTACGGCTGATCGTCCACGACGATCTTGATGACCCTGGCCCCGAAGAGGACGTTCTTCCGGACCGCCTCGCGCATCTGCTCCGGGGTGTCGGCGTAGAGGTACTCGGGCTCACCGAGGTCCGGGCGCTCCGGCTGCAGGCCGTGAAACTGCCCGCCCAGGGGGGTGATGATCCGGCCGGCGTTGATGACCGTCGGGCCAGGCACCATGCCCTCCTCGATCGCCCGGCGCAGGTCGGTGTCGGCGTAGTTGCCGGCGTTGCCCACGTCGCGGACCGTGGTGAACCCGGACTGGAGCATGTCGCGTGCGTTCATCGCCCCCACCAGCGCGCGCCGGGCGTTGGTCTCGAGCACCGTGGAGGCGAGCAGCCGAAACAGCAGCTCGTTGAGTCCCTTCCCGCCCTGGGTCGCCATGGTGAGGCAGAGGTGCGTGTGGGCGTCGATCAGGCCGGGGAGCACGGTGCGGTCGGAGAGGTCCAGCACCTGTGTCCCCGGGGGCGCGGCGACGCTCGGGCCCACCGCCCGGATGATCGCGCCCTCGACGAGGATCTGCTGCCCGGTCGCGACGGTTCCGGTGGCGGGATCGACCAGCCGCCCGGCGCGGATGAGCACCGGCTCGGCGCGGGAGAGGAGCGACACCAGGAGGAGCAGGAGGGCAGGGCGGACCACGGGCCGGGGCTTCACGGGGCGGGAACCTCGGAGAGAAAGGGGAGCCCGTCTTACGCGAGCGGCCTGCACGGCCGTGGTGCTTTCTCGACCCTGCGCACTCCGGCGACCGGGGCGGACATGCCGCTCCGTTGCACGCACAGCCGGGCGGCCCCCTACGCTGCCCGGTGATCATGGGGTCGCGACTCCACCGCTCCGTCGTCCTCCTCGCCCTGCTGGCCGTCCTGCCACTGGCCGGCTGCTCCGAGGCATCCGGACAGCCGAAGGGCACCGAGCCCTGCGCCAAGGACAAGTACGACGCGATGTACTTCGCCGTGGACCCCAGGGGCGCCGTCGTGACCTTCCCGCAGGAAGATCTCGAGCAGCACCAGCGCCGCGGGTTCCGTCCGGCCAGCCAGGAGCAGGCAAAGGCCCTGGTTCGTCGGGAGTGCCCGGCCGGATTCCGCTGAGCCCGGACGCGGGATCGCCCGCGCGACCTGTCCACCACCCAGCGCCCCAGATCCTCGATTCCTGGGGACCGCCCGCTCGCGCGTGCGCTCGGCGCGGCGCCCCGTGCAACGAAACCCGCCGCACGTATTCACCCCAGGAGCCCGGATCGCTGCTGCGGCCGAGCTCGAAAGGGGAACGGGTCGCATGGGAACGCAAGGAAGTCCAGGCCTGGGGTTGTTCGTCCGTCTGATCGCGAAGGAGGGCAAGGAGCGCGCCGTGGAGGACTTCCTCCGTTCGGGGCTCGCGCTCGCCCAGCGCGAGGCGGGCACGCTGCAGTGGTTCGCGGTGCGGTTCGATCGGCGCACCTTCGCCATCTTCGACACCTTCGCTGCCGAGGACGGAAGGCAGGCCCATCTCTCCGGACCCATCGCCGCTGCGCTGATGGCGAATGCCGCGGAGTTGCTCGCCGAGGCCCCGCGCATCGAGAAGCACGACGTGCTCGCGGCCAAGGTCTAGGCGTCGCGGCGTTCAGCGGGGCCGCTTGACGGCCGACCCCGCGTGGGTCGAGATCGCTCGCCGGGGAGAGCACCTGCCTGGGAGGGCCTTCCTTTGCGCGCGTCCATCTGCATCGTCCTGGCGTCAGCCGGAGCGACGGGCTGCTTCGGCGCCTCGAGCGCCTCCGGCTGGGAAACGCGGGAGTCCCTCATCGTCGGGTCCATGGTCGCTCCAGGCGGGCATGGATCGATCATGGCCTCCCGGCATGCCGGTGCCGCACCGGCATCGACCGACGACCTCGAGGATCACGGCGGCGCGGTGATCGCCGACGCCGCGGTCTACGCGATCTGGTGGGGTGACCCGGCGCGCTTCCCGCCCGACGCGATGTCGGGAATCGACGGCTTCCTCACTGGCCTCCAGGCCTCGAGATACGTGGCGATCGCCGACCAGTACGTGCGCCGTCCGGCGAAGACCACCTTCGTCGGCCACCTGATGGAGACGTCGCCCTCACCCACCCATTCGCCGACCAGCGAGGAGATCGTCGCGAAGGTGTGCGGGGTGCTGGCGGACGCACGGCAGGCGCCGAGCCCCACCGCGCTCTACCTCGTCTTCACCGACGATTTTCCGGAGCAGTCGGGCTTCTGCGCCTGGCACGACGGCGGAAAGTGTCCCGATGGCCGCCGCATTCACGTGGCTTACCTGCCGAACGTCGCCCGGGCGCCCCAGTGCGATCCCGGCGACCTGTTCCACTGCAACGCGCTCAGCGCCCCCACGCGCGCGCTGGCGAACGTCACCGCCCACGAGCTGATGGAGATGCTGACCGACCCCGACGGGGACGGCTGGGTGGACCGCACGGGCGAGGAGATCGCCGACCGGTGCAACTGGAGATTCGGCGGCTGCGTCACCCTCGGGGATACCAGGTGGCAGCTCCAGAAGGAGTGGTCCAACGCGGACCACGCCTGCATCCAGGAGAAGAGCGGGTCGTCGCGGGTGGCCGTCGCGCGCTGACGCCCCCGCGAAGGGTCGAGACGGGGGGAGCTAGCACCTTGGTCCCATGCGCTTTCACCTGACGCCAGGGGCGAGCTTCCTGGCAGAGTGGGTGGATGACCCTCTGGCGGTGCATCTTGCTCGGCGCGCTGATCGGCGGATGCGCCGGGTCCTCGAAGGAACAGGCGCAGACACCCCCGCCCCAGCCTCCACCACCTCCGGCACCCGTGGCCCCCGCCCCTCCGCCGGCACCCGCGGCCGCTGCGGCTCCGGCTGCAGCTCAGGCGCCCCCTCCTCCGGCGGCCCCGGGTCAGATGCCTCCCGAGGCGCTGGAGGCGCTGGTCTCTCCCATCGCCCTGTTTCCGGACCCGCTGCTCGGTCAGGTCCTCGAGGCGTCGCTCCGGCCGCAGGAGGTTGCCGACGCCGCCGCCTTCCTGAAGGCCAACCCCAAGCTCACCGGCAAGGATCTCGAATCCGCGCTCGCGGGGAAGCCGTGGGACGACAGCGTGAAGGCGCTGGCGACTCTGCCCGACGTGCTCAAGATGCTGAGCGAGCACACCGACTGGGCGCGCGACCTCGGCACGGCATACCGGCTGCAGCGGGATTCCGTGTCCTTCGCCGTCCAGCAGATGCGCGCACGGGCGATGGAGGCAGGGAACCTCAAGTCCTCCTCGCAGCAGACGGTGAAGGTGGAGCCGGCGCCAGCGAGCAGCGGCGGCACGGGCGAGACCACCACCATCATCTACATCCAGCCGGCCCAGCCGCAGGTCGTCTACGTGCCCGTCTACAGCCCCACCGTGGTGTACGGCACCTGGGCGTACCCGATGTATCCGCCACCGCCGGTCTATCCGCCCGGCTACGTGGCGGGCGTCGCGGTGGTCAGCTTCAGCGTCGGGGTTGCCATCGGCTCGAGCAGCTACTGGCGGTACCCGCCCTATCCGCGGTACCCGCCGCGACCTCCGTACCCTCCGCGTCCTCCACCGCCCGGCGGCTGGGGAGGTGGGTACCGTCCACCGCCGCCGCCTGCCGGAGGTGGCGGCTACCGTCCCCCTCCCAGCGGTGGCGGCTATCCGGGAGGTGGCGGAGCGCCGCCGCCGCGCCCATCGACCGGAACCGGAGCCCCGAGCACGCGTCCCGCTCCCAGCACTGGAGTGCCTCCGGGAGGTGGCGGAGCGCCGCCGCCGCGCCCGTCGACCGGTGCCGGAGCCCCGAGCACGCGTCCTGCGCCGTCGCCGTCGTACGGCGCCGGTGACCGCGGCTGGGGTGGCGGTGGGGGTGCCCCCGCAGCGAGGCCGGCGCCGAGTGGCTATGGAGGCATGGGCTCCGGCTCGCAGACGAAGGCCGCGAGCAACCGAGGCTCATCGAGTCTCGGATCCAGTGGGCGGAGTGGTGGCGGCGGCGGGAGGAGGCGCTAGCGATGGGGACCCTTCTCCGGTCGACACTCTGTTTCCTGTTCCTCCTCGCGGCGCCGGTGCTCGCCAAGGGCGCGCCGACATACGCGGACCCCACGGCGGCGATGGACGCAGTGATGTCCGCGGTGCGCTCGGGCGATGTCCAGGCGGTGGTCGCGGCCCTCGGGGAGCGCTCGCGCCCGGTCCTCGTCTCCGGGGACCCCGTGGCCGACCGTGCGGCGCTCAAGCGCTTCATGGAGCTCTACGACGAGAGCCACAGCATCGAGTCGCCGACCGAGAACAGCCGCACCCTGCTCATCGGCGCGAACCCCTGGGCATTCCCCATCCCGCTGGTGAAGGGAAAGGCTGGCTGGGCGTTCGACATCGCCGCCGGCGAGAAGGAGCTGCTGGCGCGGCGGGTGGGAGGCAACGAGCTCGACACCATCCAGGTGTGCCTCGGGTACGTCGGCGCGCAGGAGGACTACCTGGCACGGAACCCCGACGGCTCGAGCGTGCCTCACTACGCCGACCGGCTGTTCAGCTCGCCAGGAAAGCACGACGGGCTCTACTGGGAGACGAAGCCCGGCGAGCCGGAGAGCCCGATGGGGCCGAGGGTCAGCGGCGCGGTCAGCGAGGGCTACGCGGCGAAGCCCGGCAAGCGCGCGCCCTACCACGGGTACTTCTTCCGTCTGCTCGAGGGACAGGGCCCCCATGCCGAGGGTGGGGCGATGAGCTACCGCGAGAACAAGCAGCTCACGCGGGGGTATGCCCTCGTGGCCTACCCGGCGTCCTACGCGAGCTCCGGGGTGATGACGTTCATCGTCAACCAGGCGGGCGTGGTCTACGAGAAGGACCTCGGGCCGAAGACCGCCAGCGTCGCCGCGGCGATGAAGACCTTCGACCCCGACAAGAGCTGGAAGGTCGTCGAGAAGGCCGTCGAGCCGTAGCGGGCGGTCACACCCGGCCGGAGCGAAGCCATGCCGCCCACTCGGGCCGCCCGTGTCGCGCCGCGGTCTCGGCGGCCGCGTCCCAGTCGTAGGCGACCTGGTGGTGCTCGGCCTGCCAGCCGCGCGGCGTCCGCTCGCAGACGACGAAGCGGGCGTGCGGCGATCCGTTCTCGACGTGGTGGGGGTGCGGCGGATCGCCACGGAAGGCCTGGAGGCCGACGCTCCCGGCGTTGACCACCAGCTGCCCGGTGGAGAGGCGCACGGTGCGCGGGTGATGCGAGTGGCCGGAGAGCACGAGTGCCTGCCGCGCGCCGCCCAGACGCCCGGTGATGACCGCATCCTGGGCCAGCTTCACCGGCCCGCCGTCGAGCTCCTCGCAGAGATAGACGTAATCGGTCTCCGGTGTGCCGTGGCAGACGAGCACGTCCGGGGCGAGCTCGAGGGTCGCTGGGAGCGTCCCGAGCCACGCCCGCTGCTCGACGGTCGTGTGCTCGAAGGCGTACTGGTCGCTCGCCCCGCCGGGCGCCTCGGCGCAGGCGAGGAGCTGGCGCTCGTGGTTGCCGCGGATGACGGACGCCTCGAGCGACATCAGCACGTCGGCGGTGGCCGATGGCTCGAGTGGACCTGAGAGCAGATCTCCGGCCACGACCAGCCGCTCGATGTCGCGGAGCGCGTGGAT
>JADGQZ010000298.1 GCA_017881345.1 Myxococcaceae bacterium | reverse complement strand
CCTCGGGCGCGCGCGCGGCGTCGGGCGAGACCCGGGGCGGATCGCTGCTCCACGGCCGCTCCGGGGCGGGGCGGGCCGGCGCGGGGCGCTCGTAGGTGTCGAGCGGCGGCTTCGGCTCGGACGCTGCGGGCGCCGAGAAGGGAGCGAGCGGCTCGTCGTCGTGCGCCTTTCCCTTGCCCTTCCGCCGACGGGCGGAGGGCATGGTGCCCGGCCCCTCGTTCTGGCCGTTCACCACCGGGGCGCGGGTATACGGCGCGGGGACGGTGGCGTCCGTCTCGGCCGGCGGGGGGGGCGGCGCCGAGTTCCGGCGCGGCGAGGAGATGGGCTGGACCTGGGGAATGGCCGCCGGGGCGACGCTGCCCAGGAGCGCCGAGACCTCCGGTGGCGGAGTGCTCTTCGGGGTGGTGCGAGGACCGAGCACCCGGGTCTTGAGCACGAACGGCCCGAGCACCACCTCGTCCACCGAGCGGATCTCGCAGGCCGTGACCTGGTGGCCGTTGACGTAGAGCCCGCCCACCGAGCCCGAGTCCTGCACCGCCGCCTTCCCGTTCTGGAAGTAGAGGACGGCGTGGTGCGGATCCACTGCCCCGTCGTCCAGGCGCAGGTCGGCGTCGTCGGCGCTGCCGAGCACGTACGAGCCGGGGACGAAGACCTCGGTCCCCACCAGGAGCCCGTCGCGCAGGATGACGACCTGGAGGACTGCAGGTTGGCCGCTCACGTCAGAGCTCGGAGTCGTAGACCACGCCGACGATCTCTTCCCGGAAGGATTCGCGCTTCTTGACCATCGAGCTCTGCTTCAGCTCCTTCCGGTCATAGAGGTAGACCGCGCCGGACTTGTTGGTCTGGCCCTGGATCAGCCGGTCGTCGAAGTCGATGCGGGTGGGGCCGCGCGGTGCGGGTGCCCCCGCAGCAGCGGCGGTGGCCGGCGCGCCGGGGATGGAAGGGGAGGCGGCCACCGGGTCGTAGGCCGCCTTGGAAGAAGAGGTGGAGGAGCTCTTGGTCGCGGAGGCCGGAACGGTCGAACTCTTCGACGTCGTCGCCGGGGCCTTGCTCTTGCTGCTCGAGCTCTTCGATGCGCTGCTCTTGCCGCTGCTCGACTTCGACGTGGACTTCTTCGTCGTCTTGCTCGAGGACTTCTTGGTCGTCGTCGTCGTCGCCGCGGCGGCCGGCAACGGAAGTGCAGCGGATCCCGCGAGCGTGGACACGAGCGCCACGACGCGGAGCGCAGTTCGAGCTCGCATGGGTCGACGGCGAGTAAATCGAACGCTGTGGAGATCTGTCAACGCATCCACCGGAGCGGAACCGCTGACGAATTTCGTCAATCCCACCTGTGGTGTCCCACGCGCACAGGCGCTCACGTCAGGGAATCCAGTCGCCGTAGCCGCCGTCGATCGCGGTGGCCCGGAAATGTCCCGACACGCCGCGTCCGCTCCCGTAGGTGCCGTCGGTGACGAAGGAGACGTCGAAGCTGCCAGAGGTGTCGTCGCCGGGGTTTCCGCCGGTGTCGAGCGTGAACTGCCCCACCGCCACCGAGGGGAGCACCCGTGCCGGCTCACCGGCGGCGTTGTGCAGAAAGGTGGCCCGGAGGATGCCTGCGTCGGTGGTCCCGGAAATTTTCACCGTCCTGCCGCGCTGGAGCGGGAGCTGGTCCAGCGCCAGGGTGAAGCGGAGGACCAGGTCGATGTCGCGGCCGCGGTTCGCCTCGTAGCTCACCACCAGCGCCTGGTCGTTGCGGATCACGTGGGCGGTGGACACGTCGAGCGGGAAGACCTCGGAGAGGCTCCCGCCGAGCGAGTTGGAGCCTCCGCCGCAGGCCACGGCGGCAGCGACCGCCACGGAGGTGAGGGCCACCAGCGTCCTCCGATTCATGGCTTCTCGACCGCGAGCTGGAGGACGCCGGTCACGCCGTTCCGGTACCCGATGACCCGTCGGTTCCCCAGGAAGACCATGCGGGTCTGGAACACGGCGCCGGTGTCCACCACCAGCTCGTGATCGCTCCAGACCTGACTCACGCCGCGGTTGGAGACCGCGAGGTAGTGGTCGGGGGTGCAGCTGTTCTCGTTCCGGCTCGGCTGCTTGGAGCAGACGTAGTACGCGACCGAGGGGTCTCCGGCGGGCGAGATGGCCACCGAGGCGTACCATCCGCCGCTTCCGCGCTGGAACACCGGGTCCAGGGTGTCCCAGTTCCCGGGCACGGTGCAGTCGGTGTTCACCGCGCAGGAGGTGAAGTACGCGCCGTTCACGCTGCGGTTGGTGACCGCGATGCCGTAACCGAAGTTGTCCCGGTAGTCGATCGACGGACCGGACTGGGTGTTGGGGAGGAGCGTCGCCCCGTTCGCGCCGAGGATGCTCGGGGTGTCCACGTTGGTGAGCGGCTGGAGGGCCCCGCAGCTCTTCCAGCTGCCGTCGGTCTGCTGCTCGGAGAACTCGATGTCCTGACCGAAGGTGTCCGGGCCGCTCGGCGCGCGGTCGGAGACCACCGCCGCCGCCCGCGGTCCGGAGGAGAGGGTCATCGCCCCGTGGATGATCCGGCTGTGTCCACCGTAGGCCCGCTTGCTGTTTCCGGCCTCGAGGAGCGCCACCGGCGTCCAGGCGGTGGGTCCGCCGACCGCCATCTCGAGGTCGGCCGAGTTCCAGTCACCGGTGCCGGCGGACTGGCCGAAGTGGGCATCGCGATAGGCGAGCACCGCGCTGTTGCCCTCGAAGATCAGCGCCGGGTAGAAGCCGACGATCTTCCCGTTGTCGGAAGGGGCCGAGCCCGAGACCGGCGGGCTCGAGTCCGTCGCTGCGACCCGCTCGGTCCAGGTCGCGCCGCTCCGGTAGGAGATGGCGGCGTCGTTCTGGAACCAGAAGGTCTCGGTGAAGTCCGGCGGGCCGCCGAGGTACGCCACCGCCGGGTCGCCGTTGGCCTGGTAGGCCACGCTCACCCCGAAGAAGCGCTGGACGGTCTGCACGCGCTGCGCGCCCGAGCCGACGCCGGCGTCGACGTCGAACTCCTGGAACATGATGTCGTAATCCACGATCCCGGCGTCAGGGAACATCTGGACCACGCCCGAGTCCTGGCGCGGGCTCTTCAGGACGTAGGCGAAGCCCACCCGGGTGGTGCCGGGCTTGGCCACCATGTCGAAGGTGGGGATCGAGGGATTGGCGACCTCGATGCTGGTGCGATCGACGATGAAGAGCTCGAACTTGCCGGCGTCGGGCGCGCAGGCCTGGTTCTGGTCCCCGCACAGGAGGCTGTCGTTGTAGATGAGCTCCCCGAGCTTGTGGCCGCAGCCGCCGATCGCCAGCGCAACGAGCGCACCGATCGCCAGCGCCATCGATGTGGGACGCATCCCTTCCTTCACTTTCACCCCCGAGATCGGATCGCATTCTATCCGAGTGAGTCGCGCGGACCGTCGTGCATCGCCTTGCGAGCCGTCGATTTCCCGGGGGACACTCCACCGCATGTCGGAGACACCTCCACCCACGTCCGGAGACACGCCGGATCGCGACATCACCCGGCGACACTTCATCGAGCACGTGGGCTTCATGTCCGGCACCGCGTTGCTCTACGCGGCGTGCAAGCCGTCCGAGCCGAAGAAATCCGAGGCCACGGTCGGGCCGGTGGTCGAGACGTCCCACCGATCGCTCACCAACGAAGAGTACGACGCCGTTGCCGCGGCGGTGGAGCGCATCTGCCCGCGCGACGAGGAGCCGGGTGCGATCGACCTCGGGGTCCCCGAGTACATCGATCGCGCGCTCTCCACCCCCACGCTCTCGCACGTCCGTGACGACTTCGTCCGTGGCACCGAGGCGCTGATGCGGCGGGCGCAGACCCGGGCGCACAAGCCGTTCACCGCGCTCGGGCCCGCCGAGCAGGACGCGCTGCTCACCGAGTTCAAGGATTCCCCCCCGGGCAGCGGCGAGCAGCACTACTGGACCGTGCTCATCGGGCTGACGATGGAGGGCCTGTTCGGGGATCCGTCGCACGGCGGGAACCGCGGCGGCCGCGGCTGGGAGCTGATCGGCTTCGGTGAGGGCCGGCGCGGCTGCGCCGATCCCTCCGGCCACCACCACGGCTGCGAGACCCGGAAAGGCTGAATCACCGATGGCCTTCTCCGAGGTGGACGTGGTCGTCGTCGGCAGCGGTGCGGGCGGGGCGCCGATGGCGCTGCAGCTCGGCCGCGCCGGATACAAGGTGGTGCTGCTGGAGAAGGGTCCGGCCTACACCCTGGCCGACTTCACGCACGACGAGATCTCGATCAGCCGCCGCAACTTCTTCATGCCCCTGCCGTGGGACGAGCCGCACCTCTGGCGCACGGGGCAGAACGCCAGGTACTCGCGCACCAATCACGCCTGGACCGCCAACTGCGTGGGTGGCGGCACGGTGCACATGAGCGGGTTCTTCTACCGGCTGAAGCCGGTGGATTTCCGGATGAAGTCGATGCTCGGCGCCCCGCAGGGTTCGACGGTGGTGGACTGGCCCATCCGCTACGAGGATCTGCTCCCCTACTACGAGCAGGTGGAGGAGGAGATCGGCGTCTCCGGGGTGGTGACCGACCATCCCTGGGCCGAGCCGCGCCGCAAGCCGTATCCGCTCCCGCCGCTCGACGAGCACCCCATCGCCAAGGAGATCGACCGGGCGGGGAAGAAGATCGGCGTGCACCCGTACCCCACCGCCCGGGCCATCGCCAGCCGCCCGTACCGGGGCCGCGCGGGCTGCGCCTACTGCCCCCTCTGCGGCAGCTACGGCTGCGAGGTGGGGGCGAAGTCCAGCACCCAGGCGGCGCTCATCCCCGCGGCGCTCGCCACCGGGAACGTGGAGCTCCGCAGCCGGTGCATGGCGCGCAGCGTGGAGGTCTCGCCCGACGGGAAGGCGAAGAGCGTCGTGTACATCGACGAGGCGGGCGCGCTCCAGGAGCAGCCGGCGAAGATCGTGGTGGTCTCCTGCACCGCGGTGGAGAGCGCGCGACTGCTCCTCAACTCGCGCTCCTCCCGCTGGCCCAGGGGGCTGGCCAACGACAGCGGGCTGGTCGGAAAGAACCTCACGTTCAGCGGCTTCGGACGCTCCAGGGCCTCGTTCCGGATCTCGAAGCGCAAGCAGAGCTGGCCCTGGCTCGACGATCGGGCGCCCTTCGTCCAGCGGAGCCTGTCGGACCACTACGTGCTCCCGGCGTCCACCAAGCTCGGGAGCCGGAAGGGCGGCGCGATCGGCTTTCTCTGGGAGCACCCATCGCCGATCAGCGCCGGCATCGTGCTGGCAGGGGGCGGCAAGGGCGCCTTCGGCAAGGAGCTGAAGGAGCGCTTCCGCGTGTTCCGCGACAGCAAGGTGCTGCAGTTCGAGACCTACGCCGAGTGGCTCCCCACCGCCGGGACCCACGTGGCCGTGGACGACACGGTGCTCGACCGCTACGGGCTCCCGGTGGCGGCGATCACCGTGGACCGGCACCCGGCGGACCTGCCGGTGACCCGCTATCTGATCGACCGGGGGGAAGACCTGCTCCGGGCGATGGAGCCGGACGCGGTCTGGCGGGTGACCGAGGCCGGGGAGACCACCATCCTCCAGCACGGCACCTGCCGCTTCGGCACCGACCCCGCGACCAGCGTGCTGGACCGGGACTGCCGGGCCCACACCGTGCCCAACCTCTACGTGGTCGACGGCAGCTTCATGCCCACCAGCGGCGGCAATCCGAACACGCTGACCATCATGGCCAACGCCTACCGGGTCGCGGACCGCCTGGTGCAGCGGATGAAATCAGGAAAGATCTAGAAAATCAGAGAACCGTCGGGATGATCTCGACCTTCATCAGGTAGGTCGCCTCGAGGTCGCTCTTGAAGGAGACCAGGTGCTCGTCCTGCTCCAGCAGGCTGGCGCTCCGGGTATAGACGCCGGTGGCGTTGGACTCGGTGGCCACCGTCTTGCCCGGCACGTCCGAGCGGATGCTGGCGGTGCACCCGGTCTCGTACCAGACGATGGACGTCAGGTTGCCCACCGCCGAGATGTTGTCGAAGTAGAAGCTGACCTTCACCTCGCTCGGCTCCTCGAGCCGGACGATGATCTTCCCCTCCCCGGGGAAGCGGCCCTCGATGTAGCTCTGGTCGCCGATGAAGCAGCTCGCGGTCTGGTTGCACACCGGCCAGCTCCCGTTGCAGCTGTCCTTCACTCGCGCACCGATGAAGTCGTTTCGGCCGTTGCTACACCCACAAAGCCACACCAGCAGCACCGCCGCGACCGCAGCTCGTCTCTGGTGGGGGCTCGACGGGACCGGTAGACTTCTTTTCATGATCAAGCGCGTTCTTTTGTCTGGAGGATTGCTGCTCGGCGCAGCTTACCTCGGTTGTGGCGGTGAGTCGGGCACCAGCGGCCCTCCGCTCACGCAGAAGCCGTCGGTGATCACCGATCGCGACTCTATCGTGGACACGCTCTGCAAGAGCGCCCTTCGGCGGGAGACGTTGCAGGTGACCAACGGGGGGGTGGAGGACCTTGTGATCAATTCGGTCACCTTGACCTCCGCGAACGCTTCCCTGGTCACCGGCGGGAATGCAGCCTTCCAGCTCCTGGCCAACGGGGTCCTCGCCTCGGACCCGGACGGCGGCACGCCGACGGTGATCACCACCCTCAAGTCGAAGCAGATCGGCTTCGTCGCCCTGCAGTTCGTCTCGCCCGACGCCGGCAGCTGGCAGGCCGCGCTGAACATCAGCACCAACGCCACCAACGTCGCCAACGGGCTGAAGACGGTGACGCTCGGCATCCTCGGGCCGGACGCCGGGACGCAGGGCTGCCCGTAGCGCCTCGACCACGCCATCCCGATCGCCGCGAGGGCTGATCCTCTCGCGGCGACGCGCGGACCGGGCCCTGCGCTGCTCCAGGTCCCCCGCACCAGGGGGAGGCTGGTGGAGCCGCGCAGGGGCGTGGCGCGTCCGGGCTCACTGCCGCGAGGCACGTCTCCGCTGCTCGTGCCTCGTGTGCGCCGTCTCGCCCCGGTCTCCACCAGCTCGCCGTGCTCACGCCGGCCACGGTCGAGGCGCTGGTCAGTTCTTGGTGAACTGGCAGACCGCGGGGCAGTTCACCGTCGCCCCGCCATTCGCCACGAACGGGTACGGGTAGGAGGGTGGAGCTCCGTATCCGGCCTCGACCCGGTAGGGGATGTTGGTCACCCAAGTCTGGCGATTGATGGGGAACACCGAGACGAACATCTTCGCGGTGCCCGAGGGTGGGACCAGCCGCTGCTCGAGGCAGCCGCAGGCGTAATCACGGAGCACGGTGAGGACCTCTCCGGTGGGCGCCGTGCCGGCGTAGCTGCGGTCGTACGCCGGCTCCAGTGGAGTCGCCGCCCCGCCGAAGTTCCACCACGAGGTCACCGGCGCCGTCTCGTAGATCAGGCCGAGCTGGCTGCCGCCGGTCTGGGTCCGGGTCTGGATGCTGGCGCAGTCCACGCCGCCATCCGGGACGCAGAACCCGAGCCGGATGCCGAGGTCGTACGGCTGGTTGGCCAGCGCGGTCGCGGGAATGCGCCACTGGAAGAACAGCCGGGAGTCCACCACCGACCCCACCGGCACGTCGATGGCCCAGGTGTCCACGTCGTCGCCCCGGCCGTCGTAGTCCTTGGTGTCGGTGATCGGCGCGATGCCCAGCGAGGTGTCGGTGGCGCCGATGCCGTAGCTCAGATACCCGGTGAGCGGAGTGCTGCCGACGCCGGCGGCCATGGTGGCGACGCGCTGCGGATCCGGCACCGCCTCGGGGGCGTCGGGCTCGCCCATCCAGTCGACGGCGATGGTGTAGTCGGTGTCGTCTGCCCAGTTGTTCCCGTTGTCCTCGAACTTGAAGAAGTAGTCGACGTTGCCCGCGCTCGGCGGCACCTGGAGCACCGCCTCGAAGTTCGAGATGTTCAGGAACTGCGGCGGGGTGTTGTAGTTCTCGTACCGCGCCGACTGCAGACACTGCGGGGGCGAGCCGCCGCTCCCGGCGCAGAGGCTGGTCGCGTTCAGGTAGCTGTCGCTGCCCCGCGTCGCGCTGATGATGCACACCCCGGCGTCTCCCGCCGCGCAGGCGCCCTCCTGGCCTGCGGCCACCTCGGTGGTGACGGTGAGCACCCGGTCCTGGATCCCCGGCACCGGCGGGAAGCGCGGCGTGGACCCGTTGGGCGTCACCTTGTAGTGGAGGAGCGTGGGCCCGGCGGTCGTCCCCACCAGGCGGACCCGGTAGTAATCCGGGTCGGGCACGAAGCTGATGCGGCCCTTGATGTTGCCCGAGCCGCCAGGCCCCGCGAGCGAGAGGTCCGGTGAGGCCTTGGCCTTGGCGTCGGCGATGGTGTTGTTGGGCTCGGCGGGGTCCTGCAGCGGGACGATGATGACCTCCACCTTGTACTTGAAGGCGAGATCTCCGAGCGGGATGACCGTCTGGTTGTTCGGGTCGATGTAGCCCCGGACCTCGAGCGTGAACTTGGTGTTGAGCGGATTGGGCGGGACGGCCACGAGGGCCGGGAGCAATCGCGCAGTGCCGATCTGCACCAGGCTCTTGCTCACCTGCGAGCCGGCGCTCGACGAGTCGGTGGCGATGACGGGCCCGGCAACGGCGGGCGTGGGACCTGGAGCGCGGAGGAAGTACTCCAGCCGGTAGAGGTGGGGAGGCGGCGAGGGGGCTGCCGGATCCTCGCCCACCCGGATCCACATCACCGAGTTCGGGCTGGGCGCGTCGATGCTGTAGTAGTCGACGTCGCCCGGGGTGGAGAGATAGCCGCCGCTGTTTCCCGCGACGCCACCGTTTCCGCTCGACGTCAGCTGGATGGTGGTGGGGGTGTCCACCGTGTCGTTGGGCTCGTTGGTGTCGGGGTCGGGGATGACCTCGACCATCAGGCTGTAGGGCGACAGGTCGTCGTACTTCTTCCCGGTGTCATCCTGGAGCAGGATGAACAGGTCGTTGTTGTTGCGGGTGTAGCGGAAGGTGACGTCGAGCAGGCCGGGCGAGTTGGAGCCGTGCTTGTCGACGGCGGAGATGATGTTGCTCCCCACCGTGCCGTTGTTCGAGTCGAGCACGTTGAGCTGGAGGTTGACCGCGGTGTTGAAGCTGCCCGCGTCCTGGCCGCTCCCCGGCTTGTAGCCGGCGACCACGTGGACGATCGCCCGCGGAGGCAGCGTGCCGACGTTGACCACCCACCAGTCCTGGTCTCCCTGCTGCTGGATGTACTCCTGGACCTCCTGGCCCAGCGTGAGACGGCACTCGGTGTTCGCCTCGGCGTCCGGGGCGGTGTTGCAGTTCGGATCGGGGTGGGTGATGACCTGAGGCGGGAGCTCGCCCACCTCGCCCTTGAGGCAGCCGCCGGCCAGCGCGGTCACCAGGAGTCCAGCGAGGAAGGGCGGGGTCCGGAACGTCCGGGCGCCGTGAACGGCACGGGTCATCGATCCTCCTCGCAGGTACCGAGCACCGGAGCGCTCATCAGCCTGCGTCGGGAATCCCGCCGTCCACCGCGGGCGGGACGTAGCAAGTGGGGATGAAGTCGCTCGGGTCGACGCGGATGACGCCGTCGACCGTCTGCTTGATGCCGCCCACGGGGTACCGCGCGGCGCGCGTCCGGAAGGTGCGGAGGATGGTCCGCCCGGCCGGGTCGTCCGCGGGGAGCATGGCGATCGAGAGCTGGATCTCGTTGATGCCCGCACCGTAGCCGATGCCCCCGTCGGCGAAGAGGTAGCCACCATCGGCGCGGAAGAGCTGACCGCCGTCCGGCAGCGACACCCCGCCGTCGGGCCGGTAGTCGAGCGTGGGCGCGAGCAGGATGTTCTCCACCCGGAAGCGGTAGCACTGCCGCCCCTGCTCGTCGACCGGCCCGTCCTCCTCCAGCACGTAGCGGTAGCCGTTCACGCCCAGCGTCGAGGTGTCGGCGAGCAACGGGTTGGTGTGCAGCCGCACCTCGTTGCGGTTGGCCAGCCCGTCGTTGTCCGGGTCCTCGTCCATGTCCTGAGCAGAGGGCTGGGTCCCGAGCTGCCACTCGATGCTGTCCGGCATCCCGTCGTTGTCCGAGTCGATGAGGGTCGAGTTGGTGCCGATGATCTGCTCGTCGCAGTCGGGGATACCGTCGCAGTCGCTGTCCACCCCGCGCAGCGCCGGAGGGCAACCCGGATCGAGGCCGCCACCGTCGGGGAGCATGAAGCCCAGTGGGTTGAAGCTCGCCCCCAGCTTGGCGAAGTGCACCTCGACGCCGTCGCTGAACCCGTCTCCGTCGGTGTCACGGTTGTTGGGGTCGGTGCCCAGCGCCAGCTCCTCCTCGTCGGTCAGACCGTCGAGGTCGCTGTCCCCGGCGTCGGGAGGGGAGTCGGCAGGGGCGGACATGTTGGAGGCCACGAACTCCTTGAGGACGTATGCCCGCCGGGTCTGGCCGATGTTGAAGTTGAGGAAGTTGACCTGCTCGTTGTTGCGGAAGTCGCGGAAGTTGCCGCCTCCGATGGTGGCCATCTTCTCCAGCCGCTCGGCGTCCTGGTTGACGATCAGCAGGGGACAGCCCGCATCGCCCGTCACGTCACAGATGCTGGAGACCGGCTGCACCGGGGCGAAGACGTGGACGGTGTTGAAGATGACGTCGTCCACCAGGATGCGCAGCTGCCGGATCCGGCGGACCGCGTCCCCCTGGAAGAGCTCGTCGTCCTGGTTGAAGGTGGGGTGGCCGTCGGAGAGGAAGATGACGATGTATCGGGGCCTCGCGTCCACCTGGGCGCCCACCGCCGCGTTCCGGTTCGCGGTGATGTCGGTGCTGAGGATGGCGTAGATCTCGGAAAGCGCCTTGATGAAGTCGGTCGAGTCGCGGTTCGAGTTGGGATTCGTGAAGTTGAGGATCTGGTCCTCGAGCGTGGTGAAGTCCGCCGGGCTGTAGGACAGCAGCGGCTCGAACTCGGCCAGGCCGCTCTTGGTGAGCGAGGCGGTGGTGCTCCCGGCGAAGAGCATCACGCTGAACTCGATGTTCGGATCCCGGGGCAGCGAGTTGAGGAGCTGCACCACCGCGAAGGCCCGGGTCCCGTTCGGGTCGCTGACCCGCATCGACTGGCTGGCATCGAAGGCGAAGAGGATCTTGATCGGCCGGACCACGTCGTTGGTGCCGAGCGTGCAGAACCGGCCCTCGAACACGATCGTCCGGTCCGTCGGCAGCTGGTCCCGCCGGCGTTCGTCGTAGAGGTAACTTTGCGTGCAGGCGATGCCGAGGCCGAGCATTCCCGCCAGGGCCGCGGCAAGGAGCCGCGCCCGGTGCGTTCTCACGGCGGCGTCCCCACGCAGCGAGTCAGGTAATCCGGATCGCTGATCAGGAGATTCGGCGGGAGGAAGGCCGCGTCGTCCACCTGGATGTCCGGGCCCGCGGGCACGCGAATGCCCGAGGCATCGTATTGCGCCCAGGCACAGGCGACCTTCCACACTCCGTAGTCGGATGACACTGCGCTCTCCGGGGCCTCTGCGAACCAGACCTTGAACAGATTGTATCCCGCCTGGGCAGCGCCCACGCCGTTGGGCGGGGTCACCAGCTCGAGGTTGCTCACCACGTAGTCGTAGCAGACGCTGCCGTCGGTCTGAATCTCCGCCTTGCTGGTGTACTGGACCGCGGTGAGGTCGTAGAGGTTCTTGTCGGGTCGGGTGGGATCCGTGCCGGCCTTGATCTCCTCCAGGTCCGAGACGCCGTCGTTGTCGGTGTCGACGCCGTTGTTGCTCGCCAGCGGGTCGAGCCCGTACTGCGCCTCGAGCCCGTCAGGGATGCCGTCGCCGTCCGAGTCCACCAGCCCGGCGCGGGTCTTGAGGTACGCCTCGGCGAACTGGCTCAACCCGTCACCGTCGGTGTCGCGGCAGATGCAGTTCCGGGTGAGCGGCGAGGCCGGGTCGCAGCCGCGGATGTCCTTCTTGTCCGGCGCGAAGCCCAGATCGGCGTGGATGACCTCGAAGTTGTCGTCGAAGCAGTCCCCATCCGAGTCGGCGATGAACTGGTTGGAGCCGTGGACGAAGGGCTGGTCGTTGTCGTCCTTCAGCCCGTCGCCATCGCTGTCCACCGCCCGGCCATTGCCGTTGGGCACGCTCCGGAGCGAGCGGACCATCAGGGTCTTGAGCACGTTCTTGCTGGCCAGCGAGGTGTAGTCGAGCGCGCCGAGGCCGAGGTTCTGGATGTCCTGGTTGCGGAACTCCTGGAACACGCCGTTGCCCCGCCCGGCGATCTGCTGGAGTAGCCAGCGCGCCACCTCCCGCGCGGCGAGGGGGTAATCGGCCGGCGCGGTGTTGGGATACACGCCGTAGATGTCCTGGCAGAGCAGACCGAGCGAGTTGCAGGTGGCCACGCCCTCGTCGCTGAAGAGCAGCACCGTGTGCATCCGGATGTCGCCCACGTTGTACGCGGGCTTGAGCTGCATCAGCTGATCGACGTAGCTGAAGATCTGGTAGTTCTGGTTCCGGTCCGTGCCCGGGACGAAGCCGTCGATCGCGTCGGTGCCCTGGGCATTGGTGAGGTTGCAGTAGTCCGGCAGCGAGTCCGCCCAGATCAGATCGGGGCGCGACGGGTCGGCGTACTGGCTGAGGTTGTCGTTTGCCGAGCAGCGCGGGTAGGGCGTTCCGTCGGTGAGGAGCACCACCACGTAGCGCGTCCGGGGCAGGAGCTGGGGGTTGGTGGTGTTGAGATCCGCGATGTCCGAGGCGATGACCCCGTAGGCGTAGGACATCGCGCCCTGGAAGTCGGTGCCCTTGCCGAGCTCGGCCTGGAGGTTCTGGAGGTAGGTGTCGATGCCGATGGGACGGGCGAAGCGCTGCCCGGTCGCCACCGGAGGCCACACGTTCTTCACGTTGGTGTCCCAGGGCACGATCGTGACCTGGACGTTGGGCTGCGTGGCAAACTGCTGGGTCAGCGCCTGGAGCGCCCGGACCCGGGCCGGCGTCTTGATTCCCACCGCGTTCGCGAACTGCTCGCAGAGTCCGGCCGCTCCCTGGCTTCCTGGCGGGTCGCTGATGCACATCGACCCGGACTGGTCGACCAGCAGCACCACCTTCACCGGGAAGCCGTAGGGGTCCGGTGGATCGGTGCACACCCGGCCCCGCACCGACAGGTGATTGTCGAGCGCGTTGACCTGCGTCGCCTTCTTCTCGAGGGACGCGTTGCTACAGGACGACAACACCACGGCGAGCGCGAGGCTCGCCGTGGTGGAGAACAGAGGGGATTTCGAGCTCACGTGCCTGGGAGTCGTGAAGGGTGGACCTGAAATCCCCCCCGGGGGTCCGACACCGGACTACTGCTGCCGGCGGCGGCGGACGAGGAGACCGAGAGCGGCGAGGGCGAGGCCCGCGGCAGGAGCGCCGATGGGCAGGGCGGTGCAGCCGCTGCTGGAGCCGGCCGCCTGGACCTTGACGCTGAGGGCGGCGGTGGACTGGCTGATGCCGGGGTAGCGGGCATCGGGCGTCACCATCCGGGCGGTGAGCTGGATGGTGTACTCACCGTCCGCATCCGGGGTGAAGACCGGCTTGCCGATGGCGTCGGGGTAGGCGTAGCTCCAGTGACGGCTGACGCTGGCCACACCGATGGGGTTCTTCACGGTGGCCGACGAGCCGGCCGGACGCGAGGACACCGTCCAGGTGTAGCTGATGCCGACGTTGTTGCGGTTGGCGAAGAGCGGCAGGCGGAGGGCCTCACCATGCTTCAGGGTGATGGAGCCACCGGCGCTCACCGCGAAGGCCGCGCTCGGATCGAGGCAGGCGTTCGGCTTCGAGGGGTCCACCACGACGCAGTACCTCGGGTCGCAGACATCGCCGACGCCGTCGCCGTCGTCATCGGCCTGGTCGCGGTTGGCGATGGTGGGGCAGT
>JADGQZ010000297.1 GCA_017881345.1 Myxococcaceae bacterium | reverse complement strand
TCCGCCAGCGTCATGACGGTGAAGACCACGTTGACGCCCGCCGGCTTCTGGCTGAGCAGCTCGATCGACCCGGTGCCGAGGAGGAACAGCGGAAGCCGCCCGTTCGCGCGTACTAGCGAGCCCACGCTGGCGTGCGGCCCAAAGCTCGCCGTGACCAGCTGCCCGCGGTCACTCGGCTGGTGCGTCCGCGCCAGGTACACGCGGTCGTTCACCAGCGGGGTGGGCACGAACCTCACCCCGAGCGGCTGGAGCAGGGCATCGAACTGCGAGCCGGACTCGGGATCCAGCGCGACCAGCAGCCGGCCGCCGCCCCGGACGTAGCGAACCAGCGCCTCCACCTCCTCGCGGACGAAGGGCGTGGTCGGACCGAGGACCAGGACCGCGCTCGCGTCGCGCGGGACCTCGGTCGCCAGGCCCTGGGCCGCCCCGAGCGGCCGCACCTCGTCGTTCTGGGCCCGGAGCAGCTCCTGGAAGGCGCGGACCGTCCCCCGCGGGTCGGAGGGATCGGCGTTCATCGCGGCGCGCTCGCCGTGTCCGGTGGTGACGTAGACCACCCGGGCCGCCCGGCCGACCAGCGAGAGCCGCCGCTGCACCTCGGGGTCGAGCTCGCGCAGCTGGCTCTTCGAGGAGTCCAGCGCGTCGCCGGTGAGGTAGGTCTCGTGCCGCTCACCGCGGCTCACCGCGATGGCGCCGTTGCCGTTCACCCCGAGGGCGCGGGCGCGGCGGAGATCCACCGCGGCGTCCAGGCGCTCGATGCGGAGCAGCGGGCTCTCCCTGGCCAGCGACTCGGCGTAGTCCCGTGCTGCCGCGCCCACCTCCGAGCCGGGTGGATAGAAAAGGCTCAGCGTCACCGGCTCGGTGAGCCCCCGGACGAGCCCGCGCGTCGACTCGCTCGGCCGGCCAGGGCGGAAGTAGCTCCAGTCCGCCGAGAGGTCGCGGACGTCTGCCACCCAGCCGAGGGCGAGCGCCGTGACCAGCACCGACACCAGCGCCACACCGGTCCCCACCGCGTCCTGCACGCGGCCCACCTCGACCTCGGGCGCCGGGCCCATCGCGGCGTACGCCAGCTCGCCGAGCAGCAGGGGGACGATGGTCAGGGCGGCGAGCAGCGCGGTGGCGAGCTGCAGCACCGTCGCCAGCCTCGGCGCGCTCTTCCGGACATCCGGCCCCCCGAGGGCGACGATCACGTCGGACTGGGCGAACCAGGTCAGCAGCGCGAGGAGCGCGAGGGTCGAGAGCACCGCGAAGACCCGCTCCACCCGGGCGCGCGGCCCGGCCGCCCCGGTCACCGCCGAGCGGTTCCAGCGCAGCACGGCGGCCGCGACGACCGCGAGGACGCCGAGCACGTCGAGGACGACGCGGAGCGACCCCGCCCCCACCACCCGCTCTGCGAGAAAGACGGCGACCAGGCCGAGCACCGTCACCGCGGTGAGCAGGCCGCTCCGGGCGTTCATCGCCACCGCCGCGCCTCGAGCACCCGGGTGGTGGCGAAGAGCGCCACCCAGGTCACGAGCAGGTAGTAGGCCACGTCGCGCAGGTGAACCTGGCCCGTCTGGAAGGCAGGGAAGTGAGAGTTGTGCAGCGCGAGCGCGGCGAAGAGACCCGAGAACGGCGGCTCGGTCACGGCCGCGAGCAGCCAGGACACGAGCAACGCCACCAGCAGCGCCGCCCCGAGGATGGCGGCCACCACCTGCGTCCGCGCCAGTGACGACCCGAGCGTGCCGAGCCCCAGCGACGCGGCCCCGAGCAGGAGCAGCCCGAGGTAGCCCGCCAGGAGGTGCCCCACCGAGATGTGGCCGTGCACCAGGATGAGGAGAGGCATGTACGCCGTGGCCAGCGTGAGGCCGGAGAGGAAGGCCAGCGCCCCGAGGAACTTGCCGAGCACGATGTCCCGGTCACGCACCGGCGACGCGTAGAGCAGCGGCAAGGTCCCGAGCTGCCGCTCCTCGGCGAGCAACCGCATGGCGAGGAAGATGGCGGCCACCATCGTGGGCCCGGAGGCGAGGTAGAAGAACCGGGTCAGCACCTCGGTGGAGCGCCGGGAGCCCTCGAGCGCGAAGGCGTTGAAGAGGAGCCCGTCGATCAGCAGCACCGCGGCGGCGATGATCCACCCGGTCATCGTCCGGAGGTACGCGCGCAGCTCGCGCCGGGCGATGAGGAGGGCCGGGCTCACGCCGACGCTCCCCGCCCGGCGAGCTTGAGGAACAGCGACTCGAGCCGGTCCGTGGAGACATCCAGCCGGAAGAGCCGGGCACCGGCGCCCACGGCGGCACGGGCGAGCTCGGGCCGGAGCTCGTCGGGCGCCTCGACGCGGAGCAGCGCCCGTCCACCGGGAGCGGCCTCGACGCTCACCCCGCGCACGCCCGGGACGGCCCGGAGCGCGGCGGCCACCGCCTCCGCCGGTCCGTCGATCTCCACCTCGACGCCGGCGCGCACGCCGAGCCGCTCCTCGAGCTCGGTCTCGCTGCCCTGGGCGACGAGCTCGCCGTCACGGATGACCAGGAGCCGGTCGCAGGTCTGGGCGATCTCCGGGAGGATGTGGCTGGAGACCAGCACCGTGTGGTCGCCCCGGAGGCTCCGGACCAGCGCCCGCATCTCCACGTTCTGCACCGGATCGAGCCCGTTGGCCGGCTCGTCCAGCAGGAGCACCTCCGGGCCGTGGACGAGGGCCTGCGCGACACCCACGCGCTGCCGGTAGCCGTGGCTCAGGGTCGAGATGCGCTCGCCGTCGAGCGCGGCCAGCCCGGTGCGCTCCTCGGTCTCGGCCACCCGGGCCCGGAGGCGCCCAGGTTCCACGCCGCGCAGGGCCGCGACGAAGGCGAGGTACTCGCCGACGCCCATCTCCTCGTAGAGCGGCGGGAGCTCGGGCAGGAAGCCGATGCGGGCCCGGACCTTCCTCGGGGCGGTCATGAGGTCCAACCCGTCCAGCCGGACCGTCCCGGCGGTGGGCAGGAGCACCCCGCCGAGGATGCGGAGCGTGGTGGTCTTGCCCGCGCCGTTGAGGCCCAGGAAGCCGACCACCTCGCCCGAGTCGATGCGGAACGACAGGTTCCGGATGGCCGCCCGTGCTCCGTAGTACTTGGAGAGCTGCTCGACCTGGATCATCAGGGGGCGACCTCTTTCCCAGGCACCGGGCCCCCCGGTCAAGGCTCACGGGCCTTCCTCGGGCCGGGGAAGCCTAGGCGGCGCTGGGGAGCCGCACCTTGCCCAGGCTGAAGCGGAGGGCCTCCTCGAGCCCCGGCCAGCGAAAGCGGAACCCCGCGTCCAGGAGGGCGCGGGGGAGGACGCTGGCGCCGGCGAGGACCGATTCCTGTCCCATCTCACCGAACACCGCGCGGATGACCGTCGCCGGAACGGCCGCCAAGGTGGGTCGGTGGAGCACCCGCCCGAGCACGTGGGTGAAGGCGGCGTTGGTCACCGGCTCGGGCGCGGTGAGGTTCGCCACGCCCCTCAGCGCCGAGGTGCGCAGGGCGAAGTGGATCGCGCCGACGACGTCCTCCAGCGAGATCCAGCTGAACATCTGCTTGCCGGAGCCGATCCTGCCGCCGGCACCGGCCTTGAAGATGGGCAGCATCTTCGCCAGCGCGCCGTCATCCGGGCTGAGCACCACGCCGGTCCGGAGCTTGACCACCCGGACTCCGGCGTCCTCGGCGGGGCGGGTCGCCCCCTCCCAGGCCTCCACCACCTCGGCGAGGAAGCCGGTGCCCCGCGGCGCGGACTCGTCGATCGGGGTTTCGCCCCGATCGCCGTAGTAGCCCATCGCCGATCCGTTGATCAGCACCGCCGGGCGCCGCGCGGCGCGGACGATGCCCGCGACCACCGCCTCGGTGGTCCGCACGCGGCTCTCACGGATCTCGCGCTTTCGCTCCTCGGTCCACCGCCCCTCGGCCACGTTGCTGCCTGCGAGGTTCACCACCGCGTCCAGGCCGTCCACCTCGCCGGCCTTCTCGCCGCGGCCGAGGCGGACGACGTCGTGCCCGCCGGCGGTGAGGTAGTGGGTGAGCGCATTGCCGATGAGCCCGTGCGAGCCGGTGATCCCGACGCGGAGCGCACGGCCGGGCAGCTCGGCGTGGCGGGCGAGGTCGGCCGCGGTGAGCGCGTGGCGGTAGGCGAAGAGGGCCTCGAGCCTCTCCCGGGCGAACCCCGCCCCGAGGCGGCCGAGGAGCCCGAGCGGGAGCTGGTACTGCACGTCGTCCTCGAGGATGGAGCGGCTCTCGCCGTCGGGGAGCATCCGGTGCACCTGCTCCCAGCGGGCGAACGGGCCGGACTCCTGTCGGTCGGTGAAGGACCGGCCATCCTCGAGCGCGGTGTGGACCGCCACCCAGCGGGTGGGGACCGGGCCGAGGTGGACGCGGAGCACGGTGCGGGCGCCGGGGGCGAGGCCGCCCGAACGCTCGAGGATCTCGGAAGGGTCGAACGGCGGGTTCAGGCGCTCGAACGCCCCGGGGCGGGCGTGCCAGTCGAACAGCGCCCGGGCCGGCACCGGCATCGGGCTGCGCGCGAGGTACCGCTGATCCTGCGTCATGGGTTTGTTATGAGCGCGGGCGGACCCCTCCGCAACCCTCGCCTCGAGATGGAAGTCACGTCACCCGAAAGCATCGCTGCTGCCGTCGCGGTGCTCCGCCGCGGTGGGCTGGTCGGCCTGCCGACGGAGACGGTGTACGGCCTCGCGGCCGACGCCGAGAACGAGCTGGCGGTGCGCCGCATCTTCGCGGTGAAGGGGCGGCCGTCGACCCATCCGCTCATCGTGCACGTGGCGCACGCCTCGGCCATCGAGTCCTGGGTGACGCAGGTGCCGCCCGAGGCCTACCGGCTCGCCTCGGCGTTCTGGCCCGGGCCGCTGACGCTGGTGCTCCGGCGCTCGTCGCGGGCGTCGGACGCGGTGACCGGCGGGCAGGAGACGGTGGCCCTGCGCGTCCCGGGACATCCGGTGGCGCTGGCGGTGCTGAAGGCCTTCGACGGCGGGGTGGCGGCGCCGAGCGCGAACCGCTTCGGCCAGGTGAGCCCCACCCGCGCCGAGCACGTGCGAGCCGATCTGGGGAGCGACGTCGACCTGGTCCTGGACGGTGGGCCCGCGCGGGTCGGCGTCGAGTCGACCATCGTCGACCTGAGCGGGGCCGAGCCGTTGCTCCTGCGCCCGGGCGGCGTCCCGGTGGAGTCGGTGGAGCTGGTGCTCGAGCGCCGGATCTCGCGGGTGCCGGGACGGAAGATCCGCGCGCCCGGCCTCCTCCCCTCGCACTACGCCCCGCGCGCCGGTGTGCTCCTGGCCGAGCCGGGGGGCGCAGTCGCCAAGGCGCTGTCGCTGGCCGGGGGCGGACGGAAGATCGCGGTGGCGGTGCCCGAGTCCGTCGAGGTCCCCGAGCCGCTCGTCGCGCTGCGCATCCCGGGCGACATCGAGGGGTTGGCGCGCGAGCTCTACGCGGTGTTCCGCGCTGCGGACGAGGCGAAGGTGGACCTGGCGGTCATCTCCGTGCCGGGGGAGGAAGGCCTCGGCCTGGCGGTGGTGGACCGGCTCAGGCGGGCAGCGGCGCCGCGGGCCGGCTGAGCGCGGAGCAGCGGTCCGTCGAGAACGTCCGTCGCGTCCCTCGCCGTGGGAGAGCAATTCTCCGGTCCGGTTGGATACCGGCGTCAACCGATGAGGGGCGGACTCCGCAGCAGTCGCCCACACTCGCGCGCTCGCGTTCACGCTTTCCGGATCCCAGATCGTCACATCCAGCGTGGTTGGCGCAGCGGACGGCGTTGGATCGCGGATTGCTGAGCGTGGCCGGGCGGCGCGTGGAGGTCCATCGATGGTCCGTTCGCTCTCCACGTGGCTGGTCGGCCTTGCTCTCCTGTGGGCCGTTCCGGTTCTGGCGCAGAACAGCGACAACCCCGAATGTCTCGGCACGCAGTGCGGCGCGCCCCAGGAACAGGGCGGCGGCGGAGGTTGTGGCTGCGGGTGTGGCTGCGGTTGCTCGGTCTGGGTGAGCTACACCGACGACGGCAAGACGCTGTCGTACACCGACGACGCCGACGGCGACGGCAAGTCCGACGGCTTCGACAACTGCC